>CAZXHR010000140.1:0-7042 GCA_964640465.1 uncultured Opitutaceae bacterium
CGCCCCGCCCCCCAGCCGCGCCGGCCGCCCCGCCCCCACGCCCTGCCCGCCCTCCGCGCCCTCCCGCCCGCCGAGGGCGCCGGCGCCGTCGAGACCGCCAGGCTCCTCATCGCCGCCGATGGCGAGGTCACCCTCTTCGAGTTCATGCTCGAGAAGGCGCTCGACCGCCATGTCCTCGCCGCCGCCCGCGGCGCCCGCTCCGGCATCGTCAACTTCTACTCCTTCGGCGCCCTGGCCCCCGAGATCGGCCTCCTGCTCTCCGCCCTCGCCCGCGTCGGTTCCGATTCCGCCGAGGAGACCGCCCGCGCCTTCGCCGCCGCCACCGCCCGCATCCCCACGCTCCAAGGACAGCTCCGCCTCGCCCCCGCCGAGTCCTGTGGACTCGATGCCATCAGCGCCGCCCTCGACAAGCTCGTCCAAGCCTCGCCCGCCATCCGCAAAGTCCTCCTCCTCGCCGGCACCGAGGCCATCGCCACCGACGGCTCCGTCGAGCCCGACGAAGCCGACCTCCTCCGCGCCGTCGCCGACTCGCTCGACTGCCCGATCCCGCCTCTTCTCGGCGCGGCGGCCTGAAGCATGGATTTCTTCGCGCAACAGGCTTCCGCCCGCCAACGCTCGGCGCGCCTGCTGATCCTATTTTCCGTCGCACTGGCGCTCTTCCTCGCCTTCCTCGGCGCGCTGCCGTTCCTCCTCCAGTGCGCCTGGAAGATCGGCTCCGGCTCGGGCTGGCAGTGGGAGTGGGACTGGCGTGTCTTCGCCATCCTTGCCGGCGGTGCTTTCCTCGTCCTGCTCGCCGGAGCCACCATCGAGTGGGTCAACCTCGCCGAGGGCGGCGCCGCCCTCGCCTCGCGCCTCGGTGCCGAGCCTTTGTCTTCATCCGCTCGCGACGAAGCCGCCCAGCGCCTGCGCAACATCGTCGAGGAGATGGCCATCGCCTCCGGCCGCGCCGCACCGCGCGTCTTCATCCTGCGCCACGAACGCGCCATCAACGCCCTCACCGCCGGCCGCCGCGCCGACGACGCCGTCCTCATCCTCACACGCGGCTGCCTCGACCGCCTCACTCGCGACGAGCTCCAAGGCGTCGTCGCCCACGAGTTCAGCCATCTTCTCCACGGCGACACTGCGCTCGACGCACGCCTCGTCGCCCTTCTCTCCGGCCTGCTCTTCATCCCCGAGCTCGGTATCGATATCCTCCGCGCCGGCTGGGCGGAAGGCACCGACCCCGAGACCCACGAACCCACATCCGGCCCCACGCCGCTGCTCATCCTCGCCCCCGTCGGCCTGCTCGTGGTTGCCGTCGGCTTCGCCGGGTTTCTCCTCGCCCGCGCGCTCCAGGCCGCCGCCGGACGCCAGCGCGAGTTCCTCGCCGACGCCTCCGCCGTCCAGTTCACCCGCAACCCCGCCGGTCTCGCAGGCGCCCTCGCCAAGATCGCCGCGGCCCCCGGCGACCGCCTCGCCGGTCCTGCGGCGTCCGCAAAACTCGGACACCTGCACTTCGTCGCCGCCCGCCGCTCGGTCCTCATCGACTGGTTCTCGACCCATCCACCGGTTGCGGCCCGGCTCGCCGCGCTCGATCGCCCGTCCGGGAAACCCCCGACACCCGGCCGCATCCCACTCGCCCGCAACCTCGCCGACTTGGCGGCCGTGCGTACCGAGCTCGGCAGCTTCGTCGGCGCCGCCGTCACCCCCGGCGCCGAACACGTCACCTACTCGCAGCGCCTCCTCGCCTCGATTCCGCCCGCGTTGCTGGGCGCAGCCCGCTCGCCCACCCGCGCCCCCGCCGTCGTCCTCGGACTGCTCCTCTCCGCCGATTCGGACCGCCACGCCGCCGAGCTCGACCTCGTACGCCGCACCGCCGGCCCCGCCATCGCCGACCAACTCGCCCCGCTCTCGACCGACATCTCCAAACTCCACCGCGCCAAACGCCTCCCGCTCCTCGGTCTCGCCTTGCCGACGCTCCAGTCCCTGCCCGCATCCGCGAGATCGTCTCTCCTCGCCTCCGCCCGCGCACTGGCCGAGCACGACGGCGAGGTCCACCTCTTCGAATTCGCCCTCCTCAAGGCCCTCGCGCGCCATCTCGCGCCGCACAACGTCGCCACGATCTCGGGACTGCAACGCACGCTCGTCCGCCCCACCGTCGCCCAGTTCGCCCGCCCCATCGCGACCCTGATCTCCGCCTGCGCCCGCGCCTCGACCGACTCCCACGAGCAGGCCTTCCGCGCCTTCCAGGCCGGCACCGCCCATTTCTCCGGCATCATGCACACGCTCGAGCTTGCACCCGCCGCCGACTGCGGGCTCGACGCCGTCTCCACCGCGCTCGACACCTTCGCCGCCGCCCCCGAGTCCTACCGCCGCGTGCTCCTCGCCGCCTGCGCCCGCGCCGTCGGGTTCGACCGCCAAGTCAGCCAGGACGAAGCCGAACTCGTCCGTGCCATCGCCGACGCCCTCGACTGCCCGCTGCCCCCGCTGCTGGGCGCCGCGGAATAGCCGGATCGCCCGGCGCATCGCAGTCCTTGCGCGCCACACCGAGCCCGCCCCACGCCCTCGGCCCGCGCAGCACGCCGACGTTCCCACAGCCAAACCGGCCGAAGGAGAGCGAACCGATGTCAACCATTGGTTGACACCCAACCGCGCCATCCGCCGCCCACGCCGCATTCGGCTTCTTCGTTCCCTTTGTTGCCTTCTGTCGCTTCGGCGGCGCATCCGCGGTCTACTCGCTACCCGCTACTCACTACTCGCTCCTTTTACCGCCTTCGCCCCTCCCCGCTTATCCTGTTGACCCCCGGCCGGGCACCCCGGGATGCTCCCCGCCCTCCGGTGGCCGCTCTTGCGGCGCGTCATTTTCGCGCCCCGGCCGCCCCAACCACCGGCGCCGCTGCCTTAGCCGCGCGCGCCTCGCACAGAAAGAGACATGTCCTCAACAGAAGAAAACCAGGCTCCCCAGACGAGCCCGGCCGGCAGCGAGCCCACCCCCACCGTGGCCGCGCCCGCCGCTCCTGCCTCCGAGACCCCGGCCGCTCCGGCCGCCCCGGCGCAGGTGGCGGAAGCCGCCCCGGTCGCGCCGGCGGCTCCCGCCTTCGGAACCAGTCGCGGTTCCGGCCTCTCGCGCGGTAAACGTCAGTCCATCGCCGCCCCCGTCGCGGCCTCCGCCGAAGCGGCCTACCGGCCCACGGCGATCTCCGTGATCCCCCTGCCGCGCAACACCAGCGGCTTCGGTTCCACCTCGGCCGAACCCGAGCCCGCTCCCGCGGCTCCCGTTCCCGCCACCCAGCCGGCCCCCGCGCCGGTCGCCCCCGTCGCCGAAGCCACTCCGGCCCCGGCTCCTCAGGTTGAAACTCCCATCGCCGCCACGCCCGCCGCTCCGGTGAGCGCTCCCGCTCCCCATGCGGAAGCTCCGGCAGCTCCGGTCGCTTCAGCCCCCGTCGTTCCCGCAGCGCCTGCCGCTTCGGGCTCCGAGGAGAAGCCTCAGCTCGACATCCTCCCGCCCGCCCCGCGCCAGCAGTCCGACCAGCGCTGGGAACGCCGTGAAGGCGGTTTCCAAGGCGGCGAGCGCCGCGAAGGCGACCGTTTCCGCGGTGATCGTGGCGAACGCCGCGAACGCCGTTTCGACGGCGACCGCCCGCAAGGCGAACGCTCCTACGGCGACCGTCGCGAAGGCGGCCGTCGCTTCGAGGAAGGCCGTCGCCCCGAAGGCGAGAACCGTCCCCAGAGCGAGTTCCGTCCCGCGCAGCAGCAGCCCGCTCCCGAAGCTCCCTCCGAGAAGAAATCCGGCGGCCTCTTCGGCTGGGTGAAGAACCTCTTCGGCAGCAAGCCCGCGGAAGCGTCTGCACAATCCGGTGACCAGCGCGGTCCCCGCGAAGGCGGCGAGTTCCGCGGCGAGCGCCGCAATCGTCGTGGTGGACGCGGTCGCGGTCGTGGCGGACACGGTCACGGCGGCGAGTTCCGCGGCGAGCGCGCCCCGCGCGAAGTCGGCGAAGCCCGGGACGGCAACCTCGAAGCCCCTCGTGAAGACGGCGAGCCCCGCCGCGAAGGCGAGTTCCAGGGCGGCGGCGAGCGCCGTGAAGGCGGCTTCCGCGGTGGTGATCGTCACCGTCGTGGTGGACGCGGCCGCGGCCATGGCCGTGGCGATTTCCGCGGTGATCGCGGTCCTCGCGAAGGCGGCTTCGGCGGCCCCCGCGAAGGCGGTCCCCGTCCGGGCGGCGACGCCCCGCAGGCCTGATCGCTCCAGCCACCTCCAGTACACTTCAAGGCGCCCGCTTCACCGCGGGCGCCTTTTTCGTGCCCACGTTTCTCCAGCCATCCACAAAATCCCGCGCCCACCGACAGCACACTTTCCCGTTCCGACCGTGACAAGAAAGTGTGCTGTCCCGCACCGCGCCCCTCCGCACTCGCCCGCCGTTCCACCCCACTCCGAAGCGCAAAATTCCGTCCGATCGCGACACGAATTCGTGCTCTCGTCCCACGGCCTCCACCCGCGCCACACCACTCTCTCAGCCCCGCGGCCCCACAGCTCATGTCAACTATTGGTTGACATGAGCCGGAACCCCTCCACCGCATGAGCGGCGCCGTTTCCCCCACGCCCGACGCTTTTCACATCCGCTAGCCACCGTCCGCCGCTTTTCGCATTCTCCCCGCCGGCCCCTTCCGCCAGTCTCCCGTTTCGCAAACCATGTCCGACCTCCTCGTCCACGGCGGCACTCCGCTCTCCGGCACCATCCGGCCCTCGGGCAACAAGAACGCCGTCCTCCCCATCTTCTGCGCCACGCTGCTCACCGACGAGCCCGTGCGCCTCGCCAACGTCCCCGCGATCACCGACCTCGAGAAGCTCGTCGCCTTCTGCACGCGCCACGGCTCGCGCATCGAGTGGGACCGCGCCGCCGGCACCATGGCACTCGACCACTCCGGCTTCCGCTCCCTCCCGGCCAACGGCGAACTCCCGCAGGACATGCGCTCCACCGTCCTGCTCTACCCCGCGCTGCTCCACCGCCTGAAGCGCATCGTCGTCGAGTCCAACACCAAGGGCTGCTCCCTCGGTATCCGCGAACTGGACCCGCACTTCGACGTCCTCCGCGCCTTCGGCGCCCGCCTCACCCTCGGCGACGAGGCCGTCTTCACCCTCGACGGCCGTTTCCGCGGCGCCCGCCACTGGGCCGACTACATGTCCGTCACCGCCACGGAGAACTTCGCCATGGCCGCCGCCCTCGCCGAGGGCTCCTCCGTGCTCATCAACGCCGCCAGCGAGCCCCACGTGCAGGATGTCTGCGCCGCGCTCGTCGCCATGGGCGCGCGCATCCGCGGACTGGGCACCAGCCGCCTCGAGATCGAGGGCGTCGAACGCCTCCACGGCGCCGAGATCGCCATCAGCACCGACTACCACGAGGTCGTCACCTTCCTCGCCCTCGGCGCCATCACCGGCGGCGAGGTGCGCGTGACCGACACCCAGCCCGAGCACCTCGACCTCATCGTCCGCTCCTTTGCCAAGATCGGCGTCACGATCCGTTTCGAGGGCAACACCGCGATCGTCCCCGCCGGCCAACGCCTGCGCATCGAGGAGCCGCACACCACCAACCTCCTCGCCAAGATCGAGGCCGCGCCCTGGCCGTATTTCCCCGTCGACCTCCTGCCCGTCCTCATCGCGCTCGCCGTGCGAGCCGAGGGCGCGATGCAGTTCTGGAACAAAATCTACGAGGGCGGCTTCACCTGGCTGCCCGAGCTCGCGAAGTTCGGCGCCCACGTCGTCACCTGCGACCCGCACCGCATCATCGTCTTCGGCGCGCGGCCGCTGCGCCCCGCCGTGGTCGAGGCGCCGTACATCATCCGCGCCGCCGTCGCCCTCTATGCCGTCGCCGCGTCGATCCCCGGCCAGAGCGTCGTGAAGAACGCCGACGCCATCCGCCGCGCGCACCCCCGTTTCGTCGAAAACCTCCGCGCCCTCGGCGCCGCCGTGGAGTGGCGGTGAATTTCGAGTCTGAGCCTTATGTCGATCAATTGGCGTCAGATACGAGGGTCAGCCAAAAAGCTCTGCGGACTCTTTGGTCTGCCAAAGGATTTCTTCGATGAACTCCTCGAGAACGATGACTGGACGTTTGTCATCCGCATCCATGCTCTCCTTGAAACCGCCGTCACTTGGGCACTCGACGATCATTTTCGCGCCCATCAGATAAGCGATTTCATCGGCGACCTAAGTCTGTCTGGACGCACTAGCAAACTAACTCTGATCGAGTCGTTCGACATCCTCGGCTCAGACGCGACCACGTTTATCAAGGCAGTTTCTACTATCCGAAACCGGGTAGTGCACAATATTCGCCACATCCGCTTCGACCTTCCCCGGTACATTGCCGACCTCGCACCGGACAAAAAAAGAGACTTTCTGGTAAAGATTGGGACCATCCATGAAGACTCCTCGATGAGTCCCAAAGAGCGGGAATCACTTCGTCAGGATTTGGCTGCTTCGCCCAAGCAGTTTATCCTAAAAGGCACGCTCCTAATTCTGGCACTGATCTTCGAAACTGTAGAGCTAGCGCACTTGAGGCGGGAGGTGGAGGAGGCGACACAGAAACATCTTCGGAATCAGGCACGCCTAGCCGCCTTACTGAGAAACAAGATATCCCATCCATCATCTCAGCCCGCTCTTCGTCAGTAATATCCGCCCGAAGCCCATGCCGCCGCCTTCGATCCCGAACACCGTCGACTACGTCGAGACGCCGTCGCGCGATCTCCCGCAGACCAAGGCCTTCTTCACCGCGCTGCTCGGCTGGCGGTTCACCGAGTACGGCCCCGACTACTGCTCGTTCAAGGACGGCCGGCTCAACGGCGGCTTCTACCGCTCCGACAAGGTCTCCAGCACCGCCGCCGGCTCCTCGCTCATCGTGATCTACACCGAGCGCCTCGAGGAACTCCGCGACCGCGCGAGGACCCTCGGCGCCACGATCACCCGCGACATCTTCAGTTTCCCCGGCGGCCGCCGTTTCCACTTCACCGAGCCCGGCGGCAGCGAGTTCGCCATCTGGTCGGACAAGTGACCGCGCCTCCGAGGTAGGGC
>CAZXHR010000140.1:7052-11492 GCA_964640465.1 uncultured Opitutaceae bacterium
CTCCGGGTGAGCCGCGCCAGCAGAACGGCCCCGCCAAAGGTCAACCGAGCCGCGGCTCACCGGGGACGGTTCGCCCTACCCCAGAGTCTCGCCCCGCAACCACCGTGCGCGCCGCCTTCCCGGTTGACGCCTACGTACGACCGCGCAGCCTTACGTACGTGAAGACGAAGCTCACGCTCTACCTCCCGGTGCAGGTGATCGAGCAGGCCAAGACCTACGCCCGCCGGCGCAAGGTCACCGTCTCCGCGCTCGTCGAGAAACACCTCGCGCACCTCTCCGGCACCGCCGAGCAGCCCGGTTTCTCCGCCCGCTGGAACGGACGTTTCCCCACGCCCGGCGCCACAGCCGACGACCCTCGTCTCGCCTACCTGCTGGAGAAGCACGTGAAGTGACATGCGCGCGTTGATCGACACCAACATCTTTCTCGACGTCGCCCTCGCCCGGCCCGGCTCCGCGCGCAGCGGCGAACTGCTCGACCGCCTCGAAGACATCCCCGGCTCCGCCTTCGTCGCCTGGCACACGATGTCGAACCTCTACTACATCCTGGCCAAGGCCAGTTCGCCCGCCGCCGCGCGCAGCTTCCTTTCCGATGTGCTCGCCTGGGCCGATGTCGCCCCCGTCGGGCAACCGGAAGCCAAGCTTGCGCTGAAACTGCCGCAGAAGGATTTCGAGGACTGCCTCCAGATCGCCTCTGCCGAGGCGGCCGGCGCCACCTGCATCATCACCCGCAACAAGCCGGATTTCCGCGGCTCCCCCATTCCCGCCCTCACGCCTGAAGAGTGGCTGAAACAGAACGCGTGAGCGTCCCGTCTCCAACATCCTCCGCCGCGATGGACATCGACGCCCCGTTCCTCACTGCCGCCGCCTTCCGTTTCGAGGCCGCCCGCGGCGTACGCCACTCCAACTTCGAGACCGAGTTCATCGCCGACGCCGAGCTCACCACCGTGCCGCCCGACGACCTCGCGCAGACCCTCTGGCACTGGCTCGCCACCGAGGGCGCCGACTCGCCCCTGCGCGGCTCCGCCTACTGGGCGCTCGGCAAACGCCGCGATCCCCGCGACGTCGCCCCGCTTGTCGGCGCTCTGCGCCGCGAACTCCCGCGCGATGCCGACGTCGCCTACCAGATCCTGATCGCGCTCGAAGACCTCGGCGAACCGGCCTTTCCGCCAGAGCAACGCGAACGTTCCTCGCGCGACCACGAACTGAATCGCGCCGCCGCCCAGCGCTATCTCAACAGCCGGCCGTAAGCGCCTCGTCCGGCCAAGAACGTGAGTCTCGCTCGCCACCAATCCTTCCTCGAACGCTCTGCCCTGCGCGAAGCACAGAAGGCCTTTCGCGACCGTTCCCGCGCCGAGGTGAAGCTCGCGGAGTTTCTCGCATTGCGCGTGCAGACCGTCGAGTGGTGGAAGCGCCTGCTCGCGATCCTGCTCGGCCTCGGCGCCATGGGCTTCGCGGGTTGGTCGATCGCCACCAGCTTCAACGTCTGGATCGGGCTCCTCTTTGGAGTCGTCGGCCTTGTCGTGTTTCTCGGCGGCCTGATCGGCTGGAAAGAATCGGTCGAGGGCGTACTCGATGCCTCCGCCGACGCCCTCTTCAACCGCCTGCTCGACGCCCTGTTCTGAGGTCACCCACTGATCGGGTAAGCGCCCACGCTTGTGCGTAGGTCGCGCCTTCAGGCCGACCCGCTCGGCTCCGCGCTCGCACCCGATCCGCGTACACCGCCCGCCCGGTCGCCCTAAAGGGACGACCCACGCCAACCCCCGCTTGCCACTCTTCGACGCGCCGCGTCTACTCGCCGCGTCTCCCGACACCCCATGCCCGACAAAGGCGTCAACTTCCTCAACTCCGCGCTCACCGCGCCCACCACCGCCGCCGAGGCCGCGCTGCGGCCCGCCTCGTTCTCAGACTTCGTCGGCCAGGCAAAGACCGTCGAGCGCCTCAAGGTCATGGTCGGCGCCGCGCGGCGCCGCGGCGACCCGCTCAACCACATCCTGCTCAGCGGCCCGCCCGGCCTGGGAAAGACCACGCTGTCGTTGATCCTTGGAGCCGAGATGGGCAAGACCGTGCGCATCACCTCCGGCCCGGTGGTCGAGAAGGCGGGCGACCTCGCCGGCCTCCTGACGAGCCTCGAGGAAGGCGACCTGCTCTTCATCGACGAGATCCACCGCATCCCGAAGACCGTCGAGGAGTACCTCTACAGCGCGATGGAGGACTTCCGCCTCGACATCATGATCGACCAGGGGCCCAACGCCCGCAGCGTCCGCCTCTCGCTTCCGCGCTTCACCCTCATCGGCGCCACCACCCGCGCCGGCCTGCTCACCGCGCCGCTGCGCAGCCGCTTCACGCTCAACACCCGCCTCGATTTCTACGGCCGCGAGGACCTGCTCACCATCGTCAACCGCACCTGCAAGCTGCTCGACGTCCCCATCGACGAGGGCGGCGCGAAGGAGATCGCCGCGCGATCCCGCGGCACGCCGCGCATCGTCAACAACCTCGTCAACTTCGTGCGCGACTACGCGCAGGAGAAGGCGAAGGGCAAGATCACCCAGCCCGTCGCCGCCGCCGCGCTTGAACTGCTCGAAATCGACGTTCGCGGGCTCGACGAGATGGACAAGCGTATCCTGCGCCTGATGGCGGAGTCGTACCGCGGCGGCCCCGTCGGTCTCGGCACCGTCGCCGTCGCCGTGGGCGCGGAGGCCGAGCCGCTCGAGGACGTCCACGAGCCCTCCCTCATCCCGGAAGGCGTCCTCCCGCGCCCCGCCCCGGGCCGTGTGCTCACGTTGAAGGGCTGGGAAGCCATCGGCCTGCAGGCCATCGCCACCGCCCCCGGCGCCCAGGGTAGCCTGCCGCTGTAGGCCAGGTTATCGACCTGGCCGGAGAGCTGAACGACTCCGTCGTCCAGCCACACCAAACCGGCCACGTCACCGCCGTGGCCTACAGGACAGCGGTCGCGCCCTACCGCTTCTGTCCGGCGAACAACACCCCGGCGCCGGCGAGCACGCACACGCTGCCGGCGATCATGTACCAGCTGTGCTCCGGCACGCGCGTCTCGCCGTCGACACGTCGGGCCAGGCCGGCGAGCGCGCTCTGGGTCTTCCCCTTGAGCGAGGCGCGCATCCGCCAGCCGTCATTGAACAGCCAGACACCGGCGACGATGAGCAGAATGGCGATGAGCATTTTCATGCGTGGTGGCCCGCCCAGTCAGCCGCCCGACTCCTCGCCAGGCAAGAGCGGTTGCGCCTTGGCCGCGCGCAGTGCGCTGTGCCGGCGGCCGTAGAAGAAATAGATCAGCCCGCCCACGACCAGCCACACGAGCAGGCGCCACCAGTTCTCCTTCGGCAGCGAGAACATGAGGAGCGCCGAGGTTCCCGCGCCAAGCAGCGGCAGCACCGGCGAGAACGGCACGCGGAACGGCCGGTGCGCGTGCGGGTGGGTGCGCCGCAGCACGGGCACCGCGAGGCACACGACAAAGAACGCGAGCAGCGTGCCGATGTTCACCAGTTCGGCGAGGATGCGCAGCGGCAGGAATCCGGCGAAATCCGCCACGCACACGCCCATCGCTAGCTGCGAGATCCAGGGCGTGCGGAAGCGCGGGTGCACGACGCCAAAGAGTTTCTCCGGCACCAGTCCGTCGCGCGCCATCGCCAGCATCACGCGCGGCTGGCTGAGCATGAGCACCAGCAGCACCGAGGTGATGCCGACCACGGCGCCGATCGAGATGATCAGATGTGCCCACGGCAGCCCCACGCGGCGGAACGCATCGGCGACCGGCGCCTCGATGTTGATCTCGTTGTACGGCACCATACCGGTGAGCACGGCCGCCACAGCGAGGTAGAGCACGGTGCACACCACCAGCGAGGCGATGATGCCAAACGGGATGTCGCGCCGCGGATTCTTCGCCTCCTCGGCGTGGGTCGAGACGGAGTCGAAGCCGATGTACGCGAAGAAGATGATCGCCGAGCCCGCGAGCATGCCGAGCGGTTCGCCGCCGGCGCCGGTCTGGCCCAGGATGGTTTGCCCGAAAAGGCTCAGGCCGGTGAGACCGTAGGGGGCGAACGGATGCCAGTTGGCCGGACTCACGTAGAACGCCCCCACGCCGATCACGAAGAGGACGACCGCCAGCTTGATGGCCACCATCACGGTGTTGAACCCGGCGCTCTCCTTGATGCCGCGGATCAGCACCCACGTGAGCGCCGCCACGATCAGCACCGCCGGCAGATCGACGAAACCACCCGTGGCGACGAAGTGTCCGGCGTGCGGATCGTAGTCGAACGGCGTCTTCGCCAGCCCCTCCGGCAACCGCGGCAGGAACGTGCCGAGAAACTCCTGAAAATACTGCGACCAGCCGTGCGCCACCGCCGAAGAGGCGATCGTGTACTCGAGGATCAGATCCCAGCCGATGATCCACGCGGCCAGCTCGCCCAGCGTCGCGTAGGCGTA
>CAZXHR010000141.1:0-11423 GCA_964640465.1 uncultured Opitutaceae bacterium
CCAGCCCGCGCTCTTCGATGAGGACGATCACGCCATCCTCGCCGCGCTCACCGACACGATGCGCGTCCTTGAGGAGTCGTTCGCCGGCTTCGAATTCGCCGCCGCCACGCAGAAGCTCTACAGCTTCTTCTGGGGCGACTTCTGCGACTGGTATGTCGAGGTCTCGAAGGCCAAGCTCCAGGCCCCGCAGCGCAAGGCCAACTGCCTCGCGATCCAGGATCTGGTGATCCGCGAGTTCCTGCTCCTCTTCGAGCCGTTCGCCCCGCACATCACCGAGGAGCTCTGGCACCTGCTCGGCTATGGCGCCGAAGGCAGCTACCTCCAGCAGACCCGCCTCGACACCGCCGCTGGCCTCACGGCCGCGCTCGCGGCCAAGGGCGTGACGATCGACGCTGCGGCCACCGCCGCCGTCGATCAGCTCAAGCAGGTCGTCCAGCTCGCCCGCACGCTCAAGGCCGCCAAGGCCGCCGCGCAGCGCCGCGACGTGAAGCTGGTCTTCGTCACCACCGACGCCTCGTGGTCCGTGCTCGAGCGCGCCTCGGCGAAGATCGTCCGCATGGTCGGCGCCGCCGAACTCACACGCACCACGACCGAGCCGGCGATGTCGGCCACCGTCACGCCGCTGGGAACGCTGTATCTCGATCTCGGAGCCAGCGTCGACGCCGGTGCGGAGAAGGTGAAGCTCGCGAAGGAGCTGGAGAAGCTGAACCAGCACATCGCCGGCACCGAGGCCCGCCTCGCGAACACCGCGTTCACGAGCAAGGCCCCGGCGGCCGTCCTCGAAGGCGCGAAGAAGCAGCTCGCCGACCTCCAGTCCAAGCGCGCCGAAGTCGAGCGTCTGCTCAAGGCGCTCGGCTGAGTTCCGACTGTAGTCGGGGGCGCTGCCCCCGGTCCGAACAACCGGACTCACCGAGGCCGGCTACAGCGACATATTCCAAAGGCCGCAGGTCCCCGGACCCGCGGCCTTTGTCTTTGCCAGAGTCGCTAGACTTCGGATTCAATCCGGGGACGATGAGGCGGCATTACCCCTTGCTTCTTGTTCTGTTTGCGACGCTGGGCGTTGGTCTGCCCGGCTGGGCCGAGACGGTGTCGAAGGTGGATGTACCGCCGGAGCCGAAGCTCGTACAGAAGCCGGAAATGACGGGACCGGAGGTTCTCGCGGCCTTCGAGGTGTGGCGCGAGGCGCACCAGAAATGGGAAAAGAGTCTGACCGAGGAACAGAAGGTGGAGGTGCATCGGCGCCGCGAAGAAGCCCGTGAACGGTCTGGTCGGTTGCCGCGATCCACGGACGGCTACGACTGGCGAGTCGAGGCCTCTACGCGCGACATTTCGACCGCGGGCATTAAGCAGCTGGCGCAACAGAAGTTTCTGATCGGGAAGCATCAGTTCCGCCAGAGTTTCGAGCCTTATGCCGGGGCCGATGTGCCGTTCTTCATCACCACCGATTCGTTGCTGAACGGCTTCCACGTGCTGTTCGAGGACTCGTTCAAGGAGCTGGAGATTCGGCGCGCGGTGCGGCTGCGGAAAACGCTGGAAGAAACCATCGCGAACGTGCGTGCGAAGCTGAAGTCGCCGAACATGCCGCCGGAAGTGGTTGCGCCGGCGTGGTTGCATGCGCAGCGGGCGATCGGCCCGGCGATGGTCCTGCTCGGCGCTTCGGCCGAGCTTTTCGACGAAGCGGTGCGCACGGAGATCGCCGCGCAGGTCGCGAAGATTCGCGAAGCATCGGCGGTGGAGCTGCCGTTGTGGCTGGCGCCGGCGACGGACGATTTTCTCGCGCTCGACTACCGGCGGCTGAAGCCGGTCGGCTTCTATGCCAGCACCGCGTTTTTGGCCGACTACTTTCGCGCGGTGCGTTGGCTGCAGATGGTGCCGTACCGGGTGGAGCGCGATGCGGAGCTCGGGGCGATCGCGTTGCTCGGCTCCGGCGTGCCTCGGCTGGAACGACCCTTCGCCGATAGTTATTTCGAAGTGTACGAGAAGTGTCTCGGTGATCCGGACGGACGATCCCTGAAAGACGCCATGCGGCTGCGCTTGGAGACGGGCCGACCATTGGCTGAGGATTGGGTGGGCCAGTTGCGGACGCGGTGGTCGTGGCTGAACGAGCCGCGGGAGCGGAGTCTGGTGAACTCCGATCTTCGTGCGGAGTCGGCCGGCTCTGCCGCGAAACGCCCGGAGTCATTCCGTGTTCTTGCGGGATATCGACTGCCCGACGCCGTGCTGTTCCAGCGCTCGGCGGATCGAGGCGAGGAGGTGACGGGGTTGCAGGTGGCTGCGCTGGCGGGCTTGCCGTGGGCGGAGGCGAAGCTCAAGGCGACGCAGAGCGAGTTCGCGCGTGAAGCATTGAAGCAGGCGTCGGAGCAATTGAGGCCCGACGGTGAGTTGCCCTTCAATGCTTCGCTCTATGCGAAGTATCTCGACGTGATCGGTGCACTCGGCTCTCCAGCGGATACGGATGCGCCAGCATTCATGAACAGCGACGCGTGGGCGGCGAAGTCATGCCAGACGGCCTTGGCCGGCTGGGTGCAGATGCGGCACTCGTTCACTCTGCAAGCGAAACAGGCACACTATACGTCGGGGATGCGCGAACTTCCTCCGGGCTTCATAGAGCCCAATCCGATCTTCCTGCGCCGGTTCGCGGAGTTGGTCGATAATGCGCGCTTGCTGCTCGAGTCCGAGGACGTGTTCTTGCCCTCTAGCGATAGCGTGACGGTTGCGCTTCGAGAGAGGGCGGAACTGCTGGAGCGCTTTTCGGTTGGAATTCGTGATGCGAGAACTCGGGATGCTGTGGTTGAGTTGCCGGAGTACCGCGAAGTTGAGATGTACCTGATGGATCTGCCTCTTGGCGTGCTGCTCCATTCTCAAAATGATGCTTTGCGTGAGGTGTTTGAGGCTCTGGGAAATCCGGTCGGGAAGAGCAGCGCATTTGCGCATGGTGCTGAACTTCTCCGGGGGATTGCGCTACGCTACCAAAGTGGCGAACTGAAACCGGAGGTTGATCGGGAGCATGAGTCGCTGGTGTGGCGTTGGAGAATCCTCGGTTTGCTGACTACGCGTCTCGAAGCGCTCGTTCAGAAACAGCTTCGACAGCGCGAGTGGACGAACGAGGAAGCCGCATTCATCAAGGACTATGGAGCGACGCTGGCGTCGATCATGGGCTATTTCGGCAACGCCTACACGCCGCGCGACGATGCACCGCGTTGGGTTGAGATCGTACGCGACCCGCGGCGGAACGATTCGCTCGCGGCGGCGACGGGCCGGCCGCAGGTGTTCTACGTACTCTACCCGTGGCAGGGGATGGAGATCCTCTGTGAAGGCGCGGTGACTCCGTACTACGAGTACCGGTCGCCGGAGGTCCTGACCGACGCCGAATGGCGCGAACGGCTCGGCAAACCCGACGCCCCATCGCTCCCGGATTGGGCGCAGGCGCTTTTCGAGTCTCGTTGACGTGCACCGCCGCCTCTCGGCTGCCGCGTCCACCGCACTCGTCGCATAACCGCTGCATACGCGTGCGGGCTGCGACGCACAGCACGGAATTCTGTTCCGACCGCGACAGGATTTCGTGCTGTCGGGTGCCGGCCGCAGGCGAGTTTACCTCTGAAAACGGGTAAGTGACTCTTGTTGGGGACAGCACACTTTTCTGTCCCGATCGGAACAGAAAAGTGTGCTGTGCACATTGGGGAGAGCGGTGTTGGGGCGGAGCGCTGGCGGGCAGAGTCGGTGGGCGATGTGCCGTGGTGCGTTTGCCGGAGGGGGCCTCGGTTGGAGGCGAAGTGCGAGGACGACGTGGCGGAACGCTCAGAGCAGGGCGGTGCGGCAGGCGGCGAAGGCTTCCTGGCGGGCCTGCCAGATGGCTTGGCCGCGGTAGAGACGGGGTAGCAACACCTGCGGGAGAAACGGGTCGTGCCGCACGATCTCCTCCCACGCACGGCGCTCGGTCTCGAGCCAGGAGAGCCATGCGGCGGTCTGCTGCAGGCTGTTTGGCCGCAGCCGAAGGACTTCGAGATAGTGAGTGTGGTATTTGTCGAGCGCGGCGAAATCCCAGGCGGCGGATACCAGTGCCGCGTCGTTTTCGCCACCGACGGGGCGCGCTTCGAGAAGCGTGAGCGATTCGGGCAGCAGGCTCTTCTCGCTCAGTTGCGCGCGGAACTCGTCGACCGGATCGGGACTGATCCAGACGCTGTTCTGCAGCCAGCCGAAGCGGTGTTCGTGGAGCTTGCGGCGTAGGCGGGCACGAAGTTTGGCATCGCGCTCGGGGATGTCGAAAGCGACGAGGCGCCAAACGCCGTCCCAGGGGCGGCCCCAGCGCGCCTCCGGATCGACCTCGCCGTGGGCGGCGCGCCGGCCTGTCTCGGTGAGTCGGACGATTCGCGCATCGAGCGGCCCTGTACCCTGAATCTCGATCTGACCGGCGGCACGGAGCCGTCGATAAGCTTCGGCCAGCCGGGCCCTCGGGGATATCTGCTGCCACAGTGCGTGCGCGGCTGCTCCCCCGATCTCGCCGCCAACGGCTCCCAGTGCCATCAGGAATCGAATTGATCCCGCCATGCCCGTTGTGTGTCAGAAAAACAGGCACATGCCAAGAACGCGTTTCTCGTGCCGATCGGCCGGACTATTGATCCTCGCGTAGTGGACTGATGTCCGAGGGTAGGGTGGGACCGCTGGGCCCGCCGAGCGAACGGCCGGCCGGGCGGTTCGTCCCTGCCTCGATCAGTCTATTGCGCGAGGCCCAATAGTGGGCTGTGGGGCGCGGCATCCGTTCCGGATGCCGGAGACAGGACCGTTGGTTCACGCGACTGGCGCCACTGGTGGCAGTGCAGAAGTGCGTGCGTGGATGCCGAATAAATGGAGGGGACGAGCCGCTCGGCGGCGGTGGCGACTTCAGGCGCCGGCCTCGTAGGTGCCGTCGAGACGTTTGGTGACGAGCTTCTTCAGCTCGAGCATCATCAGCGCCGGAGCGAGCTCGGCGTAGGGGAGACCGGTTTTCTCGCCGAGCGCGTCGAGCGTGAGCATCTCGCCGCCGGCGAAGGCGGCGTACGCCTTCGACTCCGGCTCGGTGAGGGCGGGCAACGACTTTGCGCCGCCCCCTGCGTTGCCCGTGTCGCGTCGGGCGGCGGGATGCAGGCCGGGTAGGGTCTGGAGCTCGGCGAGGATGTCGTCGACGCCGGTGCAGAGGATGGCGCCGTCGCGGATAAGCTGGTGGCAGCCGGCGCTGGTGGGCTGGTCGATGCGTCCCGGAACGGCGAAGACGGTGCGCCCCTGCTCGCCGGCGAACTTCGCGGTGATCATCGAGCCGCCGTCGACGTCGCTTTCGACGACGACGACGGCGGCGCAGAGGCCGGAGACGATGCGGTTGCGCATGGCGAAGCTCTGGCGGTCGGCGCGGCGGCCGAAGGGGAATTCGGAGACAATCGCGCCGCCGGCCTCGACACGGCGGTAGAGGTCGATGTTTTCCGGTGGATAGACGAGGTCGATGCCGGTGCCGAGCACGGCGGCGGTGGCGCCGCCCGCCTCGAGCGCGCCTTCGTGCGCGGCGGTGTCAATCCCGCGGGCGAGGCCGCTGATCACGCAGAAGCCGGCGCGGGCGAGTTCGCCGGCGAAACGTTTCGCCACGGTCTGGCCGTAGAGCGTGGTGCGGCGGCTGCCGACAATGGCGACGCCGGGGCGGTCCCAGCGGTAACTACCCTTTTGGTACAGGCCGATCGGTGGATCGTGGATCTCGCGGAGCGCGGTCGGATAGTGCGGGTCGCGGGCGGTGATGAACTCGGCGCCGGCCTTGGCGAGGCGGTCCTCCTCGCGGTCGAGGTTGAAGTGCTCCTCCCAGTGGAGGAGGTAGTCGGCGATCACGGGGCCGACGCCGCGCACGGCCTGCAACGTTCTCGAGTTGGCGGCGAAGATGCGCCGCGGGTCGCCGCCGAGTGTGTCGATCAGGCGGTTGGTGGTGATCGGCCCGATGTTTGGCAGCGCGTTGAGGACGAGCAGCGCCTGCAGTTCGGTCAGTTCACGGCTCATGGGCGCTTTCGGCGAGAGCGGGGGCGAGGTGGGCGAGGAGATCGGTGGCGACGGCGGACGTGGCGCCTTGGTGACGGGCGAGACGGTCGGCGGCGAGGCCGTGCCAGGCGAGACCTTGGGCAACGCGCACGAGCGGGCTGTCTTCGCCGCCGGTGGCGAGGCGGCCGGCGACGAGGCCGGCGAGGATATCGCCGCTGCCGCCGCGGGCGAGGACCGGGCCGCCGAAGAGGCTGTGCCAGACGGAGTGACCGTCGGTGAGGCGGGAGACGGGGCCCTTGAGGATGGCGGTCACGTAGCGCGCCATCGCGAAGTCGACGAGCTCGGCGTTCTCGACCGGGGCGCTGGTGCTCAGGCCGCGGAGACGGGCGAGCTCGCCCAGGTGCGGGGTGATGACGACGGGGCGCGCGGACTTCACGCCGAGGGTGTCGATCACGGCGGGCTGGAGGGCGTCGGCGTCGAGCACGACCGGGCAGGCGGCGAGCGAGAGCAGGCCCTGGACGAGCGCCTGGGTCTCGCGTTCGCGGCCGAGGCCGGGGCCGACGAGGAGCGCGGTGGCGCGTTCGAGGTGCGGGCGGAGCGCGGTGAGGTTTTCGAGCGCGAGGCCGCCGTCGGGCGTCTCGGCGGCGGGGACCCACATCGCCTCGGGGGCGCGGGCGGCGAAGGCGGCGGCGACGCTCTCGGGGACGACGGAGGTAACGAGGCCCGCACCGCTGCGCAGGGCGGCGAGCGTGGCCATGAGCGCTGCGCCGGGCATGGAGCGCGAACCGGCGACGATGAGCACGTGGCCGAAGGTGCGCTTGTCGCAGGCGGCTGGACGCAGCTCGCGCAGCGGATCGAGAATGGCGGTTGTGAGCGCGTGCTGGTGGACGAGCACGGGCTCGGCGGCCTCGATGAACCCGATGTCGACGTAGCGCAGGCGGCCGACGCTGGGCGCGGCGGTCGCGCGGAGCACGGGTTCCTTCACGATGCCAGTGGCGTAGGTGAAGTCGGCCCGGAAGGCGACGGGCGCATTCTCCGCGCCGATGCCGGTGGGCAGATCGACGGCGACGCGCAGGCCGAAGCAGCGGTGCTCGTTGAGGGCGGAGAGGAGGTTGGCGAGGTCGGTCGGGAGCGGCAGGCGGAACTGGAGACCGAGGATGCCGTCGAGGCAGAGGTCCCATTCCTCCTCGGCGGCGAGGCGGTCGCGCAGGGAACGCTGGCTCACGAGCTCGACGCGGTCCGGCGCGGACTCGACGAGTTCGCCCCAGGCGCGGGCGGCCAGCGGGCGGAAGGTGCGTTCGCCGAAGACGGCGAGGACGGTAGCCGTGGCCTGCGGACAGGCGGCGAGGAGCGCGCGGGCGGCGATGAGGGCGTCGCCGCCGTTATGGCCCTTGCCGGCGAGGACGAGGAGGCGTGCGGCGGGGCGCAGGCCGCCGATCTCGGCCGAGTCGCGCAGGATGGCGCGGGCCACGCCGCGGCCGGCGCGCTGCATCGCGGCCCACTCGGCCGCTTCACCGCCGATGAGCTGGCGGCGTTCCCAGTCGAGGGCTTCCTTGCAGGAGAAAACGGGATGGGCGTAGCGGTGCACGGGTTGCGGAGGACCTAAGGGTGAACGGAGAATGCAGAACTGGGAACGGAGAATGAAGAATGCAGAAGGGGGCGGAGAACGCTGACGCTGGGGGCGATGTGGCTGGTCTGCGGGTTCGGGTGAGTTCTGCATTCCTCACTCAGACTTCTACGTTGGATTCACGGCTCGGAGTCGTCGCAGCGGACGATGGCGGCGAAGGCGATGGCGACGGTGTCGGAGTGGGCGATACTGAGCAGGACGCGCGTGCCGCCGATGTGCTGGAGGAGGGCGAGGCCCTTCTCGTCGAGGCGGACGTGGGGCTCGTGGCGGGGGCCGTGGTAGATGGACATGGAGGTCCAGCCGAGCTCGGCGCCGATGCCGGTGGAGAACGCCTTGGAGATCGCCTCCTTGGCGGCGAAGCGGGCGGCGAGGTGCTTTTCCGGATGCTTCATCCCGAGGCAGTAGGCCTGCTCCTCGGCGGTGAAGACGCGGTGGAGGAAACGCTCGCCCTGACGCTTGTAGACGCCGGCCACGCGGGAGATCTCGATGACGTCGGTACCGAGGCCGATGAGGATGCCGCCGGGTGGGAGCTGCAAGTTCACGGCGCGCAGGATGCGAACCGGGGAAACGGGCCGCGAGCCGAAAGTCGGGAGCGTGTGGGCGCCCTGAATCCTCACGACGAAACGTCCTTGCTTGAGGTAGGGCGAAGCGTCCCCGCTGAGCCGCGGCTCACCCGGAGGGTTCGCCCTACCCGCAGGACGCCTGCACCATTCGTGCATTTCTGCCAAGGTATCGTGAGGATTGAGGTGGGCGCGCGGAGCTGGAGAGGGCGCCCGAGGCTCCGGCGTCGCCTTGTGCGGCCGGGCGGGTTCCCCTGCGGGGCCCCTGTGCTGCGCCTGTGCCGGGTGGGGCGCGGAGATTCCGCCGTCGGGCGCGCACCGTGTTTTGCGCCGCTGTCCGCGATTGCCATGCCCGATCTGTGACACTTCAATCGCTCCGCCGACGGGGGTACTTCCATCCCCGCGGCGAGAAAACCGCAGCAACGAAAGCAAAACCATGGGTGATAAATCCCCGAAGTCGGTGCACAAGCAGGCCGCGCAGAAGCAGTCCAAGGCCAACGCCATCCAGGCTGGAAAACAGCAGGCCATGGCGGCGAAGCAGGCGGGCGGTCTGAAGAAGAAGTGACGTTCCGCT
Source organism: uncultured Opitutaceae bacterium (assembly GCA_964640465.1). Lineage (GTDB taxonomy): Bacteria > Verrucomicrobiota > Verrucomicrobiia > Opitutales > Opitutaceae > CAJCBL01. Next base: position 8,753 of record CAZXHR010000141.1, read on the forward strand.
CGGACAGCCGTCGCGGACGCGTTGCGCGGCGGCGGTTGTCCGGGGCGATTTGCCGGGGTGGGCCGGAGGGCAATGATTGGGCGCGAGATCGCGCCGAGGGAGACGAAGGGGCTGTGTTTACGAAGTCCCGAGACGCGTGGGCGAGCCGGAGTGTGGCGTTCCAGGAGGCGCGTCGGTGTGCGAGCGGTGCGACGCTTGGAGCAACGGGCTTGGGAAGGGCTGAACCGCTTTGCGGTCCAGCTACGGGGGAAGGCGGGCCGACGTCAGCTGCGCATCCGACGCTTCATTTCGCGGACGGCCTCGTCGATGCCGGTGAGCAGGGCGCGGCTGAGGATGCTGTGGCCGATGTTGAGCTCGTGCAGGCCGGGGAGCGTGCGGACCTGGGCGATGTTGACGTAGTTGATGCCGTGGCCGGAGTTGACGGTGAGGCCGAGCTTCTGGCCGAGGAGGGCGGCCTTGCGGAGGCGCTCGAACTCGGCTGCGGCGGCGGGTTGGAAGTAGGCGTTGGCGTAGGCTCCGGTGTGGAGCTCGACGAACGGGCTCCGCATCTCGGCGGCGGCCTCGAGCGCGGGCTCGTCGGGGCCGATGAAGAGACTGGTCTTGATGCCGGCGGCGTTGAGCGCGGCGACGGTATCGCGGACGCGGGCACGCTGGCCGACGACGTCGAGCCCGCCCTCGGTGGTGACCTCGGCGCGGTTCTCGGGGACAAGGCAAGCGTATTCGGGCTTCAGCTTGAGGGCGAAGGCGACCATGGCGTCGGTGCAGGCCATCTCGAGGTTGAGGCGGGTTTTGATGGACTCGCGCAGGCGCCAGACATCGCGCTCCTGGATGTGGCGGCGGTCCTCGCGGAGGTGGACGGTGATGCCGTCGGCCCCGGCGCGTTCGGCGGCGAGGGCGAGTTCGACCGGGTCGGGTTCGATGAAACGGCCGCAGGTCGAGGGCTCGGCACGGTAGCGGGCCTGGCGGAGGGTGGCGGCGTGGTCGATGTTGACTCCGAGGAGGATGGTCGAGGTGGACATGGCGGCGGGAATGAAACGAGGATGCGCGGTGGGGCGAAGGCGGCGAGGAGAGAAATGGGGAAGACAGGAGGTGGAGGATAGATGACGGAGGACAGAGAACAGAGGGCGGAAGGCGGAAGACGGAGGACTGAGGTCGGAGGGTGAATGTGGAAATCAGGAAAGCGGGAACGGAATGCCGGGCGACTCCGGGGAGGTGGCCCGTTGTAGCCGGCCGCGTCGAGGCCGGCCGGATGCCTTTCGCCAGCTTCCCGCTTGGGTTTCCATCTCCGGCTCCGGCGATTCGGGGTAGGGATGGCTCTCCGAGCCGTCCGCTGGCGGGGGCCGACCGCCTGCCGCGGACCGGGCGGTCGGTTCGGAGAACCGTCCCCAGCCGCTGGCGCGCCGGCATTCCTCTTGAATGCGATGCGCCCGGCACTACGCTGCCCGTCCGTGAACCCCGCCGAGCACGTCTGCCGCGCTTGGCGTCCGCCGAGAGATTCCGCCCCGAGCCTTTTCAACCCCTTCAACCAACCAATCCTCCGCACGTGGGTCGTGAAACGCGGCGCGGGATAATCCATTCGTTGGGCATAAGATGAGAGCCCGCATCCACGCATTCATTCTTCTCTGCTGCTCGGCCCTGCTGGCTTCATGCCTTGCGTCGTTGCAGTACATTGGGTCCTACGAGTTCAGGACTCCAGCGAGTTCCGGAGGCTCCATCCGTTTGCTTGAGGAGGTTCAGCGGTCGATCCACGGGCGGATCGAGTGGACCGAGAATCAAGAGCACATGAAGTCGGCGATTGTGCGTCAGGTGGATCAAGATGGCCGGCCAAGTGGGATTTCGGTGGTCTACTCGTGCATGGATGATCGGGCGTCTCTGACTGTGCGAAAGGGTGGAAGAGAAGAGACGGAGCTGACACGAGAAGTGCGAGCACACGTCGAGGCTGCGCTATCCGCTGCTGGCATGACTTGGGAGTACCGGTTTTCGTCGTGGTCGTTCGCGCAATGAATACTTGGCCAAACCCTGCGGTCACAGCGCAACGCCTCTACGAAGTCTCTTTCGACTTCTGTATCTGCTTCACGGCGTCGGCAGCTCTAGGACGTTCCGATAGGCGATGAGCACCAACCTGACCTGCTTCGTACTTGGGATTCCCCTGACGTTTGTCTGGCTGGCGATGCTCCGGAAGGGCATAACGCTCGGCCGCAATTTCACGAAGATCCACCGCGAAGACGACCCCGTGCTCTATTGGTTCAGCACTGCGTTCTACGGCATGATTGTCTTGGGATTCTTGGTGATGCCCGCGCTCCACTGGACTGGGCTGCGGTGACTTTCATGCCGCGTTGAAAAGGGGAGGACCATGCAGGCCTCTCGGCTGGGCTTTACGGCGGCTGACATTGGCGCGTGGTGGGTGGTGCGAAGTGGTTGGCCGGGACGGCCTGAAGGCGCGTCCTACGTTGGCGGACCGGGCTTTCTCTGCCTCTTCGCCGCTTGTGTGAGAACGGGCCGGGCGGATCGCCTGCAAACGGAATGGCTGAACGACTGCGTCTTCCACCTACGGGGAGGCGGGAAAGAGACGGGCGGGACGGCCTGAAGGCACGTCCTACGGGGCGTGCCGCGCTCGCGTGGCGGAGAACGCGGAGGCGTCCGAACGGCGCCAGATGGGGCTGGCGGTGGG
>CAZXHR010000142.1:0-11292 GCA_964640465.1 uncultured Opitutaceae bacterium
CGGGCGGCAAGCCGGACGAACTCGGGATTGCGGCAGGCGGCCGAGTTGATCGAAACCTTGTCGCACCCCGCGTTCAACAGGGCGCGAATGTCGTCCAGCTCGCGAATCCCGCCGCCGACCGTCAACGGCATGAACACCACCTCGGCCGTTCGGCGGACCACGTCGAGGATGATGTCTCGCCCTTCATGGCTAGCGGTGATGTCGAGGAACACCAGCTCGTCGGCGCCCTCCTGTTCATACCGCGCCGCTACCTCAACCGGGTCTCCGGCATCCCGGAGATTCAGAAAATTGGTGCCCTTGACCACCCGGCCTCGGCATACGTCAAGGCATGGAATCACCCGCTTGGCGAACATCCAGTCTACTGTAATTGACGGTGTTCGCATGGTCAATACCCCACTGGAGAGTGAATCCCGCCGAACTTATGGGCAGCAAAGTTTTACGGGAGCGGAGGAGGTTCCGGTTGAATGTGAACCGCCCCCCCCCGGAGGGGGCTCGGCGGAGGGGGCGCGGGGTGGGGGCGTGGGGGGTGGGGGTGTCGTTTGGGGGGGGGGGGCTCTCCCGGGCCGCCACAAGGCTCAACACGGCGCCAATTCTCACCGTAGCTGGACGACGCAGTCGTTCAGCTCTCCGGGAGTACGGCTTCCGCCGGCCGGAGGCTGAGCGGCTCCGCCGCCCAGCTACGCGGCGCCGGTCGCGAGGCTGGCGCTTTCCACTTCTCGCCCCGCGGCCCAAACGCCGCGGGGCGACGTGTTGTGTAGGTCGTCCTTTCATGGCGACCGGCCGACGGGATTCACGCGTTGGCAGCGAGCGCAGAGCCGGGCAGGGAGGGCTGAAGCGCCTCCCCACGCGCAGGCGTGATGCGTGACGAGGATCATTTCGGCAGCGGTGAGCGAGGGGGCGTTCGTGGGCAAGATTTTCGGAAACTGGGATTGTCGGGAGCGAACCGGTTCTGTTACGGATTTGTGGCGACCCCGATGCCCGAACCTACCGCCAGCTTTCTTCGCCGGCACCGGCATTTGCTCATCCTGCTGATCTATCCCCTGTATTTCTGGGGGTTCCAGTTTGTGGAGCAGGCGGTGCCCGTGGCGAAGTACGTGATGTACCTGCCGGTGGACGATCACATCCCCTTCGTGCCGCTGGGCATCTACCCGTACCTGTTCTGGTACCTCTACATCGCGGCGGCCATCGTCTACACCGGGTTCGCCAATCCCAAGGTGTTCGTGCAGCTCATGCTCTTCCTCTACATCGGCATGGGCGTGAGCTACGGGATCTACCTGCTGTTCCCCAACGGCCAGAATCTCCGCCCGGCGCTGGAGAGCTTGGGGCAGGGCTGGCACTTCGACCTGATCCGCTGGCTCTACCGAGTGGACACGCCGACCAACTCCAACCCGAGCATGCACGTGATCGACTCGATGGCGGTCTATCTCGCGTTGAGGCGGGACGGGCGTCTCTCCGGCCGACGCGTTTTCCAGGCGGTGAACCTCGCGCTGAACGGCGTGATCATCGCCTCGACCGTGCTGGTGAAACAGCACTCGATCGTCGACGTGCTCTGCGGTCTGGCGTTCTCGTGGGTCCTCTATCTGGCGATCATGCGCCATGATCTGCTCGGGCGCGCGGTGGAGTATCTCCGTAATCGCCGCCCGGCGGTCGCCATCGCCGAGGCCGATGTCGAGCTCGCGGATATGGCGGTCGAGGAAAAGGAGTAGCCGCGGGATACTTCGCACCCGGAGCGAGAGGTTTCACGAAGCGTTGTAGCGAAATTCGCCAGAATTTCGATCCGCAACGCCCCGTCGAAACCCTTGGCGGGTTTCGCTACGCGCTGGCTTGTCCGAGCAGCTTGAGCAGATGCTCCGCCGCCTCGCGGCCGGCGACGCGGGAGGCGTAGCGGCGCTGCGTTTCGGCGATCTCCAGCCAGCGGCGGGAGTTGTCGGCCAGCAGCCTGGCGATGGCGCCCGGCAGGGCGGTGATCTGGCGGCAGGTGATTCCCAGCCCGTGGCTCTCGATCCAGCCCGGGTTGCCCGCCTCCTGCCCGGGCACGTGGCCGGTGATGATCGGCGGGAGCCCGCAGCTCACGGATTCCAGGAGGGTGTTGGGCCCGGCGCGCGTGATGAGCAGGTCGTTCTCGGCCATGTGCCGCTCCATGTCGGTCACGTAGCCGGGCAACGCGACCCGTGTCCCGAGTTGCTCGGCGAAGGCGCGGGCGAGGGAGTCCTTCAGCCGGTCGTCGCGTCCGGTGATCACGGTGACGCGCGCGCCCTCGATGCCGAGCAGGGTGGAGACGAGCTTGCGCGTGCGGGCCTTCGGGAAGGCGTTGGCGAAGACGAGAATCCCCAGCGGTGCACCCGCCTGGCGGCGGGCGATGCGACGGTCGAAGACCTCCGACGGCGTCTCGAAACGGCGGCGGATCGGGAACCCGAGCTCCGCGATGGACGCGGCCGGGATGCCCATCGACTTCAGGATCTGTGTCGCCTGCGCGGTCGGACTGATCGTGCAGCGGCAACGCTTGTCGACCCAGAGAGAGGAGAAGGTGACGAGATCGGCGATGAGGGAAACGAAGGGGATTTCGAGGCGATGCTTCTCAAGGAGATCGAGCGCGCAGCCGACGAAGCCGGGGTGCACGCTCACGATCAGGTCCGGCCGGTAGTCGCGCACCAGCGCGATGAACCGGGACTCCATGCTTCCTCTTGCGGACCAGTTGAGCGCGCGGGGAAACCGGTGCGACAGGGCGAAGAACACCCCCCACAGGCACGGCGCGTGGGTGATCAGCGGGATGTAGGACTTCTCGATGGCGGTGCCGACGAGCGGGAAGAAGTCGAAGGCGTTGGCGGTGCGCACGTCCACCGTGCCGTCGAGCTCGTTGAGGTAGGATGTCAGCGACTGCGCGATGCTCTTGTGTCCGTGACCGGTGTGCTCGGACGACAGGAGTAGGATTCGTCGATTCACTACGGCGATTCCTGCCGTGCGCCGGGGTGTTGTCGACACGGAAGCGGCGGGACGGCGAAAATGTCACGCGGCCGTCACGCGCTCGGGGCGGTTCTGCAACGCCGGAGCTGGGTCTTGCAGCCGGTGAGCCGCCGCGCCTGAGTGGCATCGCGTCCAGCCCCAGCTCCTCTTGACCATGAAGCTTCTTTTCGTTGGCGGCACCGGAAACATCAGCACCTCCTGCAGCCGGCTCGCGCTGCAACTGGGCCACGAACTCTGGCTGCTCCACCGGCCCGGCCGCCCCGGCATCGCCGGCGCGCGCGATCTGCCCTGCGATATCGGCGACGCGCCTGCGGCGGCTGCCGCGCTGGCGGTGCACCGTTTCGACGCCGTCGTGCAGTTCATCGCCTTCGAACCGGCGCAGATCGAGCGCGACCTCCGGCTGTTCGCCGGGCGTTGTGGACAGTACGTTTTCATCAGCTCCGCCTCGGCCTACGCCAAGCCGGCCCGTTTCGTGCCGACGTCCGAGCGCACGCCGCTGGAGAACCCGCACTGGCAGTACTCGCGCAACAAGATCGAGTGCGAGCGTACGTTGCGCGCCGTCGGTGTGGCGAGGTTGCCGTACACGATTGTCCGTCCCTCGCTCACCTACGATACGGTGATCCCGTTGCCGATCGGCGGCTGGACCGACTTCACCGCGATCGAGCGGATGCGGCGCGGCCAGCCGGTGGTCGTGCCCGGCGACGGCACCAGCCCGTGGACGATCACCCACGCCGAGGATTTCGCCCAGGGCTTGCTCGGCCTACTCGGCGCCCCCGCGGCTCTCGGTGAGGATTTCCAGATCACCTCCGACGAGGCGCTCACGTGGGACGAACTCTATCGCCAGACCGCCACGGCGGCCGGGGCACCGGCGCCGCAGCTCGTGCACATCCCGTCGGATCTGATCGTGGCGTGGAAACCCGAGATGGAGGGCACGCTGCTGGGCGACAAGTCGCACACCGCGGTCTTCGACAACGCCAAGCTGCGCAGCGTGGTGCCCGGATTCCGTCCGCGCATCGCGTATCGGGACGGCATCCGACGGACGCTGGCGTGGTTCGAAGCCGATCCCGCGCGTCGCCGCCTCCCGCCCGAGAACGATGCGTTCATCGAGCGGCTGCTCGCCGCCTACGCGCGAGCCTGGCCGGAGGGGCGGATCGCCTGAGCAGCGCGCCGCCGGCCCATTACTCCCGCCGAGATGCGCTCCGCCACGAGGAGAACGTAATACATATCTTGCATTCTCCTCGTGCGCAGTCCGGGGGTGCCGGCTGGTGCCGCGGGGAAGGTCGGGCTACGGTTCGGCTGCTGTTCCGGGGTGGATCGAGGTCGGGCGATTCCTCAGCAAACCGGCATTGCCGGAGGCGGGGGCGTCTGCCCACATTGCGGCCAACTCAACCCACACACGCCGTGCATCTCCGCATCAAACGCCTCACCGCCACCGCCAAGCTCCCCGTGCGCACCACCGAGCACGCCAGTTGTTTCGACATGTACGCCGACATGGACGGTGTCATCGCCCCCGGCGAGCGGTTGCTGGTGAAGACCGGCCTCTCCGTGGCCGTGCCTCCAAGATATGAGGTGCAGGTGCGCAGCCGCAGCGGACTGGCGCTCAAGCACGGGGTGATGGTCCTCAACTCGCCCGGCACCGTCGACGCCGACTACCGCGGCGAGGTGGGCGTGATCCTCATGAATTTCGGCAAGGAGCCGTTCGCCTTCAAACGCGGCGAGCGCATCGCGCAGATGGGCGTGTACGCCGTGGTGATGTGCCCGGCCGAGGAGGTCGAGGCGCTCGACGAGACCGCGCGCGGCGCCGGCGGCTTCGGGCACACCGGGCGCTGAGAAACCGGCCGGATTGGGGCGGGGCAGGACGGGGCTGCGCCTTCTGCCTAGGCACTGCCGCACGAAGGCCTTGGCGGCCTTCGCTACGGTACGGCGTTTCCGCCCGATGTGGCAGGTCGGCTGTGGCGGCTTCGGAATACGCGACGCTATCCACTTCGTGGTTGCACGCGGCGCGATAGCTCCGGTTGACTGCCGGCATGCACCTCCTCGATCGGCATCTCATCTTCGTCCGCGAACACGTCGGCATGTTCAAGCTGACCGACACCTTTGATCTGCTCGATCCGGAGAACGGCCAGCCGGTCGGCATCGCCCAGGAGAAGATCTCGGGGTGGATGAAGTTCATGCGGATGCTCGTGAACAAGAAGATGCTGCCGACGCGCGTCGAGGTGGCCGCGGGCGAGGGCCAGCCGCCGCTGCTCGTGCTCAAGCGCGGGTTCACCTTCCTGCGGGCGTGCGTCGAGGTGTTCGACGGCTCGGGCGTGAAGCTTGGCACGTTGCGCGCGAAGCTGTTCACCATCGGCGGCGGGTTCGACGTGCTCAGCGCCGAGGGCCAGCCGTTCGCGACGGTGAAGGGCGACTGGAAGGGCTGGAACTTCAAGCTGCTCGACCTCAACGGAGGGGAGATGGGCACCGTCACCAAGAAGTGGGGCGGGCTCGGCCGCGAGTTGTTCACCAGCGCCGACAACTACGTGATCGAGGTGAAGGAGTCCGGCGCGGCCAACGCGCTGCTCATCGCCGCGGCGCTGGCGATCGACATCGTCTTCAAGGAGAAGAACTGAGCCGCACCCGCATGCCCCTCCGCCAGCGCTCGATGCGCCGTAGCGGGGCCTGTTTTCGCCGCCTCCTCACTTCGCGGTTGCGCCACCCGGGGCGGGTGCATGTCCTCCGGTTTTCCAATGATCGCTCCCGAAACCTTCTCGCACATCGAAAACATCAAGAAGCGCGCCGGCCATCTGTGGAGGTTTCTTTAACTGCGAACAAAAGCAGCGTGAGATCGAGGCCCTAGAGAATCAGATGGGCGCTCCGACGTTCTGGGATAGCCAGGAGAAGGCGCAGGCCCATATCGCCAAGCTCAACGGTCTGAAGCGTGCCGTGCTCCCCGTCGTAGCCTTCCAGAAGAAGGTCGACGATCTCGGGGTGATGCTCGAACTTGTCGAGGCCGCTTCGCCGGCCGAGAAGGAGGCCTATGAGCACGAACTCGAGACCAGCGTGATCGCGATGGTCGCCGAGCTCGACGAACTCGAGATCGCCTCCTTCCTCACCGGCCAGTTCGACCGCAACAACGCCATCTTCTCCATCCAGTCCGGCGCCGGCGGCACCGAGTCCAACGACTGGGCCGACATGCTCTTCCGCATGTACAACCGCTGGGCCGAGCGTCGCGGGTTCACCGTCGAGCTCCAGGACGTGCAGGCCGGCGAGCAGGCGGGCATCACGAAGGCCACCATGCTCATCAAGGGCGAGAACGCCTACGGCTACGCGAAGGCCGAGCGCGGCGTCCACCGTCTCGTGCGCATCAGCCCGTTCGACGCCAACAAGCGGCGCCACACCTCCTTCTGCGCCGTCGACGTGATCGCCGAGATCAACGAGGAGATCAACATCGAGGTCCCCGACACCGACATCCGCGTCGATGTCTATCGTTCTTCCGGCAAGGGTGGCCAGGGAGTCAATACCACCGACTCGGCCGTGCGTATCACGCACTTGCCGACCGGCCTTGTGGTCGTCTGCCAGAACGAGCGTTCGCAAATCAAGAACAAGGCCAGCGCGATGAGCGTCCTCAAGGCCCGCCTCTACGAGAAGAAGCAGGACGAGCAGCGCGCCGAGATGGACCGCTTTTACGGCGAGAAGGGTGAGATCGGTTGGGGCAGCCAGATCCGTAGCTACGTCCTCCAGCCGTACCGGATGGTCAAGGACTTGCGCACCGGCGTGGAGACCAGCAACGTCGATGCCGTGCTCGACGGCGACCTCGACCGCTTCGTCAACGGTTGGCTGCGCGCCGGATCCCCCCGCCACCGCAACAAGGACATCAAGGTGGAGGACTGAGGTGATTTTCGATTTCCCATTTTCGATTGCCGATTGGGCGCAGGCGGAACGGGGCATCTCCGGTCCCAATAGAAAATCGGCAATCTAGAAATCGAAAATTCCCCCATGCTCTCCCACGCCGCCATACGAGCCGCGCTCGACGCCCAGCCGCTCTTCGAGGCGAAGACGTGGCGGCTCTCGCCCTCGGCGTGGCGGCTCGACCCCGCGCAGGCGGCCGAGCTTGAGCTGATCGGCCGCGCCTGCCTCGAGTTCCACCAGGCGCTGGAGAATCTCTACCTGCGCTCGCATGCCGGGAAGAACCTGCTGCGCAACAAGCCGCTCCACGCGCCCTGGGTCGCCGAATACCTCGACCGTGGCAAGCCGCCCGGCCTGCTCGCCCATGCGCGCGACGCCCGCCAACGCGGTGCGCTCCCGCCCGTCCTCCGCCCCGACCTGCTCCTCACCGACGAAGGCTGGGCGCTCACCGAGCTCGACTCGGTACCCGGCGGCATCGGGCTCACGGCGTTTCTCAACCGCCTCTACGCCGCCGATGGTGGCGTGCTCGGCGAGGGCGACGCGATGATCGAGGGCTTCTACGCCGCGCTCGCGGCGCTGGCGCCCGGCAAGACGCACCCGACCATCGCGCTCGTCGTCAGCGAGGAGGCGGCGACGTACCGGCCCGAGATGGAGTGGCTCGCCGTGCAGCTCCAGTTGCGCGGGCGCCGGATCGTCTGCCTGCGCCCGGAACAGCTCTTCCCGCTCAGTGGCGCGGTGTATTTCGACGCCGAGGGCACGCCCGAACGGATCGACGTTGTCTACCGTTTCTTCGAGCTGTTCGATCTGGCCAATGTCGCCTGTGCCCAACACCTGCTCGAGGCGTGGGCGGGCGGCGAGGTCGTGATCGCGCCGCCGTTGCGGCCGTTCCAGGAGGAGAAGATCGCGCTGGCGCTCTTCCACCACCACCTGCTCCAGGATTATTGGACGGAGAATCTTTCCCGCACAGCGTTGCGGACGCTGCGCGGACTCATTCCCGAGTCGTGGGCGATCGATCCTGCGCCGTTGCCGCCCAGCGCTGTGCTCGACGCGCCGCACGTGGGTGGCCGGCCGATCTCCGACTGGCGCCAGCTCGCGGCGGCATCGCAGAAGGAACGCGACCTCATCGTGAAGATCTCCGGTTTCGACGAGACCGCCTGGGGCGCGCGCAGTGTCACCCTCGGCAGCGACTGCTCGCGCGAGGAATGGCAGGCTGCGCTTGATGCCGCGATTCGGCGCGCGCCCACGCATCTCCATTTGCTCCAGCGCTACCGCAAGCCGCGCCGCGAGAAGCATCCGATCTTCGACGACCAGGGCCATGTGCACGAGCAGGAGGGGCGGTTGCGCCTCTGCCCGTACTACTTCGTCGCCGGCGGCAACGTGCGCCTGGGCGGCGCGCTCGCCACGTTCTGCCCGCCCGACAAGAAGATCATCCACGGCATGCAGGACGCTGCGCTGCTGCCCTGCCGGATTGTCGCGCCACTGCCCGCCGCCCAGCCATGACGCCTGGTTCCCCTGCCTCCCGCGGCGCGCTCCTGCTCGCGCTGCTTGTTGCCGCCGCCCAGTCGGGCTGCGTGACGCCCCGCGCCACGCAACAGCCGGCGGCCAAGGCTGCGGCCTCGGAGACGTTCAACAACTCGCTCAAGGATGTGCGCTCCGAGGGCCGTTCGGAGGTGGACGACATCCTCGGTGTCTACGCCAACCTGCCCGCCGAGCAGGCGCCCGGAGTGGCCGCGCTGCGGCGCGACATCGCCGAGGCGCTCGCCAAACTCAAACGCGAGGGCCGCGAGCGGCTCACCTCCGAGGAGGTCGACCGCCTCACGGTGCGGAATCCGGACTTTTGGCACGCTTGGTACGAGTTCGACCCGCGCGACTCCAGCCTGCTCATGCTGCATGCCAGCCTGCTCATGGAGGCCGGTGAGGTGTTCCGCGCCTCGATGGTGCTCACGGTGGGCGTGCAGGCGTTGCCCCTGAACATCCAGGAGCGCTTCTTTTGGTTCACCCAGCAGGCGCGTGCGCATTGGACGGCGTTTCGCCGGCTCGACGAGCTGCGCGAGCGCGAGAAGGCTTGGGGCAACAGCCGGCGATCCCGCGAGGCGGCCCTGGCGAAGATCGTGCGCGACTGGCCGGCCGACGGTTTCGCCCTTGAGGCGCTGCTGCAGAGCCGAGCCGGATTCAAGCCCGGCACGATTTCCGGCGACGAGAACACTCCGATTATCCTGAAATCGTCGGTACGCGCCCGGGTCGCCAAGGAGCTGGAGCAGCTTCGCCGCGTCAACCCCGTCGCCTCCGCACGCTATGCCGAGGATGCCGAGGCGGCGGCCGAGTTCGGTCGGCTCTGGACACGCGTGGTCGACGAGGATCGTGCGATCGAACTGCGCGAGCTAGTGCAGTTCGCCGCGCAGGCCCGGCGGCTAGGGCTGGGCGAGCTGGCGCTGCTCGCCGGCAAGGCCGTGGCGGCGCAGCGCGGTTTCCTCGCGCCGGCCGACATTGAGTTCGTCCGCGGCAGCCTGCCGCTGGTCCTGCCGCAGGCGGAAGTCGCCTCCGTGGTTGCGCGGCTGGAGGAGGGGCGGATGCCCAACTTTCATCTCACGCGCCAGCCCGAGCAGCCTGGCGAGGTGCTGCAGGGCATGGACCCGCTCATCCACCCGCTGCTGGCCGACCACGCCGTGCGCGAGTACGCGCGCGAATCGCTCTGGATACAGGCGGCCGACGGCAACCTCGCGATGCGCGCCCAGCACCTGCGGCTGCGTGCGGTGGAAAGTCTCAACGCCGGCCGTGCCGCCGCCGCGCTCGAGGATCTCGAGGCGGCCCTGAAGCTCCAGCCCAAGCTGCTGGACTGGCAGGTCGACCGCGCCAACGCCCTCGCTAAGCTCGGACGACTCGCCGAGGCGGAAACGGTGTTCGAGACGCTCAGGCGGCAAGCTCCGGGCAACGACTATCTGCGCAGCGCGTTGGCGGTTTTCCGGTTCGGCGAGGGACGGTTCGCCGAGGCCGAGCCGCTGTTTCGAGCGGTGAAACCCGACGATGCGAACCGGCCCTACGAGACGATCTTCGCGTATCTTGCGGGATTGCGGCGCGGCTGGCCCGACCGCGCTTGGCTCCAGTCGAATCGCATGCGCGGCGCCGATTGGCCTGCCTCGATTCAGCGCTACCTGCTCGGCGAGATCGACCGCGCTGCGCTGCTGCAGGCTGCTCGCGACACCTTCGACCTGCGCACTACCGAGCAGCAGTGCGAGGCCTACTTCACGCTCGGCGAGGTCGCCCTTGCCGCGGGGGACCAGGAAGCGGCGCGGCGCGAGTTCGAGAACTGCGTCCAGTCGGGCATCGTCGGTTTCATCGAATACGGGCTGGCCAAGCGCGAGCTCGAACGGCTTCCGGCGACGGCACCGGCAATCGTGCCGGTGGAGAAGAAAACGCCGGCGCCCGCCGCGACGGGCGGAAACGTCCGGGAACGCGACGGCGAGGAGGCGGCGGGCTGATCCTGCGCTCGGCGCGCAGCGAGCCGGCCACAAACCGGCGAATACTGCGGCCGGCATGGCATTGGCGGAGTGTTACGCGTGGAATTTCCCCGCGCTGTCGCCGTGGTCGGCGTCGGAGAAGAATGGAACGCCGATTGCCAAACGGTCGGCGGGGGATTCCTTCGCGTTTTCTGTCATCGGTATTCTCCAACGTAACCAACAAACACAGAGTCGAATCATGAAAAAGTACGGGGCTGAGTTCTTCGGGACCTTCTGGCTGGTCCTCGGCGGGTGCGGCAGCGCGGTGCTGGCGGCCGCCTTTCCCGGTGTCGGCATCGGGCTGCTGGGCGTGTCGCTGGCTTTCGGCCTGACGGTGCTCACGATGGCCTTCGCCATCGGGCACATCTCCGGCTGCCACCTCAACCCGGCGGTGTCGGTCGGCCTGTGGGCGGGCGGGCGGTTCCCGGCCAAGGATCTGTTGCCCTACATCGTGGCGCAGGTCGCCGGCGCCATCGCCGCCGGCGGTGTCCTGTATCTCGTCGCCAGCGGCAAGCCGGGCTTCGATATCGCCGGCGGTTTCGCCTCGAACGGCTACGGGGCGCATTCGCCCGGCGGCTATAGCTTGCAGGCCGCGCTGCTCGCCGAGGTGGTGATGACGGCGATGTTCCTCCTGGTGATTCTCGGTGCGACGGACAAGCGCGCGCCGCAGGGCTTCGCGCCGATCGCCATCGGCCTGTGCCTGACGCTCATCCACCTCGTGAGCATCCCGGTCACGAACACCTCGGTGAATCCCGCGCGCAGTACGGGAGTGGCGCTCTACGTCGGCGACTGGGCGACCGGCCAGCTCTGGCTGTTCTGGGTGGCGCCGATCGCCGGCGCCGTGCTTGGCGCGCTGGCGTACCGGCTCATCGGCTGCGAGAAGCAGGCCGAGGCGGCTCAGTAGCTCCTCCACAGATTTCGGCAGCAAGCGGCCGCGCCCCGTACG
>CAZXHR010000143.1:0-11168 GCA_964640465.1 uncultured Opitutaceae bacterium
CCGCCGAGCCGCCCCGCGGAGCGCATCCTCGGCAAGCCCGCGCCCTTCGCCGTGAACGGGTTCATCGACGTCGTCCTCGTCTCCGCCATCGCGCTGTTCTGGTTCGGCATTCCCTTCCGCGGCAACTTCGCGCTGCTCCTGCTCGGCGTCGCCCTGTTCCTGCTCAGCACGCTCGGCATCGGCCTGTTCATCTCGACGGTCTGCCACACGCAGCAGCAGGCGATGATGACGACGTTCTTCTTCTTCTTCCCCGCGATGCTCTTCTCCGGGTTCATCTTCCCCATCGCGAACATGCCCGCGTTCTTCCAATACCTCAGCCTCGTCGATCCGATCCGCTACATCCTCGTGATCATCCGCGGCGTCTTCCTGAAGGGCGTGGGCATCGAGATCCTCTGGCCCCAATGCGCCGCCCTGCTCGCCCTCGGCGTCGCCGTCATGGCCATCGCCGTCTCCCGCTTCCGCAAGACGCTGGCGTGAGCGCAGACAGATCAGGGATTCAGTCCCTGCTCCCTCAATTTCTCAGCCACACACGCGAGATAGCCACAGATTGAGTGGAACACATCGTATAGCTCAATGCCGCTGGTCGCATCCCTCAATCCCGCCCATCGACCGTGGGCGAAATCATTCCGGATGGCATCACGATTTGCAGAAACTCCGTGAACGTACTCGTTGGGGATGTCTGCCGGGATCACCCCTGCATCAGAAAGCGGCTGAAGAATGTCTTCGTGCAGCCTTGGCCGCCTCGCCGCAGGCGGCCCGCCGAACTTGAGTTTGTAGACCTCCAGCATCGCGAACTCAAAGAACGCCAGTAGTAATGCGTAGATGTTGGCGCGTAGAAGGTATTGGTCCGAATGCCTCAAGACCTCTTCGCGGTACGACGCCTCAATTGCGAACTCCGGATCGTTCTGGTCGCCCGTTGCCTCTGTCCAATCCTGAACCGCCACTGCGTGAGCTTGGTCCAGCAACAGAGTTTGGGCCACGACCGCGTCCCAAAACTGCCTAACATGTGCCAGCTTTCCACCTTCGGGGAACACGTGCATATCCTCCACGCTGAACTCCCCCGTGAGGCCACCAGCATTGATGAACTTCGGTTTGATGTGCGGCATAACCCAGATGATACCATATACGCCACGTCGCCGGCCATCTCATACCCCAAGGCCAGCCCCCCATTCTCCTCAGTTCGCCCCGACCTCGGTCGCCAGCGCCTCGCGCTGGCTCCACAGGAACGCCTTGATCCGGTACGCGCGGAGCGCGTCGAGGTAGTCGGCGGCGGGGGCGCTCTCGCGGTCGTTGACCATCGCGTACGCCACGAAGGCCTCTTCGCCGCGCTGGAGCCGCACGTCGTTGACGGCGAAGGCGACGCTCGTCGCCCAGTCCCGCGTCAGCGCGTTGGCCGCCTGCAACACCGCCTCCGGCCGCGCGCCGACCGACGCGAAGCCGAAGTCGAAATGGTGGTGGAAGCCGCTCCGCCCGGCGAGGTTCAGGCTGCGGAAGAACGGCACCTTCCGCTCGCGGAGGTAGGCGGCCACATCCTCTTCGAAGAACTGGAGCACCTGCGCCTGCCCCATGACCGAGAGGTCGTGGACGGCGAGGATCGCCTGGATGAGGTTGTGCTTCTTCTGAGGGAAATCGCGCGCGGTGGCCGTGACCGTCAGTTGGCCGTCGTCCTCGAGGCGCACGCCGAAGCCGTTCAGAATCTGCCGCACATGGGCGTCGCGCTTCTCCGTGTTGATCTCGAGCCCCATGTCGCTCAGGTCCGCGAGCGTGTAGCCGTCGTCGGACAGGCGGAGCTGGTCGCCCTGCTTCTCGACGAAGAGCTGGATCTCGTCGTTGTGCGGGTCGAGGAAGGGCGTGGTGATGAGGGTGTAGGTATCCGTCGACTCGAGGTGGAAGCCCTCCTTGAGCCAGTTCAGATACCCTTCGATCAGTTGTTTTCCCTCGGCGGCCAGCATGGTCAGATGCCCTCTTGGATCTGGGGAATGGTCGCGACTCGACAGAACCGAAGAAAGGCCAAAAGCCACGAAACGTCGTCGGAACCGGCCGGTGCGGCAAACTCCGGCAAGTCGACGGGGAGGAACGCGACCCGGTCGGCGAAACCTTCCCGGTAGAGATGCATATGGGTGCAGGCGAGCCGTTCGCCCGGCCGATGCGGAGCGTCAACCGGATTGCGGTGTGGCCGGCCGTCGATGTCGATGCGGGCAAGGATGTGGATCTTGCGCGCCCGGGTCTGGAACTTCAGGCGAGCCCGCTTGCGGTTGCCCCGCTCCAGATCGAGGAGAAACCGCTCCAGGCTACCCACGCCCTGCAACTCATACTCCGCGGTGAACGCCTGCACGCGCAGGAACTCGATGGTCGCAATCTTCCCCGAAAACTCCTTCGGCAGGGCAAGCAGCTGGTCGGCGTCGGCTTGGGTCAGCGACATGGGGTGACGCACCGATCCGTAACGAAATTCCGGAGCAGCGCCAGCTTTTCCCCGCACCTTCCGCCGTCCGACCCGCAGCCGGCGCCGCTCGTCACAAAACCGCCGGCACACCGCGTCGCGCTGCGTACGGTCCGCCCATGAACGACTCCGCGCCCGCCCCGCACATGCTTCATCCCGGCACCCACAATCCCGCGCTCTGGCTCGCCGCGCTATCCGCGGCGGGCCTTCTGCTGTACGGCGTGCCCACCTTGCTCGCACCGCCGGCGGTCACGCCGGAGATGCTCGTCTCCGGCGATTTCTCGGGCATCGAGGTCTCGCGGCTCTGGGGCGCGGTCCAGACGGGCGGCGCGCTGCTCTACGCCTCGGCGCTGCTGCCGCTGGTCGTGCTCTATGCGTTCGCCGAGATCCGGCTCCGCCCGGTCGCGACGGCGGTGATCGCCAGCGCGCTGGCCGTCGCGCTCGTCATCGAGATCACGTCCTATCTGCCCACGTTGGCGCTGCAGCTCCATCCCGTGCCGCCGCCACCGCCCGAGATCGCCCGCGCGCTCGGACCGACGAACTGGATCCGGTTCGTCGCGCTCGACATCGCCGGCTTCTCCATCGCCTACGTGGCTGGAGGCTCCATCGCGTGGCTGTACCGCCGCCGCAGCCCGAAGCTCGCGTGGACGTTCCTCGCCGGCATCGCGGTGTTTCTGCTCCACCTGCCGCTGCTGCCTGTCGCCCCGCGGGTCGCCGGCGCGGTGATGTCCGCCTCGGTCTGCCTCTGCGTCAGCCTGCCGCTCCTGCTCGCCGCACTGGCGGCTCCAATCACCACCCCGGTTCCTACACCACGCTGATCCGGTCCTCACCCGAAATACCGCCGGTGCAGCCACCAGCCCAGCCATACGCCCACCATCGCACCCACGCCGCTGAGCAGAAACGACGTGAAGAAGCCGCACCCGAGCGCATCGGCCCCGAACCCGACGGCGGTGCTGACGACGATCATTCCGAGAAAGATGCTGAGCTTCATGGTGGGTCACGGCCGACCGGCCGGTTCCACTTTGCCCCGCGCAACCGCGCCGCGCCACTCCGGAACGCGTTTCTCGTTGCGCCTCCGCCGCCGTTCGGCGGCTGTGTCGGCATGGGACAGAAATACCTGCCGACGATTCGCGACCGGAAACTAGCCCAACGCTTCCAGTGGCAGCAGCGCGTGCGCATGCAGAAGGAGCAGGCCGTCGTGCCGCCCCAGCCGCCCGCCAATCCCGCCGGCCCTGCCGCGCCGTCCGCACCTGTGGCAGCCGCCCAGCCCACCGCACCCGCACCAGCGACCAAGCCGGCCGCTCCCGTGAAAGCGCCGAAGCCGAAGTCGAAGTCCCGCACGCCCGCCAAGGCGAAGCCTGCGGCGGCGAAGAAGAAGCCCCGCGCTCCGCGCAAGAGCGCGTAGCACAACCAGCGCTCGGGGATTTTGCAGGCAGCGTGCGACGCGATCGGGCATCCCAAGCGGCGCGGAGGGTCTGCCATCAGGCACGCCGCGACCAGTGGACGACTTCAGCGAATTTGTGAACACCGCGCAGTCTGAAGGGGCTTCTTCATGGGCACCACGGCTCGACACATCACTCCCATGAAAGGATGCAATTGACAAAAGCCTGCGCACGTGCAGATTTCGACACGTGTCGCAATCCCCTATGGGGCGCTATATTGTTCGGAGCCCCCTCGCGACGCACAACCCCGAAGTGAGCCCCTAACCCGCCCAATCAGCATTCTGAGTCCATCTCAGCGGCCGACTTACCCTGTTGGCTCTGACCGGGCAAAGCCCAGAAACTACATGAACAAGCCCGCAACACCCCCAACTCGAGGCCTCGCCGGAGGATTGTCCGGTCGAAAGCTTCTCGCCTCCTCGGCACTCCTCGCCACCCCACTCGCGATTCTTGCGCAGACCGCCCCGACCACGACCGAGACCCCGTCGTCCGCCGCCGCGGCCGATGACGAGGTCGTCGTGTTGTCGCCGTTCGAAGTCGTCGGCGAGACCCGTGGTTACCAGGCCACCAATACGATGTCCGGCACCCGCTTCAACACGAAGCTCGAGGACCTCGCTTCTTCGATCACCGTCATGACGAAGAACCAGATGTCGGACTTCGCGATGATCGATCTCAACGACGTGTTCCTCTACGTCGCCGGCACCGAAGGCTCCGGCACCTACACCGACGTCACCATCGACCGCAACGGCAGCGTCTCCGACAACGTCCAGCTCAACCCGACCCAGGCCAACCGCGTCCGCGGCCTCGCCGCCGCCAACGTCGCCCTCGACAACATCGAGACCATGGGCCGCGTCCCCGTCGATCCGATCACGGTCGACGCCCTCGAAGTCAGCCGCGGTGCCAACGCCAACGTCTTCGGCCTCGGCAATCCCTCCGGCACCGTCAACCAAGTCTCCGCTTCGGCCAACCTCAGCCGCGATAAAATGACGACCGAGGCCCGCGCCGACAGCTACGGTGGCTGGCGCACCAGCCTCGACGTCAACCAGGTGCTCCTCAAGGACAAGCTCGCCATTCGCGGCAGCGCCGTCTTCCAGCAGGAGGAGTTCACCCGCAAGCCCTCCGGCGTGAAGACCGAGCGCTACAACGGCATGATCAAATACAAGCCGTTCAAGTACACCACGATCGCCGGCTCGGTCTTCTATTACCACGCCTACGGCAACCGTCCGAACACCCTCCCGCCGCGCGACAACATCTCCTACTGGCTGAGCCAAGGAAGCCTCACGTGGGACCCCGTAACCCAGACCGTCCATAACGCCGACGGCACCGTCTACGGCAAGTACACCGCGGCCACCTACAACGGCCCCGACGTCTTCTCCGCCGGTTATCTGGGCAACGACGCCAGCCAGATGTTCATCGATCAGAGTGGCCTGACCTACTGGGCCGCCCCCCGTGGCACCACGTCGACCACCAGCCCGAATGCCGCCACCCTGCAGGCCGCCCGCTACCTCCAGCTCACTGCCGGCCCGGGCATGTCCGGCACCGCAGGTCGCCCCGCCAATCCGCTGTGGTCCACCACCCCCACGATCAGCGACAAGAGCATCTACGACTGGTCTGAGATCAATCTCTCCGCCCCAAATCGCTTCTGGGACAAGACCACCACCTATAACGCCTCCATCGATCAGATCATCTTCGACAGCACGATGCAGACCTTGGCCGCCCAAGTCTCCTTCATGCGTGAGGACTCCGAGCGCTGGACCCGCAACCTGATCGGTATCGCCAACGACAACGGCCAATCCGGGCAGCTCACCATCGACATCAACGAGCGCTTGCTCGACGGCTCGGTCAACCCCTACTTCCTCCGCCCGTACCTCACCGTCGACCGCCCGCGTATCGCCTACCAGCCGGCCACGTGGGACACCGCGCGCGCCCAGCTCGCCTACCGCCTCGACCTGACCAAGGAGAAGAGCTGGATCAAGTGGCTCGGCAGCCACCAGCTCACCGGCTACGGAGAATACAAGCACCGCGTCAACCGCCAGTACTCTTGGCGCGAGGGCATCACCTCGGATGTCTCTTGGCTCGCCTCGACGGACACCAACGTCCTCTACCGCGGCTTCCAGAGCGCCCCGTCGGCCAACCCCTCCCTCGCCACCGGCTCCAAATACAGCCCCGCGATCCCGTACTCCGCCAATCGCCTCGCCCAGAACCTCTACCGCTTCTACGTGGGCGACAAGGTCACGGTCGACGGCATCAACGTCGACTACGCCCCCGGCGACTTCTCCTACGGCACCTACAACTACACTTGGGGTAACGCCGCCACCGGCGTGTTCACGACCCAGGCCCTCGAGATCGGCCAGATCGCTGCCGACAAGACCGGCGGCACCTTCAATACAGACACCACCCTCAAGACGGCCGGCGCGGTCATACAGAGTCACTTCCTCGAGGATCGCGTGATCACGACCTTCGGTGTCCGCCAAGACAAGGTCCGCACCAAGTATGGCAGCCTCGGCGACGTAGCGTGGACCACCACCTACAGCGCTCCGACCAGCATCGCCGGTACCACCTATGAAGGCGTCCTGCGCGGCGTCTACCTCAACACCGATGGCAAGACGTTCAACTACGACGTCACAGATGCTTGGGGCAACAGCTTCGAGACCACGGGTACAACCACCAACACCCAGCTCATGCTCCGGCCCTTCTACAACATGAAGTTCGCCAACGACATGAAGCAGAGCGGCAGCGGGTTCAGCCGGTTCCTCGGCGATCTGCTCAACGGCTTCTCCATCTACGGTAACCGTTCCAGCAGCTTCCTCCCGATCTCCCCGTCGCAGGACCTCTACAAGAACACCCTGCCCAACACCACCGGTAAGGACAAGAGCTGGGGCATGGGCTTCAACCTGATGGACGGCAAACTGTACGTGCGCTTCACCCGGTACAACAACACCCAGCGCAACGCCCAGACAACCGACCTCAGCACCTTGGCCGGCCGCGTCCTCCGCCTCGACCTCCAGACCCTCGGCGCCGGCAGCCCGACCCCCTACCTCAACCTCCACGACACCATGGCCCACGCCGTTCAGTACGTGGTGGCGAACAACCTCGGCTCGCAGTATCCGACCTACGTTCCGCAAGGCTCCGAAAGTGTTGATGATGTCGTTGCCCGCCTGACCGGCTTCGCCGCCTCCGACATCGACTACTACGCGTCCGCAAATCCCCCGATCGCGGCGACTATCGACACCAAGTCCATCGGCTCGGAACTTGAGATCAACTACAACCCGACCACCTACTGGACGGTCAGCGCATCGGTAACCGACACCAAAACCGTCAACGAGAACGTCTCCGCCGCACTCAAGCAGTGGATCGATGAGCGCATGCCGTTCTGGACTTCGCTCGTCGACCCGTCGATCTCGACAGCCAACGCCATCGCCGAAGGCAACCCGAACAAGCTCTGGTGGCTCCACAAGTACGGCACCAGCAGCGGCACCGCCGCCGAGTGGGCCGCCACAGCCAATGCGCCGTACACCAGCTCCGCCCAGACTCCGCAGTACAACTACACGAGCTTCGTCCAGACGCCCTTCACCCTCATGCGCAATCTCGAGGGCCAGTCGAACCCGCAGGTCCGCCGGTACAACTTCCGCCTGAGCACCAGCTACGGCCTCCGCGGAATCACCGACAACAAGTGGGTCAAGAACATCACCGTCGGCGGCGCCGTCCGCTGGGAGGACAAGGGCGCCATCGGCTACCACCTCCTCACCGACACCGAACTCGATGTGAGCAATCCGTGGTACGACGACGCGCACTACTACTTCGACGCCTTCGTCTCCTACAAGACCAAGCTCTGGTCGGACAAGGTCTCCGCGACCTTCAAGATCAACGCGAAGAACATCGGTCAGCACGGTTCTCTCCGCCCGGTCTCCGCCTTCCCCGACGGCTCGATCTGCACCTACCGCATCGTCGACCCGCAGCAGTTCATCTTCACGGCCACGTTCGACTTCTGAGCGCAGGCCCCAGATGTGATTCCTTCGACGGCGCCAGCGCATCCCGCTGGCGCCGTTTTCTTTGGTTCCGAACTCCGCCCAGGCATTCAACCGTGTAGGGGCCTGCTTGCTTTCGATTCCTAAAACCCGGTACCCGCATCGCACATGTTCTCTGTGCTCTCTGCGTTCTCTGTGGTAAATCCTTCCGCCTTCCGTTTTCCGTCCTCCGGTCTTTGTTCCCATCGTTGCCTTCTGTCGTCCGTTTTTCGTCATGAAATGATTGAACCACAGCGCGCACAAAGATCCGGAAGAGTTCGGAACTCTGGAGCCCCAGTACCAAGATTCCGTTTCCTGATTTTCTGAACTCCACATTCTCCGATTCGCCACTCTGCATTCCGCCCTTTCATGCCCCGCCCGCCCAAGTCGCCCCAGCCCACCGCGGCAACGATCGCGCCCGCCACGCCCAATGGCTTCTGCGTGTCTTGGCTCTGGCTTCTCCTCTTCGCCGCCACCCTCCTCGCCTATCTCCCCGCGCTCTCCGGCGGCTTCCTCTGGGACGAAGCCGGCCATGTCACCCGCGCCCAGCTCCGCTCCCTCGCCGGGCTCGGCCGCATCTGGTTCGAGATCGGCGCCACGCAGCAGTACTACCCCGTCCTCCACTCCGCCTTCTGGTTCGAGCACCTGCTCTGGGGCGACTCCACCGTCGCCTACCACCTGCTCAACGTCGTCCTCCACGCCACCGCCGCCTGTCTCTTCGCGCGGTTGCTCCAACGCCTCGCCGTCCCCGGCGCCTGGTTTGCCGCGCTCCTCTTCGCACTCCACCCGGTCTGCGTCGAATCCGTGGCCTGGATCTCCGAACAGAAAAACACCCTCTCCGCCGTCTTCTACCTCCTCGCCGCGCTCGCCTACCTCCGGTTCCACAACGGCCGGCGCCCCGCGCAATACGCCGCCGCCACCGCGCTCTTCGCCCTCGCCCTCCTCACCAAAACCGTCACCGCCACGCTCCCCGCCGCCCTCCTGGTCGTTCTCTGGTGGCAGCACGGTCGACTGGACTGGCGCCGCGATGTCCTGCCGCTCCTGCCGTGGTTCGCCCTCGGCGCGCTCTCCGGCCTCGGCACCGCCCACTTCGAGCGCGAACTCATCGGCGCCCAAGGCTCCGACTTCGCCCTCGCCTTCGACGAGCGCCTCCTTCTCGCCGGCCGCGTCGTCTGGTTCTACCTCGGCAAACTCCTCTGGCCCGCCGACCTCATCTTCATCTACCCGCGCTGGACCGTCGACGCCTCGCAATTATGGCAGTGGCTTTTCCCCGCCGCCGGGCTCGCTCTCCTCACCGCCCTGCTCTGGCTCGCGCTTGCGCGCCGCCGCCGCGCCCCCCTCGCCGCCGCGCTGCTCTTCGGCGGCACGCTCTTCCCCGTCCTCGGCTTCTTCAACGTCTATCCCTTCGTCTTCTCCTACGTCGCCGACCACTTCCAATACCTCGCCAGCCTCGCCGTCTTCGCGCTCGCCGGCGCCGGCCTCTCCACCCTCGCCACCCGCCTCCCGCGCCGCGCGGCCCTCAGCGGCGCCGCCCTCCTGCTCGGTATCCTCGGCACACTCACCGGCCTGCAAAGCCGGACGTACCGCGACATCACCACGCTCTACGAGACCACGCTCCAGCGGAACCCCGCCTGCTGGATGGCCCACCAGAACCTCGCCATCGCCCTCGCCGAGTCCGGCAACGTCGACGCCGCCATCGCCCACCTCCGCACCGCCCTCGCGATCAAGCCCGACAACGCCGCCGCCGAGAACAACCTCGGCGACAACCTCACCCGCCTCGACCGCCTCGACGAGGCGCTCCCGCACCTCCAGCGCGCCGTCGAGCTCCAGCCCAACTACGCCATCGGCCACTGCAACCTCGCCACCACCCTGGCCCGCATGCGTCGCTTCGAGGAGGCATTCCCCCACTTCGCCGCCGCCGCCCGGCTCGCCCCCCTCTACCCGCAAGCCGAGCAAAACTGGGGTATCGCATTGATGGAGTCGGGCCAGCCTGCGCAGGCCTTCGCCCACCTCCGGCGCGCCGTCGAGATCGCCCCCGGCTGGGTCGAAGGCCGCATCTACTACGGCCGCGCCCTCGCCAGCAGCAACCGCATGCAGGAAGCCACCGATCAGTTCCGCGCCGCCGTCGAAGCCGCCCCCGGTTCCGGCGAGGCCAACTACCTCCGCGGCATGGCCCTGCGCTCCCTCGGCCGCGCCGCCGAAGCCGAAGCCTACCTCGAGGCCGCGCAACAATGCGGCCCCGCCACCCCTTGACCTCCCGCCGCCCCCTCCGCGGAATATTCTCGCCTCTCACAGGCACCCACCCGTTTCCAGCGTGAACTCGCGCACCCAATCCTCCGCCCCGGCGCCCATCCACACCACCGCCGAACTCGCCAAGCTCGTCGGCCTCTCCCGCGCCACCGTCTCCCGCGTCCTCAACGGCCACAAGGGCATCAAACAGAAGAACGTCGACCTCGTGATGGAGATGGTCCAGCGCACCGGCTTCACCGCCAACCCCTACTCGCACATCCTGCGCGGCCGCCGCTCCGGCACCATCGCCGTTTGCCTCTCCGACTTCAAACACTACGCCCTCGTCCAGAAGCTCGCCCTCGTCGTCCGCCTCCTCGCCGAGGCCGGCTACACCGCGCTCATCGAGACCGTCGATAATCCCAACCACGTCCGCAGCACCCGCCTCGCCACCCGCATGCGCGCCGAGGCCGTCGTCTTCGCCGGCCAGCACTCCGGCGCCGAGGTCGCCGCCCATATCCGCTCCCTCGCCGCCGCCGGCATCCCCCACGTCTTCACCGACACCTGCTCCGACCCCGCCGCCAACGTCGTCACTGTCGATCGGGTACGCGCGCTCGCGCTCACTGCCGAGCACCTGCTCGACCTCGGCCACCGCCGCATCGGCATCATCGGCATCGTCCCGGGCCGCACCCCCGTCGAGGACGCCCGCCTCGGCGGTCTCCGCCAGGCCGTGCTCGCCCGCGGCCTCGGCCCTGCCGCCACGCTCGTGAGCATCCCCAACGGGCCCACGACCACGAGCAACCTCATCTACGGCCGCGAGATGGCCGCCCGCTTCGTCGCCGCCGGCCGGATGCCCACCGCCTTCGTTACCCTCAACGACGAGATGGCCTTCGGCGCCATCGAGGGTTTCCGTGCCGCCGGCCTCCGCGTGCCCCACGACGTCTCAGTCGTTGGCTTCAACAACGAGGAGATCGCCGTCCTCACCGCCCCCTCCATCACCACCAACGACGCCCAGGAGGCCCCCTAGGCGTCGCTGGAGGTGATGGAGGGAGATCG
>CAZXHR010000144.1:0-11094 GCA_964640465.1 uncultured Opitutaceae bacterium
TCCGAGGAGCGCGGAGAGAAAAACGCAAGCAGCGAACGCTTGCGGAATCCGCCCGCTTCAATGGGGCCGCGCTCCGAGGAGCGCGGAGAGAGTTAGTGGGGAAGTCGCTGAGGCCAAAGAACCCTGACGTTGAGCTGCGAGCGGCTCGCTGTCAGGGCAGGAACGCTGCCGGTGGGTCGATGCCGGATCAAGTCATGTCGCTGATTATGAACGTGCGAGCGGGTTACCGTGGGTGGTGCATCACCTCGCCGCTCGCGGGCACTGGACTGTCAAAGAAGGGAGGGCCGAGGGGCCGTCCTCGATGCGGCCGGCTACAGGATTCGGCAGTCGGCTACGCGACGTAGCAGGGCGGGTCGACCCGGATGTAGCTTTGGCCGATGGCGCTGATCACCCGCTCGCCGCGCGATTCCGAGGGGCCGAGGGCGATGAAGAGGATTTGGTCTTCGTCGCTTTTGATCAGGCCGCGTAGGCGGCTTTCGAAGTCGATCTTCTCGGCGGCGGTGAGGTCGCATTCGAAGACGGAGAGCTGCAGGTGCAGGCCGTAGTCCTTGCAGGCCTTGAACACCTTCCGTAGCCGCTTCGGATCGCGGATGTCGTAGGTGACGATGTAGTTCGTGCGGCTCATGGACAATAGCGAGTAGCGGGTAACGAGTGGCGGGCAGGCGGCACGGCAGAATGCTCTCTCCAGCACTATCGCGTGGTGAACGGCACGTAGCGGTCGATCTCGCCGGTGAGGGTGCGGGCGAGGAGGCGGAACTGGAGCTCGATCGCGCGGCGGTAACTGACCTTGTAGTCGAAGATCGGGTGGGTGACGGTGTCGCCCATGCGTTTTTCGTAGGCGAAGAGGAACCGTTTGCGGCCGGTGGTGGTGAGGTTCACGGCGTCGCCGGCCTGGACGAAGTCGCCGGGGCCGAGCATGCGGTTGTTGATGGCGGTGAGCACGACCGAGTCGGCCACGAGCGGGCGGAACTCCTCCATCACGTCGAGCGCGAGCGCGGGGCGACCGAAGCGCGGCTGATGGAAGAAGCCGACGTACGGGTCGAAACCGACGGCGTAGGCGGCGATGGTGCAGTCGCGGGCGAGGAGGCTGTAGGCGAGGGAGAGCAGGGCGTTGACGGGGTCGCGCGGGGGGCGGCGGTTGCGGGTCTTGAAGTCGAAGGTGAACAACGCCTGTGCGGGCGGTCCTGCGGTTCCGGCGCTCGCGGGGGGCGGGTCGTCGAGCCCGGGGATCTCGTCCTGGATTTCCGGGCCCTTGATCATGCCGCCGAAGTGGCGGAAATAGCTGAGGGCGGCGGCGCCCTCGATGCCGAGCAACGTGGCGTGGTTGGGCGCGACGAGCGCGGCGGAGGCGGCGTGTTTGAGTATCCGTAGCACGAGCGGCGGCGGCTCGACGTGGTTGCGGCGGAGGAGCGTGCGCTGATTGCGGATCTTGCCGTAGACGAACAGTCGCGCGAGCGGCAGCGACTGCTCGGGTTCGGCGGCGCGGGCGAACTGCTTGATGCGGGTGAAGACGTTGGGCAGCCCCTGGCCGCGGGCTAGGCCGTAGAACCAGCCGCCCATCGAGAAGAACGAGATCGGAATGTCGCGTTCGCAGAGGGTCTGCACGAGCGCGGTCGAGAGTTGGGCGGAGCCGAAGATGGCGAGGTGGTGGAGGTCTTTGATCCGAACTTCGATGACAGTCTCGCCCTGGTCCTTCACCACCACGGTCTCGCCTTTCTTCGTGATGCCCACGCCGGGCGTGTTCACGTAGAGCGCCTTGGTGTAGATGTCGGGGGTGATGAGCCGGCGCACATCGCCTTCGATTGCCGGACTCGGGAAACGCGGCTCCGGCAGCGAGTCCCAGATGGGATCGTCGTCGTCGAACGTATCGGCGAGATCCTCGACGACGGGCGCGACGTTCGCCGCGGGCAGCAGCCCGGGCAGGGCGAGTTGCGCCTCGGGGGGCGGGAGCTCGGCATCGGGCCCGGTGCGCAGGAGGTTGGTCTCGTCGGGCAGGCAGACGGAGACGAGCGAGCAACGCGGGCACTTGGGCGAATGGTCGAGCGGCGCGGGGATGGGGCCGCCGGTGCACGCGCGGGCGGCGCCGATCTGGCGGCGAATCCAGACTTCGGTTTCGGCGTCGAGGCTGAAGCGGACGCGCTGGCGGGTCTGGCGGTAGTAGACGACGCCCTCGTCGCAGGCGTAGCCGTTCTCGCGCAGGAGGAGCATCTGGAGGCCGAGTTGCATGCGGTCGGCGTCCCAGAGGAGGAGCGTGCCGTCGGCGTCGGCACGGGGCGGGCCGGACTTGTACTCCACCGGGATCACTCGGAGGGCGGCGCGCTCGGCGGTGTTACGGGCACCGGACTCCGGGCAGGCGGGCAAGGTTTCGACGGTGGCCTCGACCAGGTCGAGCTTGGCGACGACGCCGAGGGTCTCGCTGCCGAGCATGACGGAGCGGCTATGAATCGTCTCATTTTCGATTTCGGATTTCGGATTGCCGATTGCAGGAGCGGAGAGCTCGGAGGCGGATTCTTGGTCGGTCGACTCTGGATCGCCCGGTGACTCGGATTGCGTCCCGGGTTCGGTCGGAGAGTCGGCGGGGGAGGATTCCGCTGTGCCGGGTATTGCAGCGGCTGCCTTTTTTCGCGCCTTCGGCATCGCGCCGCTGCCGGAGTCGACCCGTTCGTGCTGGGCCTTGCCGCGCAACGTGTCGGCATTGTGGACGAAGACCCCCTCGACGTGCTCGTAGAAGAAGAGCCGCGGGCAATAGACGAACTCGTTGAGCATCCGGGCGGGCAGGAGGTCGGCGAGCGTGTCCGGAGCGGGGGGCATAGGGTGGGGGCGGTCTGCCGTGCGGCATTCTGCGGTGCGGCAGAACGTCGCGAGGCGCCTGCGAGAGGGTTGAGAGTCGGGGGTGGCAGGTGGCCGGAGGACGGACGAAAGACGACAGAGGAGGACTGCGACGGTCACCCTTGGCTTGGGTTGAAACCGATGCGGCGCTTGGGCGGCTCGGGTTCGGGCGGGGCGTTGAGGAGCGGGAGGAGCTTCTCGACGACGTCGCGCAGGACGATGTCGTGCTCAAGGAGCTTCTTGTCGATCTGGGCAAGACGTTTCAGGACGACGGCGTTGGTGAGCAACTCCTCGCGCATGCGGACGAAGGCACGGACGACGTACACGCTCATCTCCACGGCGCGGGGGCTGCGCAGGATGGTGGCGGCCATGATGGCACCGTGCTCGGTGAAGGCCCAGGGGAGAGAACGCCGTCCGCCGTGGCCCACTAAGGTCACAAATTGTGACCTTAAGCCGTTAGGTGCCTCGGAACTTGAAATCACAATTTGTGATTTCAAGTGGGCAAACTCCTCACGGGTAAGTTGAAACGCAAAGTCGACGGGGAAACGGACGGCGTTGCGTTTGATGGCCTGATTGAAGACCATCGTCGGCACGCCGTAGAGCGCGGCTAGGTCGCTATCGAGGACAATGCGACGGCCACGGACGGTATGGATGGGCGGGAGTGTGGGGTCTCCGGACGGGGCGGTGTTCCGGGACATGGCGAGATGCGGAGTGGTGGCGCGGTGTGGAAAGAATGTGGTGCGGGAGGGTGTGCGTGACGTGTGGCTTACTCGGCCGGGGCGAAGAGCCCGAGGCCGAAGTGGGCGGCGTAGCCGAGGGCGAGTGGGCCGGAGACGGGTGAGTCGAAGGTGATTTCGAATCCAGTGGGTGCAGCACCGCCGTGCCGGCCGTCGCCCAGCTTCCGTTCGTGGACAAAATCGAGCCACGGGACACGGCGACCGGAGAGCTGGAGAGCCGGCAACGGAGTGATGGATGCGGGCGCAGGCCAGCCTTGGAGTTCAAGAAGGCGCCGTAGATCGTGTTCGGGCGAGCCGATCACGAGGTCGTTGGCGTCGAGTTTGGCGCGGCCGTTGCGGTGTGTCTTGGGATGACGGGTGGAAACGAAGGGCGTGACGCTGCGCCAGCGCTTGGCGGCGCGGAAGAATGGCAGAGCTGAGAAATCTTCGGCGTTTCCGATGCCGAGGAGCGATAGCCCGAGCATGCCTTCGCGCGACCAGAGACGACGGACCGCTTCCATCGCGCGGCGCTCGCGCAGGTTGAAGCCGGCGCGGGCGAAGAGCGTGATGTGGGTGACGTAACCGTGGACCGGATCACACTCGGGCAGCAGGTAGGCGTGGCCGTGGCCCTGGAGCGGCTGGCCTTCGGTGTCGCAACCGGTGAAGCGTGGCGATTGGTCCGAGTGCTTCACCAGCGACTGGTGGAGTCGCTCGGTTTGCGGGAGAAATGCCCGGATCGAGGGCAGCACTGCGCCTGAGAGGGCGAAACGTGCGACGGTGAAAGCATGGTTCTCGTGGCGGATGCAGACGCGGGCGACTTGGCGCGGGGTATCTGCGGCCCGGGCGAAGTCTTTCCAGCAGGAGCCCGGAGGCAGCGCCCAGCCGTCTCCACGCCAACTGTCGGTATCGACCTGAAGTGCGGCGAAGAGGTCAGGTGCGATGTTCGGACCAGTCGCTTTCTTGGGTGGCTTCTTGGCTTTTGCTTCGGTCGCCGCCCCCGCGGGAGGCGGAGGAAGCTGCGTCTGTCTCCACGCGGCGAATTCAGCCGGAGAGACGGGCGAAAGCAGGCGCAAGAGACTGGTCCCAGCGGGCAGCGGCTCTCCCGGTAACAGCGGCCTGAGGTTGGGCGGTGGTGATGCCGAAGAGTCGGCCGGATGCAGGCGGGCCTCGACGAGGCTTTCCGCGCGCCCGAGATACCCGAGACGCTCAAGCAGCGCGGAGAGCAGGGCGCGCTCCGCTTCTGGCAACTCGACGGACCACTGGACGACCAGTTCGGCGTCAGGTGCTGGAGCGACAAAGGTGTCGAAGACTTTGGTCGTCTTTTCTCCCTCGGTCGGCATGTAGTGCCGAGTGTGGGCTGCGGTGGCTGGCGGGACGTGATAGGACGGTGCAGGTGCTGCGGCCAGACGCTCGATGAGGGACCTCAGCGCCGGCTTCTCCACATCTTCGGGCAACTTGTGGTAGGCAGTGGCGATCAGGGCGCGCAGCAACCGCCACGGGGAAGGGGGCCACTCCGGCACGCCTTCGTTGACATGGCTACCCCAGGCCGTGGCGTGGTAACGGCCAGCGGGGAAGCGAAAACCGAGTGCGAGCATGGCGGGTGTGTTACTGGGCGTCTTTGGCTGCCTTGCGGCCCTTGGCTTTGGCTTCGCTGTACGTCAACGGTGTGACGCGCGGGTCGGCGAAGTGCTTGGCGTTGGCGGCGAACAGGCGGCTGATCTCGGTGGCGAGCTCCGCGGCGGAGGGAAGCGTGAAACCATCGGTCGGGCGTGTGACGCGACGCGCGGTCTCGACGAGGTCGCAGGCGGTGCGCAGGCGAAGTCCAGTAGCGAGGAATCGCTCGATCTTGAAGAGGGCGAGGGCGATGAGCAGTTCGCGCGCCTCGGGCGGCAGGCGGAAGCCGGCGATTAGGCTGAGGTCGAGATTGAAGAACGCTGTGATGCGCCCGGTGAACTCGTCGCGGTGAAATGGGACGTTGCCGTAGCCGTCGGCGGCCTTGCCGTACTTGGTGGAGTCGCCGCCGCTCTCGGGCTGCACCCGGTCGACCTTCACGCCGCCGCTCGCGGCAACGTGGACGTCACTTGCCTCGATGAAGGCGGTGAGGGCGCGTGGCAGCCGCACAACGCCGCCGACTTTCTCGAGGAAGATGCCGTGCAATAGGCTGTTCGGGTCGAAGCGGAATAGCGCGGCGACCAGCTTCTGGCGGTCGAACGGTTTGTCCTTCTCAAATCCGATGGCCTTGGCGATGGTTTCGAAGCCGTCGGCATTTACGAAATACGGCGAGTTGATCCGGTGCGCTTCGAGGAGGGAGTTGGTCTTGGCACCATCGGGCAAGGTGGACTCGACGTAGGGAAGGCCGGCGAGTGCGGCGACGGGCTTCTCGTCGGCCTCATCCCAACAGACGGCTTCGAGGCGGTTGGCCATGCTCTGGGCCGATTCGACGAGGAGCATTTCTTTGCCGTCGGCCGACTGGTAGGTGGCGGCTTGGAGGTCGGGAAAACCGGTGGGCTGGAAGCGGGTGCCGGCAATCGGCGCGAGGTCTACTTCGATGAGGAGACGGGGATGGGCGAGGAGCGAGGCGAGGTTCATGGTGGATGGTTGTTTGGTGTTCAGGATTGAATGGGTTGGATGAGTTGAAGGAGTTCGCCGAGGGAACCCGGCGAGAGGGGAAACAGAACTGCGGCGGCGGTGCGTTTCACCGAGTCGCCGCGTTGGTCGAGGGAGTCGAAGGCCGGAGCGACACCGGACGCACGAAGGCGACGGGCTGCCAGTCGCGACGCCTCACGTCCGTCGCCCGTGGCGGCGCGATGCACGATGGCGGGCACGCGGGGGATGGTGTTGGCGCAACCGGGAAGGTCTCCCGCGAGCGCGGTGCGCAGGAGCGCGAACAGGGCCGAGGGGGCAAGCTCGTCATCCGAAAGTGCTGGCGCAGCTGCGTGCTCAGTTAGCGCCTCGGTGCGGTAGCAGGCCAGTGCGAGCAGAAGCGACTCGAACAAGGCCTCGTCGAGGCGCCCTTCGATGAAGCGCACGATGCTGGCGAGCGGCGCGGGCACCTGGCCACGAAGCGGGTTGAGGTCGGAGCCTTCGTCGAGGATGAGACGCCGCTGGAGCGTGGCGCGTAAGGCAGCGGTGGCGCGTCCGTGAATCCAGGTGACATCCTTTGCTTGCTTATCCCAATGGAAACCGGAGGCGTCCACCGGTTCGAGATGAGTGCGGAACCGCGGGGCGGCGAGACTGGCGAGCGCTTGAGCGAGCGCGGTCTCATGCGGCGCGGACGCGAGCGCGGCGCGGAGCCAGCCGGGATGGGAGAGCTGCAGCGGGGAGAGCCGTGGTTGCTCGGTCGCCCAGCCAAGGCTGGCGGCGAGGGCTGCTTCGCAGGAGCCAAGCTGTACCAGAACAGAAAGGACTGCGGAGTCGTTTCGCTGGCCATCGGCGCTGCGTGTGCAGAGCGCGAAGATTGCGCGTTCGAGGTTTCGGCAGGCGGAGGAAACCCGGCTCGGGGCACGGTCGCCGCGTGCGGCGCGCCGGAAGGAATCGAGCCACGGGCCGACATCGTCGAGCAGGTCGGCGGCTACGGTGTCACGGCGAACGGCGACGCGGTCGAGCGGGGTGGCGAAATAGGCCAAGCCATTGCGGAGGAGAAATCCGAAGCGCTGGAACTCACTGATGCCGCGATCGACCCCGAGTGAAACGATCGCTTGCGTGAACTCGAGGCCATCGCGGGCTGCGCGGCGTCCGACCAAGGCTCGGCCTTCGCCGAACAGAGCACGGACATCGGGCAGGGACGAAGCCGCTGGCCAAAGCGGGAGCCAGAGCTCGGCGCGCGCGTCTTTCTCGTCGCCGGAGCTGTTGCTCGCATATCCGGCGCCGGTCGAACGAACACAGAACGGATAGGAGAGCTGCCCGGGCTCGGCTGTCTCCAGGCGTCTGACCGCCGCGCTCGCATAGAGGGCGGCACCTTCCAGCATGAAAACGAAGTCCCACGGATTGACGGAGGCCGGGGCATCGACGCCGTTGGCGCTATTGGCGCCGCCAGCCGCGGAAGGCGCGAACTGACCGATCGCTCGGTTCGATAGCCCCGAACAGTTTTCACCGAAGATCGCGAGTTGTAGCCAAGACGCGGACTTTGGCGTGGGCATGCCATCGGTGGCGGAGAGAACGTCGAGAAGGCGCTGCTGGAAGTTGTTCGTGAAATCCAGACGGCCGTCGTTCCCTCCCGTGCCGAGTAGTGGCGGATAGGCCGGCCCATCGGAGGTGAGGATGAACGTGGCGTCCAGCCATGCGAGGGCGGCTTCTGGGAGACTGTTGCGGCAATGCAGCAGCAGTTCGGCTTTGGCCTCCGGGTTGTCCGGCTTCTCCTTCAATTTGAGGTCGGCCAGAAGCGTGATCGCGGAGGAGATGGTGCGACGGTACTCCGCGAAACGGGGCTGCTCCGAGGCGAGGATGGAGCGCAGCGCTTCGTCGTTGTCCTTCGGGAAGAACCCGCTGCCGCCGTTCCATGGGGCGATGATCGGGGTGGGCCGGTAGTGGTTGAGGAAGAAGTCGATCAGGGCGGCGCGATCGAGACGGGTGCGCAGGTGAAAAGTGTCGCGTTGCCAGTAGCCGGCGACAGTGGGGTCGCCGTGAGCGGCATCCTCCGATACCAGACGAAGGATACCGAGAGCCTTGAGGTAGTGGGCGAGCGGGGTGGGCGAGCAGCCGGGAAGTGCGAGGTCATTCATGGTGGCTCAGATGGCTTGGGATTCGGCGGCCGAGGCGCGCATGTCGGCGGCGCGCAGGAGCGCTTCAAGGTAGGCGAGTTGGAATGGGCCGATGCGGTCGCGTAGCGCGAGCGCCCGCGCCAACCACGAGGCCCCATGCGTGCCTTCACCCAGTTCCATGAAGCCGAGGTCGAGTGCGAGATCGGCTGATACGAGGCCAAGTGCGGCGAACGCGGCGGCCGGGATGATGTCGCCGTCGACGATGCCACGAGCGCAGCGTGCAGCGGGTTGTTCTGGCGGTGGGGTTTCGCCCGGAAGCGAACGGATCGAGAGGCGGACTTTGCCGTGATGCGCCGCGGCGAGGTAGGCGACGAGGTCGCGCTCGGGCAGGTCGGCGGGCGCTGCGAGCAGGATCGCGAGGGCCGAAGCGAGCTCGTGGCGGAACCCCGGCCTGGCATAGGGCTGGGCACGGTTGGGCGATTTCGCGTAGAACGCGGAAGCGTCGGGAGGCGGTGTTCCTGTTGAGGCTTTCAGGGCTTCGGCGAAGATGGCGTGGGCTTTGCCCAAGTCGTGCCATTGGGCGGCAACGGTGATCGTTGCCGTGGTGGCGGATGGGAGGGCGAGCGCGTTGGCAATCCCTGTGAACATGTCGACGACATGTCTCGTGTGTTCGGGAATCGTGATCCATCTGGCGGCGGCGGCGCCTCGGTCGGTGGCGTTGGATTCCTGAGCCGAGACGGATGCGGGAGGGATTGCGGCGACGGCGTTGTTTGCGTCGGCGGGTTCGCCAGTCCAGCCCAGCGCGGCGGAGTAGCCGCCGGCGCGGCTATCGAGGAGGTAAACGCCGCCGGCCCGCGGGCTCCGGACGCGCGCCCATTGTTCTTCCAGCGGGTCCCAATTGTAGAGGCTGAATTCTTTCTTCTTGGTGAGTTTGTCGAGGAAGCTGGCAAAGCGTGGGAGCGAAACGCTGCAAAGCTCGTTCCGTGTTGGTGAAGGAATCTCCGCGGAGGGAGGCAGGCTTCCAAGATCACGCCAGAAGACCTGCACGTCAGTGTCGTCGCCGTCGCGGATGTAGCGGGAGACATCGAGGTCGTTGCCGGTGAGGTCGGGCGTGGTGTCGAAGAGATCGACCAAGTCTTTGCGTCGCAGAACGGGCCGGATGACGCGGGGTTCTGGAGGTGCGGATACTTGGGAAAGCGAACGAGCGGAGACGTCGGAGAGGTTGGATCGAAGAGCCGTGCGGGCGGCCGAGCACTCCGCGACGGTGTAGGGGCGCATGAGCTGTTCGTCACCGGCGAGATCGATCCAGAGAACTTCGGCATCGTCGATGGTGCCGGACCGGTTGCAGCGGCCGAAGCGTTGAACGAGTGAGGACCACGGCGCGAGTTCGGTGACCAACAGGCGCGCGGAGACATCGACGCCGGCTTCGATCGCTTGGGTGGCAACGACGATGCGTTCGCCTGTGGAGAACAGCAGTTGTTGGTGCTTCGCCCGGTCGAGCGGACGGAATCGGGAGTGAATGAGCGCAAGCTGATCGCTGCTATAGCCGCGTGCGAGGAGCGCTTGGTAAACGGCTTGGGCGCGGGCCACGTTGTTGAGCACTACGAGCGAGAAGGTGTCTGTGCGATGACGGGCCAAGACCAGTTCGGCGACGTGTTTCGCGTAGGCTGGAATCTCTTTGTCGGATGCAGAGGTGAGTTTCGGCCCGGCCTCCGAGATTGGCTTCGGTGCGGTGAAACGTTGCGCGACGGCCTTGGCATCGGCTTCGGCCAGAATCGTGCGGGGCAGTGCCAGCGGTCGGGGCTGATCCACGGTCTCTAGCCGTGATTCGGAAAGTGTGGCGCTCATCCACCACGTGAAGGCGCGGGGAGCGGCGGTGTGCGCGGTACAGGTGGCGGTGAAGTCGCGCCGGAATGCGTCGAGCTGGGCGGAGGTCTCGATCCCGACCCCGATGAGTTGGGTTTCGTCGAGTACCCAGAGCGCATCTTGATTGAGCAGCGCGAAGTGGATCGGCCAGCGGTAGCGGCTCATGCCGTAGCCGCGGTTTAGCGCGCGGCTGAGGAGCATGTCCTGAGTACCGATGAGGATCGCGGGACGCTCGGGGTGGATGTCCCAGTCGCGGCGGGCGGTATCGAGTTCCTCGCCGCCCATGAGGATCACGGGCGAGTGCTTGGCGAGCCAACGGAGATCGGCGCGGGCGGCTTCGGAGAAGCCAAGCTCGTCGGCTTTTTCGAGGAGGTTGGTGATCCAATTGCGGACTTCGGCCTCGGTCTGCTCGACGAGGGTGCGCATTGGTAGGCAGTAGACGAGGCGGCGAGGCCAGTCGGCGCGCTGGAGCACAATGCGGTTCCAGAGCCAGGCGAGGACGACGGCGGCGGTTTTGCCGAGCCCGGTGGGGATGGCGATGAGCTGGGACTCGCAGGGGCGACCGGTGTCGGCGCCGGCGAGACGGCTC
This sequence comes from uncultured Opitutaceae bacterium, assembly GCA_964640465.1. GTDB lineage: Bacteria > Verrucomicrobiota > Verrucomicrobiia > Opitutales > Opitutaceae > CAJCBL01. The sequence continues at coordinate 10,701 of CAZXHR010000144.1, forward strand.
TGGTAGTCGTAGGGGGTGTTGCCGGTGGCGGCGCGGAAACAACTACGGAATTGATGGCTTTGGCTCATTGGATGGGGTTGCGGTGCAATGTTCGGACTTGGGCCGGGAATCTTCGTCTTCAGCGAAGTAGAGATTCGCGTACGGATTTTGGGAGAGCCTTATCCAAGCGGCATAGTCGTTATGCCTTGGTGAATCCTCCTTGGTTTGCATGCGGGCTGGATATGCACGCGTTCTTCGTTAAAAGCAACTTGAAAGGAAGTAAAGGAAGAACGGCTTAAGAGTAGGCTTGCAACGTGCCATTCGTAACGCGAAGACTCCGAACGCGCGGCCCCATTGAAGCAAAGGTAGTCGTGGAAGCTTTGAATTGACCTCCGCGCATCCGCGCCCCTTTCGG
>CAZXHR010000145.1:0-11087 GCA_964640465.1 uncultured Opitutaceae bacterium
AGCGCCTCTCTCCATCATCCCGAGCCAAGCTCAATCCTTCGTGAGGATCGGGGTGATCGACGCCACCGGCGTGATCGGCTCGCAGTACTCGCGCGAGTCCACCGCTATCCTGCGCCAGCCCGACCTCGCCGGGCTCAACCTCCTCTCGCTCCTCCGGCCGCTCATCACCGAGAAGATGCACGCGACGCTGGTCGACTACCTCGCGCTGCTCTTCGACGCCAACCGCAAGGAGCGCACCGTCCTCAAGGTCAACCCGCTGGCCGACATCGAGGTGAACTTCCCCAATCCCGCCGGCGGCTTCATCACCCGTTTCCTCGGCTTCGCCTTCCGCCGCATCATGGACGGCGACCACGTCGGCCGCGTGTTCGTGGCGATGCGCGACATCACCACGCAGGTCGAGCTCGAGCGCCGGCTGCGCGAGGAGGAGAAGAAGAAGGAACGCCAGTTCGAGATGTTGCTGGGCATCGTCCACGTCGACCCCGACCAGCTCGACCACTTCGTGAAGCTGGTCGGCACCGAGCTGGAGTCGATCAACGGGGCGTTGCGCGCCGAGGAGTTCGCCGCCGAGTCGGTCGAGGTGCGCGCCCAGCTGCGAGAGCGGCTCAACCAGGTCTTCCGCTCCGTCCACAACATCAAGGGCAATGCGGTGTACCTGAAGCTCGATTACTTCCAGAAGACCGCCGAGGAGTTCGAAAACCGCCTCTCCGAGCTCCAGGGCCGCTCGAAGCTCACCGGCGACGACTTCCTCGCCATCGTCGTCGAACAGGCCCGGCTCCGCGCCGACCTGCTCGACCTGCAGGAGCTTCGCGGCAAGCTCACCGGCCTGCGCACCGCCGCCCGGCCGAGCGCCGCCGCAGCCGGCGACAACCTGCTCGACTCCCTCACGGCGCAGGCGACCGAACTCGCCGAGAAGCTCGGCAAGAGCGTCGAGACCGATTTCGACCCGCTCGCGCTCGCCGCGCTCTCGCCCGAGCGCCGGCCGCTGGCGCGCGACATCCTCATCCAGCTTGTCCGCAACTCGCTCGTACACGGTATCGAGGAGCCGAGCCGCCGTGTCGAGCAGGGCAAGCGCGCCGGGGCGCGCCTCACCCAGCGCTGCCGCCCGGCCGGGGCCGACGGTCTCGCCGGGTTCACCTACCGCGACGACGGCGCCGGGCTCGATCTTGCCAAGATCCGCCGCCGCGCCGAGGCGGAGTCGCTCGTCCCCACCGAGGCGACGCTGCCCGACGGCGAACTGGCCGCGCTGATCTTCGCTCCCGGCTTCTCCACCGCCGAGCGCAACGACGGCAACGCCGGCCGCGGCATGGGCATGGACATCATCAAGCACCACGTCGTCGACGAGGCCGGCGGCGAGATCGCCGTGCGCAGCCAGCCCGGCGCCTTCTGCGAGTTCACCTGCCTCTTCCCGAGCGAAACCACCGCCGCCGTGTCATGAAACTCCTGATTGTCGACGACTCCCTCATCGTCCGCCGGGCCATCGAGCGCAACGTCGCCTGGGCCGGCTTTGGCGAGATCCGCCTGGCCTCCAACGGCCGCCGCGCCCTCGAGGAATACCGCACGTTCCGCCCCGATGTCGTCACCATGGACATCACCATGCCGGAGATGGACGGGCTCACCGCGGTCGACGCGATCCTGCGCGAGGACCCCGCCGCGCGCATACTCATCGTCTCCGCGCTGGCGGACAAGTCCACCGCCGTCGAGGCGATCAAGCGCGGCGCGCAGGGCTTCCTGCTCAAACCCATCACGCCCGAGTCGCTCCGCGAGGCCGTGGCCGAACTGCTCGAACTCTGATCCTCCCATGGACGAAGCCATCCTCCGCGTTTTCTCCTCCTGCGCCGCCGGCTACTTCGCCCGCGTCGCGCTCGGGCCCGCCACGGTGGGCACGCCGTACCTCCAGTCCGAGGGTGACTCGGTCGCGGCCGACTTCACCGCCGTGATCGGCATCACCGGCGAGCGCCGGGGTGTCGTGTGTTTCACCGCACCGCGCGCGCTGTTGCAGGCGCTGCTGCCGGCCATCGGCGAGGCCCACGGCACCGAGGCGCTCTGCGCCGATCTCGCCGGCGAGATCGCCAACACGATTTCGGGCAACGTGCGCGCCGAGCTCGGTGCCACCTTCATGATCTCGGTGCCGGTGGTGATCGCCGCGCCGCAGCCGGTGCCGACCTTCCCGCGCGATTCCGTGTGCTACGTGCTTCCGCTGGTCTGGCAGGGGCACCGCGCCGCCGTGTGGGTCGCCCTCCAACAAGCCGACGAAACGCCATGAACACCGTCGCTACCCCCGCGGTCGAGTTCACTCCCGAGAACGCCCTGGGCATTTTCGTCGGCTACGTCTGCCGGTATTTCGAGACCGTTGGCGGCTCTCGCCCCGCGCTGCTCGAGGCCTCGCTCGAACGCCGGCTGCCCGCGCGGCTCGCGCGCACCGGCTACATGGCCGTGGCCGGCGCGGCCGAGGGCTGGATCGCGCTCAGCCTGCCCGACGCCATGCTGCACCGCCTCCTCGATCTCATCGGCGAGCCGCAGCGCGACACCACCGCGCTGCTCGATCTCGTCGCCGAGATGGCCGGCGTGATCACCTGCAACGCCCGCGCCGAGTACGGCGAGAAGCTGCGCGTGGCGCCGCCTTTCGCCGTGTCCGCTGCCGACCCGGAGCCGCCGCTCTCCCGGCCACCCTGCGCCTTCAAGCTCCCGTTCCGCTGGGAGCGCCACGAGGCGTTCCTCCTCATCGCCCTGCTGCCGCCCTCCACGCCATGAGCACCTCCACTTCCGCCGCGGTGTTCGAATCCTACGTGCGCACGCCCGACTTCGAGTCGGTCGCCGCCCGCCTCGAGCTGTCTCCCGAACTTTGGGACATCTTCGCCCGCACCGAGCTGCGCGCCTCCGCCGCCGGGATCGCCGGCCAGCTCGGCGTCGCCCCGGAGATCGCCCTGCTCGGGCTGCGCGAGCTCGCCGCCCAAGGGCTGCTACGCAAACACGTCCAGCGCTGGCATGAGTACCGCCGCGGCGCCGATGCTTCCGCTGCGCCCGCCGCATCCTCGGTGCCGGATCCGGTCACTGCGCCGTTGCCCCCGCCTCTGCCGGGCTCGGTGCTGCCGGCCGTCGCAGAACCGCCGTCGATCGCTCCGGTCGCGCCGCCGCCAGCTGTACCCAAGATTCTCCGGCGCCAGCCCGTGCCGGCGGTGTCCGAACCTCCCTCTTCGCCGATCCATACGTCGGCGACCGGTGCCATGATGTCGCCGGCAGCGGCGCCCGTTCCGGTCCAACCCCGGCCGGTCGTGCGTCCGCTGCCGGTTGTCGTCGCGCAGCCGCGCGAGATCCGGTTCACCTGCAAGGCGAAGAAGCGCGCGCGGCCTACGGAGGCGGCCGGTACAGTCCGTTTCGCCGTGCGCCGTTCGGGCGTGACGTGCGAGCGCCCCCCGGCGCCGCCGCCGGCATCCGTGGTACCGGCCGAGGGCTGGCGGCTGCGGCCGCTCCTCGACGCCATCGTGCGCCGCGGCGGCGGCGGTGTGCAGGGACAATTGCTCGCGTATCGCGTGTTCCTGCGCGTGCCGGCCGAGCTGCTCGACCGGGCCGGCCTGCACTCGCTCAACCTTGCCGAGGCCGACTTCGTCATACGCGACGCCGAACTGCATGCGGCCATCCGCCGCAGCATGTGCGAGGTGGCCGGCATGGCCGACGACAGCCCGGCCGAGCCCGCGTCGTGCACCGTTTCCTGAACCATGAAAACCCAGACGATTCGTGTTCGTGTCGTGTATGCCGCGGAGGCTGCCGATGCCGAGCGCTACCGATGCGAGGAACTTGCGCTCGGCCCGGTGGGCCAACCGCGCGGCGGTGCGATCGACCTGCTCCTGGTCGATGCGCGGGCGATGTCGCCCGAGACGCTGGCCGAGGCGCTCGGGCGGGTGCCGGAATGGCGGCGAGAGGACACGATCCGGCATGCCATGCTGATCTGGCCGAAGCCGGAGCTGGAAGGCGTCGTGCTCGCGATCCGTGCGGGCATCCAGGATGTGGTGCCGGTGGCGCCGCCCATGGCGCGGCTTGTGCGGCGCCTGTGCCGCGGTCTTGCCGCTGGGCAGCGCCGTTGCCTGGCGCGAAGGCTGGCCAGCCTGCTGCGATTGGGGCGCCCGGCCGCTGCGCGCGGCGAATGCCGCAACGCCGAGGCGGAGCAAGCCGCGCATCTGGCCGACGAGCGGCGGGCACAGTACGACCGCCAGCTTGCGGAGCGCGAGGCCCTGCTGGCTCAACGCGAGCAGGAACTGCGCGCCACCGCGACGCGCGTGCAGGCCGATCTTGCGCGGGCGTCCCAGGCCTGCTCGTTCGTGGAGCTTGCGGCGGAGTTGCGTGCCGAACTCGAGCGGCGCGAGACCGAGCTGCGGCTGATGGCGCAGCAGGCCGGCGCGGCGCAGGCGGAGACGGCGGTTGTGGAGAAGCCGGCCGTGCGCGCCGAGGCGCAGCGCCTTGTCGAGACCCAGCGGCTGTCCCTCGATCGTCGCGAGCGGGCGCTTGCTGTGCGCGAGCGCTGGCTACGCGACTACGAACGCGCCCTCACCGGCGGTCGTGTTCTGGACGCAGAAAACTAACCTCCGATTCCGCACACCGAGTGGGCATGCGGCGGTTCGCCGTAGCAGTATCGACGAAGGGTTCCGAGGCTTGCCTCGGCATAAGTCGCTCGGGCTACCGCCATGCCGTGAAACGGCCGGACTAGGCGCGCATCTGAAGTCCGTGTACGCCTTCGCCTTCGGCGCCGGGCTGCTGGCGGTGGAATTTGGGGTCTCGCTGCTGATCCGGCTGCGCGGCGAAGCGGCGTAGAGGCGCTGGCGACGCGAGCGAACGGCGCGGAACGCCGGCTTCAAGACAACGCTCTTGCTCGCCACCGTGCCGGCAGTACGATCCTAGCTGTGAATCGCGGCGGGCCGGCGTATAGACCTTCGCGTCTGCCGGAGGATTTCGCCCCACATCTTTCCAACCCCTTCCACCAAGCCAACCTCCGCCCGCCGGTCGTGAAACGCGGCGCGGGATAAACCAACTGTTCGGTGAAAAGATGAAGATCATCGCTTACCTCCTCGCGTTTCTTCCTGCGTTTGCCAGTGCCGCGGGAGTTGAAGGCGCGTATTTTCGCCTCTCGGCTGACAGCTTGGTCATTGCCCGCGTTGCCGTGGGCGGGGGCGAATGGCTTCACCAGCGTTCAGGCCAATTACGTACTATGCGTCTCGACTACTGGCTTCAGCTTGGAGCGGCGCGAGTGTTCGTCAGAGAAGGCGACGTCAATCTGATCGATCCAGAGTCGATGGACGCCGCCATCGATTTCTCCCACCAAGAAGAGAGGAGCGGCTTCCGTATCTTGACGATGGTCTGCCGAGATAAGGAAGATATGGCCGCCGCTGTCATGATCACTGCGTTGCCTGGGGCAGCGCCGAAGGAAGTCTGCCCCGGAATCTATTTCTCTGTCCGCGGCGCTGACTACCGGTTGTTGCAGGACGGGCTCGAGAAGCTGGTTCTCAAGTCGGAGCTAAGATTGAAGACGCTGGTTGATTACCAGTGTCTCGCGGAGTCGGATTTGGCCTCCGCGATTCATCCACTCGCGACGTTTTTGAAGGAACGGGCCAACCTTCAGGGGGGGGCGCTCGGAGAGAAGTGGAGCGGTTAACACGCCTATTGTTGAACAAGCCCGGGGCGGACCGGAGACGAAGTCTCAGCTGGCGAAGGGCTGACGGCAGCGCGCGAGGACGGATCGCCGCTATGCGTCGCGACTTGGTGTCGGCATGGGAGACTGCGCGTTTGCCGGAAGGCTCAGAGCTTCGTGCCGATCGGAGCTTGGGACGGGGTGAGGAAGGTTTTTACCAAGACGCCCCGGCCGCAGACGGTCATGGAGGGGAACCGTTTGTACCAGTCGCCGGCTGGCACCTCGGGATTGGTGTCGAGCCAGCCGGCCAAAGACTTGAGGGCCTCGGCGTCGATGCTGCGCTCGGCGATCCGTGCCAGCAGATGCGCCAAGAGCGCCCGAGGAATGTCTTTGCGCTGGACCTTTGGCATCAGGAACCGGCGTAGAAGCCCTCGGTGATTCGAGCGGTCAACTTGGCGGACTCGGCTTTAGTTTTACTCTTGGCCAGGCGATGCGCGAGTTGGCCGAGTTCGTCGGGCGACATGGGCTCGGCGATGAGCTTGATTTTGAGGCCGACGGCGTGGGCGGCGCGGCTCATCGAGCGAAAGGTGATGGAAGTATTCTGGGCATCGAGGATGCGGCGCACGGCGGTGCGGCCGGTGCCGATGCGTTCGGCTAGGGCGCTGATGGAAAGGTTGTCCTGTTCCATCTTCTGGAGGATCGAGGCGGCCAAGGCGCGTTTGAGCTCCAGATCGGGGGAGATGGCGGTGCGAGTCGGCATGGCGGCAGTGTGGTCCACTTTTGAACCAGTGTCAAAACTTGAGCCGGAAAACAGGGGGCCGGCTACGCGAGAGTCCCCGAACTCGGTGAATAACGACGGCGGCTCGTGGCCTTTGCCATTTGGGGATTGTTTAGGAGGATCGTGTTGGATTGATGGGCCTTGTCGCGTCACTGGCCAACGTGGCGCTCGGCAACCGGTCGATCAACTGAGCAGCCCATCTTGGCGGCGCTCTGTCGAGGAGCGGGGGCTGCGGACGGAGGATGATGGTTGCACGCTTTACATCTCCGCGGCGATGCCGAGGAAGGCGGCGAGGGCGGGGGAGGGTTCCGGTGCGGCGCGCCAGCCGACGACGAGCCGGCTCTCGGGCGCGGGGCCGGTGAGGGTGTGGAAGACGACTTCGGGCGGGAGTTGTTTCGCCTCGGAGGGGCAGACGAACGTCGCGCCGACTCCGGCACGCACGAGGCCGACGCCGTTGGCGCGCGGCCAGACCTCCTCGGCGATGTGCGGGGCAATCTTGGCGGCGGCGAAGGCGGCGAGCACGCGGTCGTAGAAACCGGGATTGTGCTGGCGGGGGAAGAGGACGAAGGGCGTGGCGGCGAGGTCGCGGAGCTGGAGCTTGGCGCGGCGGGCGAGCGGGTGGTCTTTCGGCAGGAGCACGCCGTTTTTCTCGCGCAGGAGCGTGCGCGTCTCGAGCGCCGGCGTGGGGGCGTCGGGGTGGAAGAAGCCGCAGTCGATGTCGCCGGCGAGGAGGGCGGGGAGCTGGGCGGCGGTGGGCGACTCGTTGAGCTCGAGCTTGATTCCCGGGTACGCGCGGTGGAACTCGCGGAAGATGCCCGGCAACACCGTGGCCATCGCGAGGCCGGTGAAGGCCACGCGCACGCGCCCGGTCTGACCGCCGGCGACGGCGGCGAGCTCGGCGGGGAGTCGGTTGAGGTCGCGCAGGAGCGGCTCGACGCGGTCGAGGAGCGCCTGGCCGGTGGGCGTGATCTCGACCTTGCGGCGCGTGCGGCGGAGGAGATCGAGCCCGAGGGACTTTTCCAACTGGGCGATCTGCCGGCTGAGAGCGGGCTGGGCGACGCCGAGCGCCTCGGCGGCGGCGCGGAAATGCAGGCGGCGCGCGACCTCGCGGAAGTAGACGAGGTGGCGGAGCTCGAAGGGGAATTGATACTCGCGCGGCATCAGGGCAGGGAAGCGGGCCCTCGGCTCGGGGGCAACTGCGGATGTCCCTCGAGCCTGCTCCGGCGCGCTCAGGCGACCGTCGTCGTGCCGCCTGCGAGACTCCGGTCGGCTTTCGCCGTGGCGCGGCCCAGTTCCTCGACTCTGACCCAGTCCTTCATGCTCTCGGCCCAGTACCACCAGCCCGAGGTGTCGGCCGAGAGCGAGAGGCATGCGAGGAACTCGCTGCGCGACTCGGGGCCATGCTGTTTGGTGCCGTCGAAGTGGAAGAAGCGGACGTCGGGGAGATCGGTCGGCCAGGCCGTGGACCGGGTGTCCGTAGGCTTGTTGTCCGGGGCCGTTGGCTTGGCTCTGGTGGCGGCCGAGCGGGCGAAACCCATCGAGCTGCGCAGCGTGAGGCGGCGCGACGGGGCGGTGGCGCCGCCGACTTTGATCTCGGGCATGGCGGCGTACTCTTCGTAGTACTGTTGCGCGAGGCGGCGCAGCGCGGCGCGGGCCTCGTCCGACCGGTCGTCGGCTGCGGCGCCGTGGGCGCGTTGGGCGCGGACGATCAACGGCCCGTTGTCGCAGTCGGTGAACTCGACCCAGTCGGCGAGGACCATCACCACGCCCAGACCGATGCCTGCGGACATTCCGACGAGCTGGCCCCAGGGGGCCGTTGCATCCAGATGGAGGATCGCGGCGGTCGCCACCCAAGCCGCCCAGTAGAGCGCGAGGGCCCAGACCGGCGCGGGGCGCGAGCCCAGTCCTGCCGGCGTGGGGTAGCAGAGCCCGACGGAGTTTGTCGGGAAATAGGCGATGCAGACTCCGATCATGCCGGAGACGGCGCCGCCGGCCCCGAGGACGGGGTGCCCGCCGATGGCCAGCTGGCCGATGCCGGAGACTGTGCCGAGGGTGATGTAGAGCAGGACGAACGGCAGATTGCCGATGAGGCCGCACACTGCGTTGCCGGCGACCCAGAGAAAGAGCAGATCGACGACGAGTGGGGCGATCCGGTCGTGGGCGAGCAAATGGGTGAGCAGTGCGGCAGGGCTGCCTCCGCCCAGGGCGAAGCCGGCGGTCGTCTCTTCGGGCAGCAGCAGCCCGGAGCAGACGGCGACTCCGGCTAGGAGGGTGGCGCCGAGCAGCGCCCAGTTGGCCGTGGGCTGGTAGCGATAGAGGGTCTCGATGTGGAACGGTATCACGGTGGGGGAGTGCCCCGGGACCCTTTCGCCGCGGCCGCGCGCGGGTCAAAACGGCTTTCGCCGCCGCGGTTCAGTTCACCAGTTCGTGACTTCTACCTGAGTGTTTTGCCTAGGCGTTTCCCTGAGCCCGGGGCGCTGGCGGCCAGCGGCAATTGATGCCTCGGAGCGATCAATCCGGCCCAAACAAGTATTTCCCGGTTATGGCAATCCTGTGGTATTTTCGGGGCCTCAGGATAAACGTACTTCCTTTCACCATGGCCAAATCACTCTTCCAGAAAGTCTGGGAAGCGCACACCGTCCGCCAGCTCGCGAACGGCCAGACGCAGCTCCTCATCGGCACCCACCTCATCCACGAGGTGACCAGCCCGCAGGCGTTCGGCATGCTCCGCGACCTCAAGCTGAAGGTCGCCATGCCGCACCGCACCTTCGCGACGGTCGACCACATCGTGCCCACCGACCAGTTCGCCGAGCCCTACGCCGATCCGCTCGCGCAGGCCATGATGGATGCCTTGCGCAAAAACTGCGCCGAGTTTGGCGTCACCTTCTTCGACCGCGCCAGTGGCAAACAAGGTGTCGTGCACATCGTCGGCCCGGAGCAAGGCATCACCCAGCCAGGCACCACGATCGCCTGTGGCGACTCGCACACCTCCACGCACGGCGCGTTTGGCGCGATCGCCTTCGGCATCGGCACCACCCAAATCCGCGATGTGCTCGCCACGCAGACGATGGCGCTCGGCCAGCTCAAGGTCCGCCGCATCGAGGTGAACGGGAAACTCCGCCCCGGCGTCTACGCCAAGGACGTGATCCTTCACATCATCCGCACGCTCGGCGTCAACGGCGGCACCGGTTTCGCCTACGAGTACGCGGGCGAGGTGTTCGACCGCATGTCGATGGAGGAGCGCATGACCGTGTGCAACATGTCCATCGAGGGCGGCGCGCGCGTGGGCTACGTCAATCCCGACGAGACCACCTTCGCCTACCTGAAGGGCCGTCCGTACTCGCCGAAGGGTGCCGAGTGGGACGCCGCGGTTGCCCGCTGGAAGTCCTTCGCTTCCGACGCCGGCTGCAAGTACGACGACGTCGTGAAGATCGCCGCCGCCGACATCGAGCCGACCGTCACCTGGGGCATCAATCCCGGCCAGGCTATCGGCGTGGGCGAGTGCATCCCGAAACCGGAGTCGGCCGCCTCGGCCGACGAGAAGGCCTCGATCGTCGAGGCGCTCGAGTACATGAAGTTCAAGGCCGGCGCGCCCATCAAGGGCACGAAGATCGACGTCGCCTTCATCGGTTCCTGCACCAACGGCCGCCTCTCCGACTTCGAAGAGGTCGCCAAGTACGTGAAGGGCCGCAAGGTCGCCAAGGGCGTGAAGGCGCTCGCGGTGCCCGGTTCGCAGGTCGTCGACCTCCAGTGCAAGAAGCTCGGCATCGACAAGATCCTCGCCGAGGCGGGCTTCGAGTGGCGCGAGGCCGGCTGCTCGATGTGCCTCGCCATGAACCCCGACAAGCTCGTTGGCGACCAGATTTGCGCCAGTTCCAGCAACCGCAACTTCAAGGGCAGGCAGGGCAGCCCCACGGGCCGCACTCTGCTGATGAGTCCGGTGATGGTGGCTGCCGCCGCGATCACGGGCCGGGTGAGCGACAGCCGCGAGGTCTTCGCGGCCAAGCTCACCTGATGCCTTCGTCCGAACGCATGAAACTGATCGTCGTCGGCTCTGGTCCTGCCGGTATCTTCGCCGCCATTTGTGCGGCGAAGGCCGCGCCGGGGCTGGAGGTTGTCGTCCTTGAACGCGAGGCCGTGCCGCTGCGCTGGATGTCGCTTCTTCGCACGCCGCTGTGCTTTGCGCGGGATGGGGACGACCTTGAACGAATCGACGCTGCATACCCGCGTGGGGGCGACTTCATCCGCGGGGCCTTGCAGGCCTTCCCGGCATCGCAGCTTCGCGAATGGCTTGCCGAGGCCGGTATACTGACAGAGGTCGAAAACGGTGCCATCATGCCGGCTCCCGGACCGGGGAGGGGCAGGGTTGGCGAGGCGCTGCTCGCAGCCGCAGCAGCCGCAGGGGTGCGGGTGGAGTGCGGCGTGGCGGCCGGGGAGATCGCCGCGACGAGCGAGGGCTTCAAGGTCTGGATGAAGAGCGGGCCTTCGAACGAGGCGGACATCGTGCTCCTTGCCACTGGCGGGCGCGACGGGCGCACGGGCTGGGGCTTTGCCAAGTATTTCGGCCACACGGTAGTGGAGCCGGTCCCTTCGCCCGTGCTGCTCCAGTCCCACGAGGCCTTCCTTCGCAGCGGTTCACCTGTCGAGGTCGCGACGGCTACTGCCCGACTGCCCGAGTTCGGGGCGGAG
>CAZXHR010000146.1:0-11083 GCA_964640465.1 uncultured Opitutaceae bacterium
CAGCGCCTCTCTCCATCATCCCGAGCCAAGCTCAATCCTTCGTGAGGATCGGGGGCTCCTGGCGTTTGCCTAGTTTGTCTTTGCGCAGGGCGGCGTCGCGGTTGTTGGCTAGGGCGGTGCACGCGTAGCCGAGGCCAAGCTCGCCCTCGATCACGCGGGCGGTGATATCGGCCCGCACCTCGGGTGTAGCCTTCGCGAGCAGCTCGTGGAGCTGGCGCGCCTGGTCGAACACGTCCTTCGAGACGCCGACATCGAGGGCGATGCGCTCGATGGAAACCCCGTCGCCGATTGAATCGGTGACGGGAGATTCGCCACGTTTCAGACAGGCAAGCTGCCGAGCTTTGGCCGCGGCGATCAGTGGCTGGACGAGCGGGATGGCCAAGAAGGCGCGGGCGCCTTTGCCCATGTGCCGTCGCTGCATGAGCGTGCGGAAGATGATGGTGGAGACCTCGGAGGCATCGACCACGCGGGCGACGACTTGGCGGCCGAGGGCCGCGAGAGCGTTGCGGCGGTTGCGGCCGTCGACCACGCGGCGATCGGCATCGACGAGGATCTCGTAGAGTTGCCCGTCGGTGCGGAGCGATTCGCGGAGGCTCTTGAACTCCTCGCTTTCCTTCGCCCACACGGGGATGTGGGCGAGCAGCGGGTGATCGGCGAGCACCGCCGGATCGAGCTTGAGGGTGGGTTGGGGTTGGGTGTCGGTAGACATCGGAAAAGGGGGGTCAGGCGCGGCCGGAGGTCTCGGCGGCGGCACAGAAGCGAAGGACGAGCTGGCGGCACTTGTGCTGGGCGCGCTCCAGGGCGTCGGCTTCGGCACGCAATGCGGTGGCCAAATCCTTGTCCTCGCTGGTGGCGGCTACCGCTCGGTAGATCGCGATGCGCTTCTCGACTGGAGCCAGCTCGGCTGACTCCAGAGCAATCGCAACCAGCAGGTCGGTAGGAGAAATGTCGTGGTAATTCATGGTTGCCCTAATGGTAGCGGGTGGAGGGAGGCCGTGTTCAGGCAGCGAGTTCCCGCTCCAGTCGCGCTCGCACTCCAGGGAGGCGTTTGGGGTTGTGCACCGCGATCGACACGCTGTTGCGCGGAAGGCGGAGCCTCCGGGCGAGTTGCGTGATGGAAACGCCCCTACTCGCGAGGACGACCTTCAGCGGGTCCACAGGCGTTTTTCCTTGTAGCGCAGTCGGCATGGTGCTTTTACTGCGTCAACATTTGTTGACTTAATGTGACTCTGTCAAACACTACTTTGCCTCCGTGATAGATTTTTCCGCCCGCTTCCGCCGCCTTCGCGATACGCTCCAGCTTAACCAAGAGCAGATGGCAGCGCGGCTGCACATCTCGGCGAATTACCTCTCGCAGATTGAAAATGGCCGAGAGCCCAGTGTGCGCGTGCTAGAAGTCTTGAACCGCATCGAGGAGGATGTCGCGCGTGGCCGGCTGTTGGACGGAGTCACATTGCCGGAGTCAATGGCCGTAGCAGAGGATGCGAAGATCTACGGTGCATCCACTACAAACGTTCTCCGGCAAGAGCTCCGGCAAAAGTTCGACCGCACGATTGCGGCGGCGGGCGACAACCGGGACCGCCTCGGATGGATCTCCGTCCAGCTCGATACGCATCTACGGCCACCGGCCAACTGGGTGGACGATGCGGCGGTGGCCGAGGCGAAGCGCCTTATGGCCGCGGTGCGCAAGCCTTCGCTGCCAGGCAACCCCGAGCAGACTCAGCGCTCGGGTTGATCGCGGCGGTGTCGACAGGTGGCACAGCGCTTCTGTTCTTCTTCGAGCGCTTCCACCAGATCCAAGCAGAGACAGCGCAGCCCCTCCACGGAATCGCTGGTGGCAGCGAAGCGGCGGAGTTCATGCAATGGTGACAGCGGGAACGGCACAATGACGTCCGTGCGATGCCGGTGGGGGCGCATCTCCAGGATGGTTTTACAGCAAGGCGTAACGTCATGACGAATGCAATGCCCGTGCGACATCCTCGCTCCGGGGCAGCGTTGTTCGCCGGACGACGTACGATTTGGGTGGCGGGGTGCGCACGTCGTCGCTCCGCCTCCTGCCCGCCATCGCCCGCATCGCCCCGCAGCGAGCGGAGCAGTTGCGCCTGAAGTTCAGCGCCTACGTGGCGATCCTGCTCCGCAACCAGGAGGCGCAACCGGTGAAGCTGGAAGCCGAGCCCGACTCGGCACGGCTGGCCCGTGTGCCCGTGCCCTGTTCCTGGGCGGCCGGTCTCGGCGATCTTGCCGACAAACTGGCGGAGTCGGCCGGGCTCACGCGGAATGCGCTGGTCGAGGCGCTGATCGCCCGCGATCTGCGCAGCACGGAAATGGGTTTGCGCATCCTGCCGCAGCGGGGCGTACCGAAGCCACGGTTGTAGACGCGGAGCGAAGTTGTAGTTGCCGATACGACGGATCGGGCCGATGATCGACACCATGAAACGGATAACTCCTCTTCTCTTCACTCTAGCCGGATTGCTGGCTGTTGGCTGTAATCAGAAGGCCGTCGAAGAAGCAGGACGGCTCAGAACCGAGAACGACGCCATCAAGCAAGAGGTCTTCGAAGCGAAGATCACAATCGAGCGCCAGAAGGCGGAACTTAACGCGGCACACCAACGCGTGTCGGACTTCGAGGGCCAACTCACGCAATGCCGCGGGGAGTTGGCAACAGCCCGGAAAGAATGCGCCGATCTCAAGGCCGATCTGGCCAGTTACCGAACGAAGGCCGAGCAAATCACGCAGGAGAAAGCGGCGCTTGAGAAGCAAATTACTGCGGCAGACGCCGAGCGGGCGCGGAACGCGAAAGGAACGCTGGTCGGCGCCGTGAGTTATTTCTTCAACAACAACTACGGGGACAAACCGGACTCAGGATCGAAGATCTTCATCATTTCAACGGCGAAGCTCCCTGAGCTAGGCCAGAAATGCAGGAAGTATCTAGAGCTGAAAAACACATTGGGATCCGATGAGACAAAAAACAAGGAGTGGAAGGATGCGGGAGACGCACTTGCCCAGTACCTGTTGCCTGTCCTCTACGATCCCCAAACAACGAAACTTATGGCTGATGGGTCTGGCGCGTTCAGCATGAAGCTCGCACCAGGGAAATACTCGATCATCGTGAAGTCAGCTCATCGCACGGCACTCACGGTCGCAGAGGTCGATGGATCGATGCTGTATTTCGAGACGGAGATCAAACCCGACGAGCAAGCGAACGTCGCAGCCCGTTTCTCGACTTGGTAGTTCCGCTCCCCGCATCCACCCCTGCTGCCCCCAGCCCCGCGTTGAGCTTTCGCTCCGCGGGGCTTTTCATTTTCCCACCGCGTCCAAGTCGCCCAGAGCCGATTGAGCGCGTGAGCATGCTCCGCTAGACTCGCGGCTCTTCACTGGACTCATAGTTTGGCTGGCTCCCGGGAATCACCAACGGTTCCCGGGAGTTTTTTTGTCCAAGCGCAAACCTCCCCACCGCGCCCAGCTCGCCCAGCGCCCGTGGATAGCAGCGCCGCTTTTCGACTACGCTGCGGGCGATGCTTCTCCCGCTCGCCGAGTTCTCGCCGCTCTCCGCCGACTTTCAGCTCAATATCTGGAACGTGCTGCTCTTCGTCAGCACCCTCGCCACCTTGTGGGCGGCGATCCGCCGGAAGCCTCCGCTGGATGCGCGGCTGACGGAGTTCTCGGCGAGCATCGCCGGGCTGAAGGGATCGGTCGACAAGCTCACGAAAGCGCAGGAAGACGCCGCCGGCCATGCCGCCCGCATCGCCCAGCTCGAACGCGAATGCGGTGAGCTGCGGGCGGAGATCGACCGCAAGACCACCGAGCAACGCCAGTCGACCGACGAGAGCATGCATGACCTGTATCTGCGGATCGAGGGCTTCGAATCCGCCACCGCACGCAATTTCCAGACGATCGAGCGCTCGCTCGGCCGTATCGAGGGCGAGCTGAAGACCCGCTGATCGCACCTCTCGGGCAATCGAGAATCGGCAATCCACAATCGAAAATGCCAGCGCTCACCCAAACCCAGCGCGAAGATCTCCGACTCGCCGTGCGCGAGGCCCTTGTGGCCGCCGATCCGGTGGCCTTCCCGGCCGACGTGATCGCCCGCCGCGTCGATCGCCTGCAGATCCTGGATTTCGCCGCCAACGTCGCAGACGTGGAGGCCGCACTCGCCCTGCTTGCCGGATTGAATCCGCCTCAAGTCCAGGTGCATCCCCACGCGCTCGGCGCCACGCAATACTACCAGGCCACCGCCGCCGGCGTGCTGGCTCAGGAGCGCGGCCAATGAGTGCCCCAGCTCCAGTACTCTCGCCCTGCGCCCAGGCCCGCTATCATCTGGGGTGCGCGTGGCGGCACTTAAACAAAGGCATAGATGCCGTATGGCAGACCTGGTGGATGCCTCCGGCGTGGTGTATGTGCATGTTGCTGATTTGCGCGTTGATTCTTTCCGGCTGTGTGACCTCCGGCAACGGCGTGCGCTGGTCGCCGCTCGTGCCCACGACCTGGCCGATCTTCTCCGGCGAGCACTCAGTGAATGCCTCGAAGCGCGCCGATAAAAAGGCGGGTGAGCAAGCCAAGCGCGTCGACGATCTACGTGACAACGCTGTGCACGCCGCGCATGTGGAGTTCTTCAAAGCGCAGTGGGTGCTCTCTCAGATGGGCAAGTCCTACTCGCGCGACTTGGCTCTGCGTTTCTCTTCCAACGGACTTGGGCTGCTCGACCAAGCCGATCCGCTCGCCTCCTGGGAGGCCGAGGGCTCGCGTGCAATCGCTGCCGATTTCATGAGCGGTGACGCTGCCCGTGTGGCCACCGCCGAAGCGAAGCAACGCGAGGTCGAGACCGCCAATGCCGACCTTTCCCGTCGGCTGGCCGCGTCAGAGGTGAAGGCTGCAAAGTTCGCGCAGCTCGCACACAAGACCACCGCGGATCTCCGCGATGCTGCCGCCGAGAACATCGCGCTCGCCAACCAGGTGCGCATCTTCCGCTGGTGCCTGGGCGTAGCGGTGGTGTTGCTCGTACTCCTCGCCGCGGCCGCGATCTACGCGCGTCTGGCTCTTGGCGGCGTAGGCGCCGCGCTCCATGCCGCGGGCGCGCCCGCTCAGGTCGTAACCGCCATCGATGGCGAGCTGTCCAAGCTCGGCCAGTGGCTGATCCGCACCGGCCGCAAGGCGGCGGCGAAGCTCCAAGCCAAGAAAGAGGCGGAAGCCATCGCCGCTCGTATCCCATGAACTTCTCCACCGGCACGAAAGCACCGGTCGGTTGACCAAGCCCGGCGGGGTTGGGGTTTTCCCCGCCGGGCGAACTTTCGAATCAGAAAATCAAATATGGAAATCAGGGAATCAGGAATCCGAACACTCACTCCTCCGAACTCCTCCGCCTCCGTTTCCTGATTTCCTGAGTTCCACATTCCCCATTCCGCAATCCGAAATCCGCAATGACCGTCTCCCGCACCGGCAAGATCGCCCGCTGCCCCCTCGCCATCCGCGAGGAGGTCAACCGCCGCCTGCTCGACGGCGAGAGCGGTCCGAAGATCCTGCGCTGGCTGAACGAACATCCGGAAGTGCTGCGGGTACTCGATCAATACTTCGGCGAAGAGCCGGTGAGCGCGCAGAACCTGAGCGAATGGCGCCAGGGCGGGTACGCCGAGTGGCTGGAGCGCCGCGAAAAGGTCGAGGCTACGAAGGCACTCGCGAGTTTCGCCGCCGAGATCGGCGATGCCGCTGGCGGCAACCTCACCGATGGCTCGGCCGCGATCCTCGGCGGCAAGATCCTGGAGAAGCTGGAGGCAGCCGATGAGAGCACCGATCTCGCCGCGCTCACAAAGGCGCTAGTCGCACTGCGCTCGACAGATCTCGAAGCCCGCAAGGCCCAGCAGCGCGAGCGGCTGCTCGAGCAGAAGGATCGTCAGGTCGCGCTCCAGGAGAAGCAATTTCAGGTGCGCACGTGCGAACTCTTTCTCACCTGGTACGACAAAAAGCGCGCAGCCGAGATCGCCGAGGGCAAGGGCAAGCGCGACGTGAAGATCGAGCAGCTCCGCCTGCTCATGTTCGGCGAGGAGGCTCAGCATGGCGGCGAAACGAAAGCCTGAACCCGACTCGAAGCGCGGTGTGGTACCGTTCCGCGCCTATCAGTCGGCGGGGTTCCGTCACCCGTCGCGCCGGCTCGCCTACGTGTGGCGGCGCCAGGGCGGGAAGAGTTACCTGCTCGGCAACACCGCGCTCGATTGGATGATGGAGACGCGTGGTGTGCTCACCTCGATCATCTCCGCGGCGATCGCGCTCGGCACCGAGGTGATCGTGAAGGAGGCGCAGAGCTGGCGCGACCACCTCGCGGCGATGAAGACCGCCGCCGAGGCCAACAACCTTCGCCTTGAGACCAACGCCGATACGATCGACTTCGACGGCTTCTGCGACCTCTTCGAGCACTCGAAGCTCGAGGCCAAGCTCTGGCACGACCGCACCGCCTGCTCGCGCACGCGCGTGATCGCGCCCAACCCAGCGACGGCCGTCGGCTGGACCGGCCACATCATCGGCGACGAGTTCGGCCGCTGGCCGAATTGCCAGGAGGTGCTGGAGGCGATCGAGCCGTTCATGGAGAGCAACCCGCAGTTCCGACTGCGGCTCGCGACCACACCGCCGCCCGACGATCACCACTACTCGTACGAGATGCTCTTGCCTGCCGAGGTCGGGCTCGCGCTGGCGCCAAACCCTCGCGGGAACTTCTACCGGAGCGGCTACGGTCTTCTTGTGCACCGGGTCGACGCCGACGATGCGTTCGCTGCCGGTGTGTGGATGCACCATCCCGATACCGGCGCGAAGCTCACGCCCGAGCAGCATCGGGCGCTCGCGCACGACAAGGTCGCCTGGGATCGGAACTACGGCTGCAAGTTCATCAGCGGCGGCACCGCCGCCGTGTCGCTCGCCAGCATCGCCCGCGCGATGGAGCTCGGCCGCGGCCAATGCCTCGGCGTGGCGGCGATGGAAGGGGTGACAACGTGAAGGCGCAGCCGCTCAAGTCAGTTCCCGGCGGGTACGACTACTGCGAGGCATCGGAAGCTACCCATTTGCGCCTCCATTTCCCTGGGCCGATTCCCAATCGAATCATCCCTGTCATCACACATGGTCCGCGAGCCGGGTCGCCTTGCTGGACGTGGAACGGCAGCGTCGACACACCGACTCTGCGACCGAGCATCCTGAGCGAATGCCCGCCGCACCGATGCCACACGTTCGTCGCCGATGGCCGGGTGCAGTTTCTCTCCGACTGCTCGCATGAGTTGGCCGGTCAAACCGTCGATTTGCTGGAGGTCGAAACGTGATCCTCGCCCTCGCACTCCTCTTCGGGATCTGGGCCGATCTCCCGCCCGCACCGGTCACGGCGCCACTGCCCGCGTGGCAATGGGAGGACCTGAGCTGGACCGACAGATGGCGCGCCACGAAGCAGTGGCGCAAACGTCGCTGACCATGTGCCTCGCCGTGAAACTTTCCCCTGCGCAGATCGAACGCATGAACCAAGCCCATGCGGCGCTCGCCCGTGTGGTCGAGTTCGGCCCGGAGCTCCGCCGGGCGCTCCCGCGTGCGATGCATCCGGTGCTCGACGACCTCAGCGAGTCGGCGAATTGCGTTTACGGCTACCTGAGCGGCCACGGCTTCGGCGACGAAGCTGCTCCTGCACTGCCTGAAGTTCTCCCTCCAGATATGCCACCCGGCCCCGCAGCTCGGCGACCTGGTCGGCGGTCAGCGACTGCTGCTCGCGGAGTGATTGTGCCATTCCCGACAGGCGGTTCAGCCGGTCGATCGCCCGCTCCAGACGAGTCCTGAGATTCTCCCGATGCATACCGACGATCAACTCTCCAAGCCTCGCCCCGCCATCGGCTGGGCCGGCGGCAAGCAGCGCCTTCTGAAACACATCCTGCCCGAGATCCCGCCGCACACGACGTACTGCGAAGTCTTCGGCGGCGGACTGGCAGTCTTCCTCGCGCGCCCGCAATGCCCGGTTGAGGTGGTGAACGACATCAACTCCGATCTGATCGGCTTCTACCGGTGCTGTAAATACCACCTCGACCCGCTCCTGGATGAGCTCGATCTCGTGCTGAACGCCCGCGAGGAGTTCGAAGACTACCGCCGCCAGCCCGGTTTGACGGACATCCAGCGCGCCGCGCGCTGGTACATCCGCAACCGGATCAGCTTCGGCGGCATGGGGGCGACGTTTGCCGTGTGTCGCAAGCATGCGCTCACGGGTCGCACCCAGCGGCTCCAGGTGTTGCGTGCCCTCAGCCATCGCATGGAGAAGACCACTATCGAGCATGTGTCCTGGGATCGGTGCCTGGATCTGTACGATGCGCCCGAGACGTTCTTCTTCCTCGATCCGCCGTACCTCGATGGCGCCGGTGAAGCGTACTCCGGCTGGTCCGAGCTGGAGCTCGCGCGCTTCTGTGCCCGCGTGGCGAAGCTCGAAGGCCAGTGGGTTTTCACCTTCCAGGACTGTCCCCAGGTGCGGGCGGCAATGGATGGCTGGCCGATAAAATCGATCACGCGCGCCAACGGCATCGGCAACAACGGCGCCAAGCGCGCCGGTCGCGTCTATCGCGAGGTGATCATCACCAGCGGCGAACGCGCCGCCGCCCGCAAAGCTGCATGAGTGTGCGCCTCCAGGATCTGTTGCCGGCCGGCTGGCTCGACGTGTTCGATCCGCAGTATCCGCGGATCGGCCTCGGGCTGGACATCGCGACAACCACCGGCGGCAAATCGAACCCGAGCGCGCTGGCCCTCACGCAAGAGGTCGGACTCATGCGCATGGTGCGGCTCGTCGTGCGGTTCAAGACCGACGATCCGGACGTGACGACCGGCCTGATCAATCTGGCGCATACCGGACTGCGCAGCCGCGGGCTGAATGCACGGCGACTCTGTATCGACGCGACGAACGAGCGGTTCTTCGCCGTGCAGCTCAAGCGCAAGCTCACGGGCAAGCTGCCGGTCGATCTCATCATCTCGAGCGAGAAGACCACCTACATGGGCGAGGAGATGCTCTGGAAGGTCTACCTCGGGAATCTGCTCATCAATACGGCCGACGACGGCTACCTCGGTATCCCGCCGCTGGACTGGCTGAAGAACGATCTCCGGCAGGTCGTGCGCGACCGCGGCACGTTCACTGCCGAAGTCGCCGAGGACGGCGGCCATGCCGACTGCTTCGACGGCATCAAGCTCAGTCTCCACGCCCTGAAAGCGAAGGGCGGCCGCGGTGACGTGAAGGCCGCCGGGCCAGGCACGCTCGGGCGCACCTCCGCGCCTGGTCGCAAGGTGCTCAACCCGTACGCCGCCCGGTTCGAGAAGAAGGGCCGCGGGCGGATGCTGTCCTGATCCATTTCCTACAACCCCATCATGGCCTCGCTCAAAGAATCCGTCGCCCAGTTCTTCCGGGATCTGATCCCGACGCGCACCGTCACCCGCTTCGATCCGCGATCGACGACGCAGGCGCTCGCGCACACACTCACCGTCGACGATGTGCACGATATCTTCCGCCAGGCGGAGGCGGGAGACTGCACCAAGCTCTTCGCGCTGTATCGCGACATCATCCTGGCGAACGCGCACCTGCAGGGACGCTTCGCCGACCGAAAGCGGGCTGTGCTCGGCGACACGCTGAACCTCCAGGCCTTCGACAAGAAGAACGCGGCGGACGTGGCGGCGGTCAACGCGTGCTGGCCGATCGTGCGCCACGCCGACTGGTTCGACGCGCTGAACCACCTACTCGATGCCGCGCTCTGGCCGGTGGCGGTGGTCGAGAAAGTCTACAAGCCGGGGAGCACGAGCGGCCGCGTGTATGATCTCGCCCGCCTCGTGCCCGTCCCTCACGACCTGCTCGATTTCCGCAACGGGCGACTCCAGATCAAGGACGTCGACGACGCCGGCCGACCGCTGAGCACGGTGCACGACGCCGATCCGCGTCGCTACATCGTGCACCGCGGCCACCTGCTCACCGTCGCCGACAATTGGGGCGGCCCGCTGCGCTCGCTGGTTTTCTGGTGGTTGCTCGGTACGATGTCGCGCGAGTGGTGGGCGCGGTTCCTCGATCGCTACGGCGCGCCGTTCACCGTCGGCAAGTACGAGACTGGCGACGACGAATCGCGGTCGGTCATGGAGCGTGCCTTCGCGTTGGCCACGAAACTCGGCGGCCTGGTGATCACCCGCGAGAGCGAGGTTGAGCTGAAGCAGGCCGCGGCCAGCGACAGCGGCGACGCGTTCGCGAAGTTCCACGACCTCTGCAACGCCGAGATCTCAAAGCTCGTGCTCGGTCAGACGCTGAGCGCGGATGCGGCGGCGACCGGGTTCGGGTCGGGTGTAGCCAACGGCCAGGAGGCGGTGCGCCAGGACATCCGGCAGTTCGACGCGATGCGCCTCGGCGCCACGCTGTCGACGCAGCTCGCGGCGCAGTTCCTCCAGATCAACGGCATCGTAGGCGCACCACCCATTTTCGTCTGGGGCTCGGTCTCGCCCGCTGAGCTCGAGTCGTACGCCCGGCTGTTGACCTCCCTCGGCGGAGCCGGTCTGCGCGTCGCCGACGCCGGCATCGAGATCCTCAGCGAGCGCTTCGGCTTGCCGCTCGAGCGTGCCCAGAGCGGCGGCGGACCGCTGCTTCCTTTCAGCGTGCGGACGTTCGCCGCCCGCGCGCCCGACATGAACGAGATGGACATCATCGCCCGCAGAGCCGCTGCAGACCTGTCGCGAACCCTCGGCAACGACTTTGCACCGATCCGGCAGATCGTGCTCGCGTCACGCTCGCCCGAGGAGTGCATCGAGAAGGTCACCGCGCACTGCGCGAAATTCGATCCCGCCCGCGCCGCCCGCGTGATCGAGGAAGTGCTCTTCGCCTACGCCGCCAACGGCGCCACCGTCCACGCACACTGAGCCTCGCCGGCCCGATTTATTCCGCCCGCACCGTGAGCCGAAACGCTCGCCGTGCGGGCGATCCATTTTCAGAGGGCGGCACCCGGCAACCGCGCATCCGTTTCAAACTTTTCTCCATCGCCAAACTACCCCCAGCGACCCGAAAGATTGAAACGCCGCCTCGATAATTCCGTAAGTGCCCGCCCGCCCGGCAGATCAC
>CAZXHR010000147.1:0-11067 GCA_964640465.1 uncultured Opitutaceae bacterium
ACGGCATCCCCTGGCAGGGCAACTACTCCTCGTGGCTGGAGCAGAAGCAGCGCCGGCTCGCCGTCGAGCAGCGCACCGAGGACCGCCGCCAGAAGGCGATGGCCCGCGAGCTGGAATGGATTCGCATGAGCGCCCGCGCGCGCCAGGCCAAGCCGCAGTCGCGCATCAACGCCTACGAGGCCATGCTCAAGCAGAACTCCGCCGAGCAGGAACGCGAGTGCGAGCTGCGGACCCCGCCCGGCCCGCGGCTGGGCACGCTCGTCGTCGATGCCAAGAACGTTGCGAAGGCATTCGGCGAGAACGTGCTCTTCGACGACCTGACGTTTTCGCTGCCGCCCGGCGGCATCGTGGGCGTGATTGGCCCCAACGGCGCCGGCAAGACCACGTTGTGCCGGATGATGATGGGCATCGAAAAAGCGGATGCCGGCGAGCTGCGCATCGGCGACACGGTGAAGGTTGCCTACGTCGACCAGTCGCGCGACTCGTTGCCCGACGGGAAGACGATCTACGAGGCGATCAGCGAAGGGGAGGAGATCATGCAGCTCGGCGGTCGGGCGGTAAACGCTCGCGCCTACTGCGCGCAGTTCGGCTTCACCGGTGCGGACCAGCAGAAGAAGGTCGGTGTGCTCTCAGGCGGCGAACGCAACCGCGTGCACCTCGCGCGCCTGCTTAAGAGCGGCGCCAACCTCATCCTCCTCGACGAGCCGACCAACGACCTCGATGTGAACTCGATCCGCGCGTTGGAGGAGGGCCTTGAAAACTTCGCTGGCTGTGCGGTTGTCGTGTCGCATGACCGTTGGTTCCTCGACCGCGTGGCCACGCACATCATGGCCTTCGAGGGCGAGAGCACGGTCCACTGGTGGCCGGGCAACTACTCCGGCTATCTCGAGGACTACCGCCGCCGCAAGGGTGCGGATGCCGATCGCCCGCACCGGATCAAGTACCGCAAGCTGATGCGTTGATGTCCGCGGGGTACGTCGGATGGCCATGTCCCAGCGGGGGCTCTGCGGTGCTGCACCTAACCGCTCCTGCGTAGTCCGCGTTTTCGCCCTATGCCGATGTCGGCTATAGGTTGACATCGGCATAGGGCGATTGCCGGGACTGGCGGGCGTGTGAGGATGCCCAAGCCCTGCAGCAACGCTGCTTTTGCCGGAAAATGTGGATTCGATGCATTGCCCGGCCGGGCCTCCCGATTCGGTCTGGCACTGGGGGATGCGGCACCTACGTTTCGCCTCCTCCGAAGTCGTCCCCCCGATAATCAGAGAACCACATGAGCAACACCATCCTTGGCAGCGCACTGCCGAACATTCCCTGGGAAGAGAAGCCGAAGGGCTACGTCCACGCCCTCTGGCGCTCGAGCCGAAATCCCCTGATCGGCTGGAATCCCACTCCGAATACCGCCCGCATCTACAACAGCGCCCCCGTGCCCTTCGAGGGCGGGTTCGCCGGCGTCTTCCGCGCCGACGAACGCCATGGTCGTGCGGCCCTCCACGCAGGGCGCTCCAAGGATGGCCTCACTTTCGACATCGACGACAAGAAGATCGAGTGGGTCGACGAGAGCGGGAAACCGGCGACTCCGAGCTACGCCTACGACCCGCGCGTCGTGCTCATCGACGGTTGGTACTACATCACCTGGTGCGACGACTTCCCCGGCGCTTCCATCGGTCTGGGCCGCACGAAGGACTTCAAGACCTTCATCCGCATGGAGAACCCGCTGATGCCGTTCAACCGCAACGGCGTGCTCTTCCCTCGCAAGATCAACGGCGAGTACGTCCTCCTCAGCCGTCCTTCCGACAGCGCGCACACGCCCTTCGGCGACATCATCCTCAGCCACTCCAAGGATCTCACCTACTGGGGCAAGCACCGCATGGTCATGCGCCGCGGCGGCTCCGGTTGGTGGCAGGGTACCAAGATCGGTGCCGGCCCGATTCCGATCGAGACCAAGGAGGGCTGGCTGCTCTTCTACCACGGCGTTTCCGGCACCTGCAACGGCTTCGTCTATTCCATCGGCGCCGCGCTGCTCGACATCAACAACCCGGAGAAGGTTCTCTTCCGCGGTCGCGATTATCTGCTCACGCCCGAGCTGCCGTACGAGACCACCGGATTCGTGCCCAACGTCTGCTTCCCCGTCTCCGTCCTCACCGACGCTCCGACAGGCCGCATCGCCCTCTACTACGGCGCGGCCGACACCTACACGGCACTCTGCTTCGGCCAAGTCGACGAGATCATCGCTTGGATCAAGGCGAACTCCGAGGTCTGAGCGCGCACAACGAACAAGTTTTTCGAAGGCCGCCCCGCTAACCGGGGTGGCCTTTTTTGCGCATAGACACGACGCGGGAATTCTCGCTCTCCCGATGCGGGCTGGGGTAGGACGTGGCCCTGCGGGCGATCAGGCGCGGTCATCGGCTGGGGCCGCGCGGCGACCTTCACTGTGATTGCCAAGCGGAGGCCGGTTTACTTACTCTGCGACATGGAACACGCCCCGCACGACGAAGCCAAGGCCCGGCGCACGGTGCGAATCCTGTATTTCTGCATGGCGGTGGGGGTAACTCTGCCGTTCGTGCTTCTCTGGCTTCTTCGTTAATCCCTTTCCGCAACCCCCATGGGACAAAACCGAACCATCAACACCATCCGCATCTTCTTCGTCCTGCTCTGCGCGGTGGGCAGTGTCGTCGCCTCGATGGCGGTGAAGGAATGGAATGCGTGGTGGTGGCTGGCGCTCATGATCGGTCTGCTCGGCGGCGCGCTGGTCGTGCTGGTGGACATCCAGCTCCGCGGATTTTCCCTGCGCGGCCTCTCGGCGATGACGTTTGGCCTCGCGCTCGGCGGCTTGGTCTCATGGCTCGTCAGTTCGTCACCGCTGTTCGTCTGGGGGGAACCGGCGGTGCTCTACACCGCACGCTTGGTCCTCTTCATCGTCTGCATGTACCTTGGCGCGGTGATCGCGCTACGCGGCAAGGATGAGTTCAACTTCGTCATCCCGTACGTGCGCTTCGTTCCGCACGAGGTGGACGTGCCGCTGGTCATCGTCGATTCCAGCGCCTTGATCGATGGCCGCATCGCCAAGATCTGCGACACGCACTTCATCAGCGCCGCGCTGATCATCCCGCGTTTCATCCTCAACGATCTTCAGCGCATCGCCGATTCCCCGGACCCGGCTCGCAAGGCGCGCGGTCGCCGCGGTCTCGACACGCTCAACGCCCTTCGCGCGATCAAGAACCTGGACATCCGCATCCACGAGAGCGAGGTCGCCAACCGCCAGGAGCTGGAGTCGAAGCTCGTCTTTCTCGCGCAGTCGATGAAGGCCAAGCTGCTCACCACGGACTACAATCTCGCCCGGATGGCCGAGTTTCACGGCGTGCAGTGGCTCAACCTTCACGCTTTGGCCAAGGCCGTGCGCCCCGAACTTACGCTCGGAGAGACGATCGAAGTCGATCTCGTGAAGCCCGGTCGTGAGGATGGACAGGCTATCGGCTATCTTGAGGACGGTTCGATGGTTGTCGTGGCCGATGCGCGAGCCTCGGTGGGGAAGAAAGTGACGGTTGAGGTCGTGAGCGTGTTGCCGTCGGCTGGCGGGAAGATGGTCTTCGCTCGGTTGCAGGGCGAGGTGGGGGGCTGAGCGCTCCATCGAAATTTTGCGGAAAAAATGCTTGCGGAGGTCGAGCCGGATTCATGTTCTCGCCCACTCAGTTTTGGCCGGACAATTAGCTCAGTTGGTTAGAGCGTTTCCTTGACATGGAAGAGGTCACAGGTTCGAGTCCTGTATTGTCCACCATCCCTTTTGCCCTCCCGATGCGGAGGGCTTTTTTGTCGACCGATGCGACGCTGAACGGGGACAAAAAAGCCCCCGGAACTCGCGAGCTCCGGGGGCGGTGAATGGCTGATCTTCGGATTGTTGCGAAAGGCTACTGTGTGCGCGCGACGCGGAAGTCGATCTGGCGTTTGAAGCGGTCGACGCGGTCGACCTCGACCATGACCCGGGCGCCAAGGGCGAAACGGCGCTTCTTGCGCCGGCCGACCAGCGCGGCACCGCCGCCCTCGAGCGTGTAGAGATCGTCGTCGAGGGTGGAGACGTGGACGAAGCCGTAGGCCTGCGACTCGACGAGCTCGACGAACATGCCGTGGTTGCGCACCTCGAGGATGGTGGCGGCCAGCGGCGTGCGCTTCTTCTTCTTGAGCTCGCGCTCAAAGAACTCGAGGAGCTTCACCTTCACGGATTCGCGCTCGGCCTCGGTGCTGTTCTGTTCGGTGAGGCTGAGGTGCTCGGCCAGTCGCGGCATGTGCTCGGCGCGGTATTCGAACTTCCAGCCTTTCGGTGTGGGCCGGCCGCAGTGGCGGGCGAGGTAGAACTCGAAGACGCGGTGGACGACGAGGTCGGAGTAGCGGCGGATGGGCGAGGTGAAGTGCGTGTAGTCCTTCTTCGCCAGCCCGAAGTGGCCGTCGGGTTTCTCGCGGTAGCAGGCGCGGGCGAGGCTGCGCAGGAGCTGCACGCGGATGAGGTGGGCATGCGGGTGGACGCGGGCCTTGGCGAGCACTCGGGTGAGCTCCTTGCGCTGGGTGAGGTCGCCGGCTTGGATGCCCTGTGTGCCGAGGAACTCGCGCAGGTCGCGCAGGCGGTCCTCGTCGGGGTCGTCGTGGACGCGGTAGACGGAAGGAAGCTGGTGCTTGCGGGTGACGCGGGCGACGGCCTCGTTGGCGAGGAGCATGAACTCCTCGACGAGCTGGTGGCTCTCGTCGTTGGTGATGAGCTCGAGGCGGTCGGCGTAGCCCTCGGCGTCGACGAAGATCTTCGTCTCGGGCATGTCGAGGTCGAGCGCGCCTTGGCGGAAACGTTCGGCGCGCAGCTTCTCGGCGACGCGCCAGAAGGAGCGGATCATCGTCTGGAGCTCGTGCAGCTCGCCGTCGGAGAGACCGGAGAGGGGGCGGCCGGTGGAGCCGGTCTGGTGGGCGGGCGGGAGTGGCAGGCGGCGGATCTTGGCGTGGTCGTTCTCCTTGAGGAGCGCGTAGGCCTGGCGGTAGGTGAGGCGCTTGCGGCTGCGGATGACGGTATTGGCGTACTGGGTGTCAACGATCTGGCCCTGCTTGTTGAACGTGAAGAACACGCTCTTGGTCAGCCGGTCCTCGGCCTCCTTGAGGGAGCAGAGCCCGTTGGAGAGCTTGAAGGGCAGCATCGGGACGACGGTGCCGACGAGGTAGGTGCTGTTGCCGCGGTGCTGGGCCTCGCGGTCGAGTGCGGTGCCGGGGCGGACGTAGGCGCCGACATCCGCGATGTGGACACCGATGCGGATGGAGCCGTCGGGCGAGGTCTCGAGGGAGAGGGCGTCGTCGAAGTCCTTGGCGTCGTCGGGATCGATGGTGCAGGTGAGGACCTTTCGGATGTCGAGGCGGTGCTCGATGTCGGCGGGTCGGACGGAGTCGGGGAGGGCGGCGACCTCGGCCTCGACGGCGGGCGGGAACTTCGTCTCGAGGTTGTACTTGTGGTAGATGGCGGCGAGCTCGGCGCGGGGCTCGAAGGTGCGGCCGAGGACCTCGACGATCTCGCCCTCGGGGTTGAGGTGCGGGTTGTTCCACTCGAAGAGCCGGACGACGACTTTGTCGCCGATCTGCGGAGCCGGTACGAGGGGGGAGTGCTCGGGAGTGTCGACGTAGACGTCGCGGAAGAAGCGCGGGTCGTCGCAGGCGACGCAGAAGAAGCGGCCGGCGCGCTGTAGGGTGCCGGTGAGGGTAGCGCGGCCGCGTTCGAGGATCCGGATGACGCGGCCGGTGCGCTGGCCGGCGGCGGGCACACGGCCCGGACGGGCGGGCTTGCCGCGGGGCGGCTTGCCGGGGCGGGCGCCGCGTGCAGGACGCTGGGCGGCTGCGACGCTGGCGGCACTGAGGCGGACGACGACGCGGTCGCCGTGGAGGGCGGTGCCGGTATCCTCGGCGGCGATCTCGACCGGCTCCGGCTCAGGCGTGCCGGGCGCGGCGCCGGCGGCGGGCTCGGGGCGGAGTAGGCCGCGGCCGTTGGCGCGGATCTGGATGGTGCCGGTGACGAGGTCGGCGTCGGCGGGGATGCAGAAGCGGTCGGACTTCACGCGGACAATCGTGCCGCGGGAGAGGAGTTGCTGGAGCTCGGCGTCGAGCTTGCGGAGTTCGGGTTTCTTGAGCCCGAGCTTGGCCCCGATCTCGTTGCGGTTGAGGGGCACGTAGTCGCGGCGCCCCAGCAGTTGGAGCAGTCGCTCATGTAATTTCATCGAGCGGAAATTGGGATGGAAACGCACCGGGCACAACCCCAGTTTCGGCGGCGATGAACATCGTGCATGCGGCCAGCGAGCTGTTCCCGTTCATGAAGACCGGCGGGTTGGCGGACGCCGTGGGCGGCCTGACGAAGGCGCTTGCGGCGGCCGGCCATGAGGTCGCCGTCTTTCTGCCCGGATACCGCGCCGCGCTGGAGCACCCCGATGCCGACACGGCCGAGCGTGTGCACCGCCTGCAGATCGAGATGGGCGGGCGCTATCTGCATGCCGACCTGCTTCGCGTGCAGGTGTCGCCGGGCTACACCGTCTATTTCGTGAAACGCGACGAGTACTTCGACCGGAGCGGGGCCTACGGCACGGGCGATCGCGACTACGACGACAACGCCGAGCGCTTCATCTTCTTCTCGAAGGCTGTGGCCGAGGCGATGCGCCTGACCGACCTGAAGGCCGACATCGTGCACGCGCACGACTGGCAGACGGCGCTGCTGCCGGTGTACGTACGCCTGGCGGAGGAACGGCACGACACCTCGCTGGCGGTGAAGACGGTGTTCACCGTGCACAATCTGGCGTTCCAGGGCGTGTTCCCGATGGACACTTTCCGGCTCACGGGCCTGCCGGAGGAGTTCTGCAGCGTCGACGGGCTGGAGTTCTTCGGACAGCTCAACCTGATGAAGGCCGGCCTGCTCTTCGGCGACCGGGTGACGACGGTGAGCCCGAGCTATGAGCGCGAGATCCAGACTCCGGAGTTCGGATGCGGCCTGGAGGGCGTGATCGCAACGCGCACCACCGACCTGGTTGGAATGCTCAATGGCATCGACGACTCGATCTGGAATCCGGCGCTCGATCCGTTGCTGCCGGCGCGCTACTCGGCCGACGAGCCAGCAGGCAAGGCGAAGTGTCGCCGCGCGCTGCTCAAGAAGTGCGGTTTCGATCCTGACACGAAGGCGCCGATCTTCGGCATGATCTGCCGGCTCACCGAGCAGAAGGGGCTCGACCTGCTGCTGAGCGCCCGCCGCTTTTTCGAAACGGAGGACTGCCGGTTGATTGTCGTCGGCATGGGCCGCAACCATTATGAGGAGGCGCTCAAGGAGCTGGCGCAGGCCAACCCACAGCGCATCGCTCTCGCGCGCGTGCTCGACGAGCCGATGACACACCTCGTCGAGGCTGGCGCGGACTTCTTCCTGATGCCCTCGATTTTCGAGCCGTGCGGGCTCAACCAGATGTATTCGCAGCGCTACGGCACGATCCCGCTGTGCAGCCGCGTGGGCGGGTTGGTCGACACCGTCGTCGACGCCGAGGAGAATGCGGAGGAGGGCTCGGGACTGCTTTTCACGCCGAGCGAACAGGGCATCTCCTGGGCGCTGCAACGTGCGCTGCTTCTCCACCGCCAGCCCGAGAAAATGCGGGAGATGGCGGACCGGGGCATGCGCCGCGACTTCGGCTGGACCACCGCCGCGCGCCGCTACGAGCAGCTCTACAACGACGAGATCTGAACGGGACCGCGTCTCCGGAGGCCCGGCGGCGGTCGGTCATGCCGGGACTAGGAAACGGAGGCTGCGAGGCTCGATGCGAATCTCGACGGTGGCGCCGGCTTCGCGCGTCTCGCCGTCGACATGGATCACGCCGGGGGCGGGACGCTCGATGGTGAAGGCGGTGTCGGCGAGCGTGAGCACGCCGGGTTGGCGGCGGGCGTCGCCGACGAAGATGCGGACCGCGAACTGAAGCGCGCGGCAGACGTGCAGTTGCGGCACGGCGACGAGATCGAGCTGACCGTCGTCGACCTTGGCGGCAGGGGCGATACGGGCGTTGTTACCGAACTGGTCGGAGTTGGCTACGGTGATGAGGAAGGCCTCTCGCGTGGTCGCGATCCCGGAGGCGGTCCGGATGGTGTACGTTTCCGGCCGGTAGCCGAAGAAGGTGTTCCAGCCGGTGCGCAGGTAGGTGGCGAAGCCGCGGCTGGGGAGGCTGTTGAAACGGCGGGCGATCTCGGCGTCGAAGCCGAGGCCAATGGCGTTGAAGAAACGGTGGCCGGCGGCGATGCCGGTGTCGATCTCACGGATGCGGCCGTCGCGCACGATGTGCAGGGCGTGTTCGACCGAGCCGTGGACGCCGAGGTGGCGACCGAGGCCGTCGCCCGAACCGCAGGGGATCAGGCCGAGGGCGGAGGCTGTGCCGACGACGCCGCAGCCGACTTCGTTGAGGGTACCGTCGCCGCCGACGGCGACGATGCGTGGGATGCCGCGCGTGGCGGCGTCGCGCGCGAGCTCGGTGGCGTGGTGGGGGCGCTCGGTGGAGCGGAATTCGGCGTCGAGACCAAGCGCGGCGATGCGGGCGCGCAAATTGACGAGGAACTGCGGGCGCCTGCGGTTGAGGCCGGAGTGCGGGTTGAAGATGAAGCAGAACTGCGGCATGCGGCAGGCGAGGGGCGCGAGCTTGGTGCGGCGCGGGGGCGAAGCGAGGCGAATGTGCGCTGCCGTGTGCAAATTCCCGGCGACGCGGGCCCGCGGGTGTTTCGGGCAAACAAATGCGTTGCCGGCAGGGCCGGCATGACCCAAACACCTGCGCTCGCCCCACTGCTTCCGTATCGCATGGCATTCAACCTCCAGAAAGTACTCCGCGCGCTGCTGTTTGCCTCGAGCGGTCCCCTCACGATCAAGGAAATTCAGGATACCCTCACACGTTTCCACGCGCAGGAGGCGGATCTTTTGGCCAAGATGAAGCCGGAGGCGCCCACGGGAGAGCCCGCGGCCG
Organism: uncultured Opitutaceae bacterium; assembly: GCA_964640465.1. Taxonomy (GTDB): domain Bacteria; phylum Verrucomicrobiota; class Verrucomicrobiia; order Opitutales; family Opitutaceae; genus CAJCBL01. Next base: position 8,991 of record CAZXHR010000147.1, read on the forward strand.
AGGTCTCTGCGGAGCCCCAGCCTGCAGTCGAGGGTGCCGAGCCGGGCGAAACGCCTGCCGAGCCCGTGGCGGTGGTCGAGGGCATGCCTGTCGTCGAGGGGGTGCTGGGGACCGAGTCCTCAATGCCGGTCGATGCCGCCGCGGATGTGCCGCTGGGTTTGAGCGCGGCCGAGACCGATCCCGAGTATTACCAAGAGGTGCCGTCGCTCATCACTGCCACGCAGATCCGCGAGGCGATGGACGCCATCGCGGCCGACCTGAAGGCGCGCGACGAGGTTTTCTATCTTATCGAGGGCAGCAACGGCTACCGGCTTGTCACCAACCCGAAGGCGGCGCGCTGGGTGCGGTTGTTGCGCGACGAGCCGCCGCCGGTGCGCCTGAGTCAGGCCGCGCTGGAGACTCTGGCGGTGATCGCGTACCGCCAGCCGGTGACTCGCGGCGAGATCGAGACGATCCGCGGCGTGTCGGCCGAGGCCGGCGTGAACAAGCTGCTGGAGCGCGGGCTCATCTATGTGGCCGGTCGCGCGGAGCTGCCGGGCCGCCCGATTCAGTTCGGCACCACGGACGAATTTCTGGAGTTCGTCGGGATCAAGTCGCTGGCGGAGCTGCCGGCCTCCGACGTGCTTTCGAACCGCCAGATCGACGAGTGGCTCAGCCAGGCTCAGAACCAGGAGGCGGTCGGGGACAAGGAGGTCGGCTTGGAGACCGGCGAGCTTCCGCTCGATCCGGCCGAGGAACCGGTCGAGGAGCTGTCTGCGGCGAAGTCCGAGCCTGCCGCCGAGTCCGCTCCCGCTGTGACGGAGCCTGCTGAGGCCTCGGAGTCCGCGCCTGCTCTGGCTGTACCGGAGCCGCCTGCCGAGCCTCCCGCGATGGAGGAGCCGGCTCCGGAGAATCCGCTGGCCAACTGAGTTACCCCCGCCGCCATGAACATCGACGATTGCCGCCAGCAGATCGATACGCTCGACCGCCAGATCGTCGACGCGCTCAACCAACGCCTCTCGCTCGCCGCCGCCATCGGACGGATGAAGCGCGAGAAGGGCGGGCCGATCTACGTGGCCGAGCGTGAGGAGGCGGTTTTTCGGAAGGTCTGCGAGCAGAACCGCGGACCGATCAGCGAGCCGGCGTTGCGTGCGATTTATCGCGAGATCATGTCGGCGGCGATCGCGCTCGAGCAGCCGCTCAAGATTGCGTACCTCGGGCCGGAGGCGACGAACAGCCACCAAGCGGCGCTGCAGAAGTTCGGCGCGAGCGTCGAGTACCAGCCGATGGCGTCGTTTCCCGACATCTTCGCGGCGGTCGATAAAGGGGAAGCCGACTACGGTGTGGTGCCGGTGGAGAACTCCACCGATGGCGCCGTGCGCGACGCGCTCGACCTGTTCGTCGACACGGAGCTGAAGGTCGTCGCGCAAAGCTATCTGGAGATTTCCTACTGCCTGATCTCGGCCGAGCCGCTGGAGAAGATCACCAAGGTTTATTCGAAGGACCAGGCGCTCGCGCAGTGCCGCCACTGGCTCCAGCGCCATCTGCCCACTGCGCTGCCGTGCGATGCACCGAGCACGGCTCGCGCTGTGCAGATCGCGAAGGAAGAACCCGGTGCTGCTGCCGTGGCGAACGAACTGGCGGCTAACTACCACCAGGTTCCGATCCTTGCCCGCGACATCGAGGACGTGCGCGGCAATACGACGCGTTTCTTTGTCATTGGCCGACAGCCTTCTGGTTCCGGCGGCCCGGGCCGCGACATGAGCACTTTCCTGATCTCGCTGGGCGACGAGGCCTCGCACTCCGGTTCGTTGCTGCGGATGCTCTCGCCGTTCTCCGAGCGCGGGCTGAACCTCACCAAGGTCGAATCGCGGCCGACCAAGAAGCGCGCGTGGGACTACTACTTCTTCATCGACGTCGCCGGGCACTACGAAGACCCCAAGATGAAGGAGGCTGTGGCGGAGCTGAAGAAGTTCTGCCCGATGGTGAAGTGGCTCGGCAGCTACCCTGTTGTCGCATCCTGAGCTGCGGCGAGCCGGGCGGGCTCCGATCCGTCGTACTTCCCGGCGAGTTGTGTCTCTGGCGTCCAGTTTGGGCG
>CAZXHR010000148.1:0-11044 GCA_964640465.1 uncultured Opitutaceae bacterium
AACTAATCTCGGTGGCTAACAGTCTGGAAGTTTGATCGAGCGGGTGTCTCCGGGAGCCGTAGATGTGGCCCTCATGGTGAGGTGGGTAATGGAGCCGCTTGGGTTTCCTTTCCAGTGTTGGTTGCCGAGTTTGACTGCTGTCCGGGAGGTTTTTCCGAAAGGAAATATCGGCCGCTCTGGATGAAAGTAAACCGCGGCGGCGCAAAAAATCAGCGCGCCTGCTTCGGCGCGACGGGGCGGGCGGGGTGTTCTCCCCGGGGCAGCGCGAGCAGGTCGTAACCTCTCACGCCGTTCACCGTCACCTCGGCGAACTGGCCGGCGGTAAGCGTCTTTGAAACGTAGACACGACCGTCGATGTCGGGCGCATCGCCCTCGGCGCGGGCGATGCCGGGCGACTCGACGAGGACGCGCAACGTCTTGCCGGCGCGGCCCTCGCCGATCTCTCGCGCGATCCCCTGCTGGAGCGCCATGGCGGCGTGCCAGCGCGCGTCCTTGACGCTCTTGGACAACTGGTCATCGCGCTTGGCGGCACGCGTGCCCTCCTCCGGCGAGTAGCGGAAGACGCCGAGGCGCTCGAAGCGAGTTTCGCGGATGAAGTCGAGCAGCTCCGCGAAGTCGGCCTCGGTCTCGCCGGGGAATCCGACGATGAAAGTGGTGCGGAGCGTGACTCCAGGGATGCCGGCGCGGATGGCGCGGATTGTGTCTCGTATGTGTAGCGACGATGTTTCCCGCTGCATCTCCCCCAACATGTGGTCGGAGATGTGCTGGAGGGGGATGTCGACATAGCGGGCGATCTTCCGGGAGCCGGCTATGGTCCGGACGAGCTCGTCGCTCCAGTGCGCCGGATGTGTGTAGAGCAGCCGGATCCAGAAGTCGCCCTCGATGGAATCGAGTTCGCGCAGGAGCGCGGCCACGGTGTCGCCGCGGGAGGAGTCGACCTTCGCGCGGGGGCCCGCCTTGGACGCCCAGCGGTCCATGCCGAAGTAGGTGGTGTCCTGGGAAATCAGGTTCAGCTCCTTCACGCCGTCGGCGACGAGCCGGCGCGCTTCGCGCACGATGGAGTCGATCGTGCGGCTGCGGTGTCGGCCGCGGATCTGCGGGATCGCGCAGAAGGTGCAGGTGTGGTTGCAGCCTTCGGCGATCTTGATGTACGCCGTGTGTTTCGGTGTGAGACGGAAACGCGGCGTGTCGTAGTCGGGAATATAGATGGAGCGGCGACTGACGTCGGTGAGGGGCAACTCACCTTCGGTACGGTGGTGAGCGCAGAGCCGTTCGATGATCTCGGCGACTTTGGGCACCTGGTCGAGGCCGATGAAGGCGTCCACCTCGGGCATCTCGGCGGCGAGCTCCTTGGCGAAACGCTGGGCCATGCAACCGGCGACGATGAGTTTTTGCTCGCGACGGCGTTTGTGCAGCTTGCGCCGCTCGTCGACCTCAAGGATGGCTTGGATGCTCTCCTCCTTGGCGTCGCCGATGAAAGAGCAGGTGTTGACGACGACTGCATCGGCCTTGGCCGCATCCGGGATGACGCGCATGCCGGCTGCGAGGAGATGGCCGACCATGATTTCGGAATCGACCAAGTTCTTGGCACAGCCGAGCGAGATGAGACTTACCGTGATCATCGTCTGACAGAACGGCGAAGGGGATGGTTGCTCCAGTAAGCGGTTGTGCCGCGGAAGACCAATGGCGACGCGTGGTACTGTCGTATAAACAAGAAACCGCGCCCTGGGGCGCGGTTACCTTACTTCTTCGAGGAGCGCTGTTTCTTGGAGGCTTCCTTCTTGCGTTTCAGATAGGCCTTGCGGCGGGCGCGTTTGGCGACGGTGCGGTGTTGTTGGCTCATGATGTGTGTTGAAAAAAGAGGGGCCGAGCTTCCGGCCGGCACGGGGTGAGTCAAGACGGGATTCCGTGGGTGCGCTCCGGGGGCGTTTGGCGGAACGGGGCGGCGTACTGTGGCGAGATTGAATATACATCGCAAGGAGTCCTTGACTATACAGCCGGAAATAGCATATCTTCTATTTGAGGCGTCCTGCTATAGCGGTTTAATATTCGATACAAATCGCTGGCGTCTTCTCGATTTACCATGGCCCAAGACACACTGAAGAAGATCGCTGTATATAAAACACGGCTTGCGGACCTCGAACGCGAGCTGTTTGTCCAGCTGGCAAAGCTGCCGGCCCAGTATGGCTTCGCTTCGGCGGAGGAGTTCATCGCTGCAGTTCGCAAGGCCGTTGACAGCAAACCCGGCCGGAAGTCCAGCAAGGCCTCGAAGCCGGCAGGCGAAAAGCCCTCCGCCGGCCGCAAGCCTCGCGTGAAGATCACGCCGGAGATCGAGGCTCAGGTGAAATCGCTTGTAGAAGCCGGCAAGACTGGTGCCGAGATCGCGGCGGCCACCGGCGTCTCCCTCCCGAGTGTCGGCAACATCAAGAAGAAGCTGGGTCTGGTCACCAAGAAGTGAGGTAGCGCGCGGTTCTGGCGTACAGGATTCGCCTCCGCCGGCAGGGCGGGGGCTTTTTTGTTGTTACCCTGCGACAGAGGCGGAAACTTCGCGCACCCCGATACCCCATGGAGAGCCCCTATATCCAGGCGAACACGAACGGGCGCCTACATGACGCTCGCGAGCCGAGCTTTCCTGCGAACGACCGTGGCTTCCTCTATGGCGACAGCGTCTACGAGGTCTGGCGGACGTATGACGGTGCGGTCTTCGCCTTCGACGAGCACTGGCTCCGCCTCGAGCGATCGGCACGGGCGCTTGGGATTGCATTGCCCCTCGGCAGGGCCGAGCTCGCCGAGCAGCTTCGGCGCACCGCCGTCGCCTTCATCGAGCGCTCTGGGCATGTCGGGCCGATGCATGTCCGCGCGCAGTTTTCCCGTGGCGGTGGGCCGCTCGGGCTGGATCCCGCGCTGGCCGATTCACCGACGTATCTCGTGCTGGCGCAGCGGTTGCGCACGATCCCGAGCGAGAAGCTTCGCGCTGGCTTTATGCTTTCGGTCGCGCAGGAGCTTCGCCGCAACCCCCGCGACTCCCTCGATCCGGCGTGGAAGACGGGCAATTATCTCAACAATATCCTCTGCCTGCGCGAGGCGCGGCAGCGCGGGGCCGACGAGACCATCATCCTCAACCACGCCGGCTGCGTGACCGAGGCGGCGGTCGCCAATGTCTTCTTCGTCCGCAAGCACACGATCGTCACCCCGCCCCTGACCGACGGCCTGCTTGCCGGTATCACGCGCGGACTGCTGCTCGATCGCATCGCCGCCCGCTTAGGCGTTGTTGCGCTGGAGGAGCCGGTGACACCGGACGACTTCCGTTTCTTCGACGGCTGTTTCCTCGCCTCAACGACGAACGATCTCGTTCCCGTGTCGTCGATCGACAAGCACCGTTTCGCCTTGGACGACCTCTCGCTGGTCTGGAAGCTGAAGGCTGGGTTTCAGAACTATGCCTCGGAGTATGCCGCAGCGCATCCCGAGCTGCGCGCGGGCTGATGCTGCGGTTGGAGACGAATGCCGACTTGGGGTTCGGCGCTTCCGGTGCGGAACGGGGGCTGCAAGACAGCGCCGCTATGCTGGCGTGGCCACGCCAGACGCGAGGGGCCGACGGCTCGGTTTGCGCTACCGGACGGAGACGATGCGGATGGGCCGGCGGCCGGTGGGCGAGGGCAGGACATCGCCGGCGCGATGGCCGAGCATCTTCGCGCCGAGGGGCGAGTGGGGGGTGATGACGTAGATGGTGGCGTGCTCGATCTCGATCTCGAGCCCGCCGCCCTTTGGGCCGACGAAGTAGAGGCTTTTCTCGTCGCCGATCTCGGCTTCGACGAGGGCGCCGAGGGCGATGGCTTCGGTGGGGGCGAAGTCGTGTGGCGTAAGCTCTTTGAACGCGTCGAAGGCCTCGCGCAGCTCGGCGGCGACCTTCACCTGACCCTCGGCGAGCACGGAGGTCTCGAGACCGGGGGTCTCGAACTGGTTCTTGTGCAGTTCCTCATCGTGGGTCGCCTCATCGAAGGCGGACTTGGCCGTGCTGGCGATGAGCTCCATCTCGGAGGCGATCTGGCGGATGATCGAGTCGACGAGTTCTTTCTTGTTCACGATGAGCTGGTGGTTGGGGCGCGGCGCGGGTTGCGCCGGCGCGCGGGGTTACGGTTCTGCTGGGAGAGCGGGAAAACGTCGGGCCGGGCGCGACCACACAGCGGGCGTGCGGTCAACTTGGGTACTCGCCGGAGATGTAGCTGCGCAGCGACGCGGCCTCGTACTGGAGCCGCTCGACGACCCACTTGTTGATGTCGCCGATGGAGATGAGGCCGACGAGCTTGCCGTCGTCGAGGACGGGAAGGTGGCGGGTGCGTTTTTCGGAGATGAGCGCCATCGCCTTCTCGAGGGGGGCGGAGGGGTCGACGGTGTAGCGCAGGGGCGACATCACGCGGGTGACGGGAGTGATGCGGGGATCGAGGCCGGGGACGACGACTCGGGTGAGGAGGTCGCGTTCGGTGAAGACGCCAAGAACGCGGCTGTCGTCGACGACGAGCACGCAGCCGATGTTGTGCGTGACCATGTCGTTGGCGGCATCCTGCGCCGTCGCGGGTTCGCGGACGGTGTATACGGTGGAGCCCTTTTGCGCGAGGAGCGCTGAGATAGGGGTCTTCATGGGGGCGGACAGCGGAAGACTAGGCCGGATACCGGCGCGCGCAAGTGGCGCCGGCGGAAAGGCCCAGCGGAGGTTTTGGGTTGAGTTGTTGAACCCGGGAAACCTGAAGCTACCGCGTGGGTGCGCGGTCTCGGCGGGCGAGATGGAGAAAAACGGGCGGGTTACGGCGTGGCGGCTTTGGCGAAACCGGACAGTCGGGCCTCGCGAGCCCAGCCGTAGACCTGGGCGTAGCGTTCGGCGGAGTGGGGCCAGGAGAAGTCGCGGGCCATGGCGTTGGCACGGAGGGTGGCGAACTCCTCGGGGCGGTCGTAATAGGTGGCGTTGGCCCAGCCGATGGTGTGGTAGACGGCGTTCTGGTCGGCGTGCTCGAAGAGGAAACCGGTGCCCTTGCCGGTGCCTTCGCGGTACTGCTCGATGGTGTCGACGAGGCCGCCGGTGGCGCGGGCGACGGGGAGCGTGCCGTAGCGCAGGGCGTTCAAAAGGGTGAGGCCGCAGGTCTCGGTGCGGCTGGGCATGACGAAGCAGTCGGCGCCGGCCTGGATGAGGTGGGCGAGGCGGTTGTCGAAGGCGAGCTTGAGACCGACGCGGCCGGGAAACTCCCAGGCGGCCTGGCGGAGGTCGTCCTCGAGGTCGGCGTCGCCGGTGCCGAGGATCGCGAACTGTGCCTGCATGTTGGTGACGATGGCGGGGAGCACCTCGCAGAGCAGGTCGAGGCCTTTCTGGCGGAAGAGGCGGGATACGACGCCGAAGACGGGCTTGCGCGGGTCGACGTCGAGGCCGAGTTCGCGCTGGAGGGCTGCCTTGCAGGCGGCCTTGCCGGAGTCGATGTCGGAGAGGTCGAAGGAGGCGGGCAGGTGCGGGTCGGTGGCGGGATCCCAGGCCTCGGTGTCGATGCCGTTGAGGATGCCGATGAGGTCGCCGGCGCGGAAACGCAGGACGTGGTCGAGGCCGAAGCCGAAGGCGGGGGTCTGGATCTCGCGGGCGTAGGTGGGGCTGACGGTGGTGATCTTCGTGCTGTGGTAGAGGCCGGCCTTCATCAGGTTCACGGCGCCGCAGGCCTCGGCGTTGTCGGGGGAGAAGAGCCACTCGGGGAGCTTGGCGTAGGCGAGGGCGTGTTTGTGGCAGTAGCCCTGGTGCTCCAGATTATGGATGGTGAAGACGGTGGCGCAGCGGCCGAGGGGACCGTTGCGGTCGGTGGTGTTGAGCCAGACGGGGACGAAGCCGCAGGTCCAGTCGTGGCAATGGATCGCATCCGGAGTCCAGCCGAGCTGGAGGCAGAGGTTGAGGGCGGCGCGGCCGAGGAAGATGAAGCGCTTGTCGTTGTCGGGGAAGCTGCCGGCGGCGTTGGAGTAGACCTCGGGGCGGCCGAAGAAGCGCTCGTGCTCGCTGATGTAGCCCTTCGCCTCGGAGCCGGGGATGCCGGTTTCCCATACGCGGGCGAACTCGGGGCCGCCGGCGAGATCGGCGCCGAGCGGCTGCGCGCGGGCTTCCCAGGTGCCGAGGCGTTTGACGGAGCCGTAGAGCGGGACGATACAGCGGACGTCGTGGCCCATGCGGGTGAGCTGTTTGGCGAGCGCGCCAACCATGTCGCCCAGACCGCCAACTTTGACGAAGGGGTCCAGCTCGGGGGTGACCATCAGGATCTTCATGCGGGGGTGGGGAAAATCGCGGGGAGCGAGGGGGCGCTCAAGGCTATTTCCCGAGGCAGGTTGGGGAGGGTTCGTGCACGTGGACGAGACCGGCTGCGGCGGGGCGCCCGGCGCGTCCGGCACGATCGTGCGGCAAAGCCCGCGTGCGGTACCGGTACGGGCTGGGATTCGGAGCGAGACCGGTCGCCGGATCGCTCAGCCGGCGCGGAGGGTGAGCCCGGCGACCTTGGCGCAGCCGTTGAGCTGACGGATCCGCTGGAGCACGACGGGCTCGAGGATGCGCAGCTCGTCGCGGACGACGGCGTGAGAGACGAGAACGAGGAGCTTGTTCTTCGTGTCGATCTTCACCGGGTGGCTGTAGGCGGCGTTGGCGCTGCCGACGATCTCGGCCCAGTGTGTGCGGATGGTGTGGTCGGGCGCGTCGATGCCGACCTTGTACTTCTGGAGAAGCTTGTCGATGGCGTCGCCGAGGGGCTGCTCGTGGCGGCGTTTGGAGCGCGAGCCGTCGTTGGGCAGGCCGCGAAACGAGGCGATGAGATTCTCGATCTCGCGGGAGAACTCTTGGGCTTCGGGCATCGATGGGATTGAGGTGGGCCGTTCGGCGGCGGGGCGGAAGCTGAACGACTTCGTCGTCCAGCTACGGGGAGCGCCCGATTCAGGCGATCTGCTGCTGGTCGTAGAGGCCGCGGTAGAGCGGGCTGGTGCGGTAGACTTCGGCGTGCGGGCCGCGGGCGACGATCTGGCCGCGGTCGAAAACGAGGACGAGGTTGGCGTCGCGCAGAGTGCTGAAACGGTGAGCGATCATCAGCACGGTCTTGCCGACGACGAGCTTTTGGAGCGCCTTCTGGATCATCGACTCGCTCTCGCTATCGAGGGCGGAGGTCGCCTCGTCGAGGACGAGGATGGGGGCGTTGCGCAGGAAGGCGCGGGCGAGGGCGATGCGTTGGCGCTGGCCGCCGGAGAGGGTGGCGCCGCGCTCTCCGACCACGGTGTCGTAGCCCTGCGGGAAGGCAGCGATGAAGTCGTGGGCGTAGGCGTCGCGCGCGGCCTGCTCGACCTCGGCGCGGGTGGCATCAGCGCGCCCGAGCAGGAGGTTGTTGTAGATGGTGTCGTTGAAGAGGAACGAGTCCTGGCTGACGACGGCGATGTTTGCGCGCAGATCGGCTTGGCGCAGGTCGCGTACGTCGATGCCGTCGACGAGGACGGTGCCGGCGGAGGCGTCGTAGAAACGCGGAACGAGGTTGGCGAAGGTGCTTTTGCCGGCGCCGCTGGGGCCGACGAGGGCGACGACGGAGTCGGCCGGGATGTGCACGGAGACGTCGCGCAGTACGGTATCTTCGGGCTTGTCGCCGCCGTAGGTGAAGGTGACGCCGCGGAACTCGATCTCGCCGCGGGCCTGGCCGAGGGTCTTCGGCGTGACGGGGTCGGCGATGGGTTCGGGCTCGTGGAGGACCTGCTCGATGCGGTCGAGGGCGGCGGCGCCGCGGGTGAACTCGCCCTGGAGCTTGCCCATGCGGCGCATCGGGTCGTAGCAGAAGTACAACGCCGTGATCATGGAGAAGACGCTGTTCCAGGGCGTCTGCGCGCGGTAGGCCATGAAGAGGGCGCCGGCGATGCCGAAGGCGGTGATGAACTCGACCATCGGGGAGATCGCGAAGGCGTACTTGTTGACCTTCATCTGCAGGGTGAAGAAGCGGCGCACGCCGGCGGCGAAGCGCTCGTTCTCGTGCTTCTCGAGGCCGAAGGCGCGGACTTCGCGGGCGGCGGAGAGGTTCTCGCGGAGCAGCTCGGAGACATCGCCGCCGGCGGTGAAGGCCTGCTGGGCGCGCTTGTAGAGGTTGCGGCCGATGACACGGATGGGCAGCACGCAGACCGGGATGACGCCGAGGCCGAGCAGGAAGAGGCTGGCGCCCGGGACGGTGCAGGCGATGTAGATGATGTAGCTGATCGCGCCCAGGAAGGTGACGGGCAGCACGACCATGTCGTTGGCGGCGGTGAGGAGCGTCTGCTGCGCCTGCTGGGTGTCGGAGACACCGCGGGCGAGGAGATCGCCGCTGCGCGCCTTCTGGAAGAAGCCGAGCGGGAGGCGCTGGAACTTGGCGAAGAGATCGCGGCGGAGGCCTTCGAGGACGACGGTGCCGCAGTAGGCGACGAGGTAGGTGTTGAGAAACAGAGCCAGACAACGGATACCGACGACGATCGGGATCGCGGCGAGCATGCCGGCCAGGGCGGCGTTGCTGAGGCGTTCCGCGCCGGAGGCCTCGAAGAACGGCTGGAAGACGTACTTGATGAGCGCGGGGATGCCGGCACCGCTTGCACCGCCGCAGACCACGCCGAGCACGAGGGCGGCGATGAATTTCCCGCGGACGGGTTGCAGGTAGCGGAAATAGGGACGGAAGCGGGAGAACATTTCGGGCGGCGGACGGAGCGGATACGAGAGGGCGTTAGTCGGCCGAGGCTCGCACATCTAGGGCGTCGCGCAAGCCGTCTCCCAGAAAATTCAGGGCGAGCAACGTGAGCGAGAACACGGCGCCGGGGCAGGCGAGCAGCCAGAGGTGCGTCTCGACCTCGAGCTGGCCGTCGTAGATGAGCGTGCCCAGCGAGCTCATCGGCGGTTTCACGCCGAGGCCGAGGAAGCTCAGGAACGCCTCCAGCAGCATCACGCCGGGGATGGTGAGCGTCGTGTAGACGATCACCGGCCCGAGGAGATTGGGCAGGAGGTGGCGGAAGACGATCCGGCCGTGGCTCAGCCCGAGCGAGCGGGCGGCCTCGACGAACTCCATGCGCTTGAGCGATTGCACTTGGCTGCGGACGATGCGCGCCATCGTGAGCCACTCCACGGCGCCGATGGCGATGAAGAGCACGAGGACGTTCCACGTCGGGCCGAGTTGGAAGCGTTTGGCGAGGCTGTCGGCGAACACGAGCAGGAGGATGACGAAGAGGGTGAACGGCAGCGAATAGATGATGTCGACGATGCGCATCATCACGGTGTCGGTCTTGCCGCCCGCGTAGCCCGCGATGGCGCCCCAGCTCACGCCGATGACCAGCGAGACGACGGTGGCGGCCAGCGCCACGGCGAGCGAGATGCGGCAGCCGAAGAGAACGCGTGCGAAGACATCGTGCCCGAGCAGGTCGGTGCCGAACCAGTGGTGCGCGCTCAGACTCGGCGGCTGGAACTGCCCGTAGATCTGCTCGGAGTAGGAGAGCCCGAGCAGTCCGGGAAGGATCAGGACGGCGGCGACGAGCAGGAGCAGGAAGAGGCCGGAGGCGACGGCGAGCTTGTTCTTCCGCAGGCGGCGCCACGCGTCGCGCCCGAGCGACGAGCCGGCCTCCGCGGCGTCGAGCGGCGCGGGCTGGGGTAGGCGGTCGGGTGAGGGCGAGATGCGGAGCATGGAAGATTTACGATTTTGGATTGCCGATTTGCGATTGGGCGGAGGTGCGGAGCTCGGAGGAGGCGACAGATGGGAACGAAGAGAACAAAGAAGGACGGCGGATTCGGCGAGGGATGGGCTTCGGTGAGTGAAGGGGTGAGCAGGTAGGCGGTTGGCTCTTCGTTTCCTTCGTTATCTTCTGTCGTCAGTTCCGGTGTGGCGGGTTCAGTCGTCGAAACGGAGCTTTGGGTTGAGCCAGATCTGGACGACGTCGACGACGAGGTTGAAGAAGACGATGGCGCCGGCGTAGAGGACGACGGTGCCGGCCACCAGGGTGTAGTCGCGGTTGAAGGCGGAGTTGACGAACTCGCGGCCGAGCCCGGGGATCTGGAAGATGCGCTCGATCACGAACGAGCCGGTGAGGATGCCCGCCGTGGCCGGCCCGAGGTAGGAGATCACCGGCAGCAGCCCGCCGCGCAGGGCGTGGCGCAGGACGATGCGCAACTCGGAGGCGCCCTTGGCGCGCGCGGTGCGGATGAAGTCCTGACCGAGCACCTCGAGCATGCCGCCGCGTGTGAGCCGGGCGATCACGGCGGCGTAGACCAGTCCGAGCGTGAGCGCGGGCAGGACGCGGTCGAGCGGCTCGTCCCAGCCGGCGGCGTTGAAGCGCTGGAAGTGGATCGCGAATACCAGGACGAGGAGCGGGCCGAGGACGAAGGTCGGCACGCAGATGCCGAAGAGCGACACGCCGCTGCAGAGGTAGTCGAGCCAGGTGTTGCGGCGCACGGCGGCGAGCACGCCCAGCGGGATGCCTAGCGCGAGGGCAACGAGCAGCGACCAAGTGCCGAGCTCGAGCGAGTAGGGCAGCGCGCCGGCGACGATCTCGTTGACGGTGCGGTTGGCGTATTTGAGGGATGGACCGAAATCGACGCCGAAGGCCACCTTCAGGTCGAAGTCCCAGCGGCCGGCGCGGTCGGTGTCGGCGAAGAGGCGGTGCGGGAGGACGCGCTTCGGGCAGAGGTCGCCGAGGTAGCCGACGTACTGGCGCCAAAGCGGGCGATCGAGGCCGTAGTGGGCCTCGAGGTTCTTCTGCACCTCGGGCGGCAGGGATTTCTCGCCGAGGAACGGGCCGCCCGGCACGAAGCGGACCATGAAGAACGCCGCCGTGACGATGAGGAGCATCACGGGGATGGTTTCGAGCAGGCGACGGAGGACGAAGCGGAGCATGCCGGCGGAGTTGCGGCGATCAAACGGCGGCGCGGCGGAAAAACCAAGGACGGAGTGCGGGGCGGGGCGCGGCACAAGCCACACCACGGGGAATGTGTGATCGAGGTAGATCCGATCTTTTTCAAGCGGCAGGGTTGGGAGACCAGTTTGGATCGAAG
>CAZXHR010000149.1:0-1448 GCA_964640465.1 uncultured Opitutaceae bacterium
ATCACGGCCGGGTCAGCGCCGTTTTTCCGCCGCACCGCTATACCCGAACCCAGAACCTTTTCGACGAGTTTGCCCGGGCGTTCAACGATTGCGACGAGCTCCTGGTCGTGCCGGTTTACGCGGCAGGTGAGCGTCCGATCGACGGCGTTACCGCCGAAGGGCTGGCGGAGGCCATTGCGATCCACGGCCATCACAATGTCCGTTATTTTGACGACCTAACCGTAGTAGCCGAGACTCTCGCCGGTGATCTCCGGCCGGGCGACGTCATCGTGGCGCTCGGTGCAGGAGACGTGAACAAGGTACTCCGCCTGGTGCAACAGCAGGCGGTCCTGCGTTCGCTTTCGTCGGAGACACGTTCATGATGCGAGACTCCAGGGCGCGATCCAATAGAGTCGTTAGGGTCCCAGAGCATCGGGGTGCGGGCAGGGCAATGGCCGACCCGAGAGGCGGCGACGAGCATTCGACCGTCACCTCACGCCCGCGGAAGCGTTCCTGGGTTTTTGCGGCACTAAAAGTCGTTTGGAGCCTGGTCGTCGTGCTTGGGAGCGCGATCGGACTGACTTGGGGCGCGTCCCACTACGCCACGACCTCGGCCCGATTCGCCATCCGTGACGTGCAGCTCGAGGGTGACGTGCGGGTCACCAAGGACCAGGTCCTGCGTGAGTCTGGCATCAGGTTGGGCGACAACCTATTCAGACTGGACTTGGCGAAGGCTCGCGAGCGACTGCTCGCAAACCCCTGGTTGTCGCAGGTCCGCATCACGCGGCACCTCCCATCCACGATTGCGATCGAACTGCAGGAGCGGGAAGCTTCGGCGTTGGCACACCGTTAGGGGCAGCTCTAACTAGTTACGCGCCAGGGGGAACCTTTCAAGACGGCGACTCCAGATGACCCGAGTGATCTGCCTCTGATAACGGGGGTTGCGGTGGAGGATGGGCCCCGTGACACGGTACTTTATCGGCAGCGGATATCGGTGGCTCTGGACGTGCTGAGTCACTATGCACGGAGCCGCCTTTCGAAGGCCTATAAGGTTCAAGAAGTTCACCTTACCCCGGCTGGTGAAGCGATCCTGACGATCGGGCACAAAGGCGTCACCCTTTACTTGGGTCTAGGCCCTTGGTCCAAGAAGTTCGCGATGGCCGAGCGTGTATTGGGGCGGCTGCAGTCGCAACGTTCGAGTCCCGCCCTCGTGTTCATGGATAACCGGGCCAACCCGAATCGGGTCGTCGTGCGGCTGAACTGAGGTGGGGAGCTTGCATGGAAACGCGCGAAAGTTGGCCTTCCCATACCGCCCATGGCAGCGTCGCTGCTCGACCGCGCCTAGCGGAGACTCTCGAAGCGAACCCTACGGAACGATCATGACTAAGCCGACTTCCACGAATTCCGAGATCGTCGTCGGATTGGACCTGGGCAGCACCAAGGTGACTGCCGTGGTTGGCGAGATCGAC
>CAZXHR010000149.1:1458-10820 GCA_964640465.1 uncultured Opitutaceae bacterium
GGGCAACGTCCCCTGCCGGGGCCTTCGGAAGGGGGGCGTGAGCAACATCGAATGGACCGTTCGGGCCATCCGCGACGCAGTCGAAGCTGCGCAAACCATGGCCGGCGTCGAGATCACGACGGTATACGTTGGGGTTGCTGGGAGTCACGTCCGTAGTCAACCATCGGACGGGATCTGCGCCATCTCCGGGCGGGAGGTGCGGCGTGCGGATCTCGAGCGAGTGCTCGAGGGTGCGAGGGCAATCCCGATTGACGCCGATAGAACCATTCTTCACGCACTTCCGCGCGAGTACGTGGTGGACAACCAGGACGGGATTCGCGACCCCATCGGGATGAGCGGCGTTCGTCTGCAGGCGCGCGTCAACTTGATCCCGGCTGCCACTTCGTGCGTGCAGCCCGGAGCGCGGTGCGTGGAGCGCGGCGGGCTCAATGTTGCAGGTGTCGTGCGGCACCCCCTCGCGAGCGCTGATGCGGTGGTCAGCGAAGACGAGAAAGAGATTGGCGTCGCCGTGATCGATATGGGCGGGGGGACGACGGATGTCGTGCTCTATGCCGACGGCGGAATTGCCTACGTGACCGTCATTCCAGCTGGTGGGAATAACGTTACGAGCGACATCGCCGCGGGGTTACGTACGCCAGTTGCCGAGGCCGAGCGACTCAAGCGCAACTACGGTTGCGCGCTCGGTCGCATGATCTCGGATGAGGAAGAGATCGAAGTGCCTGGTGTGGGCGGTCACGCGCCGCGCAGGGTTGCCCGTCGCCTGCTCAGCGATATCGTCGAACCTCGCGTGGAAGAAATCTTCGCGGCCGTTCGGAGTCGTATGGAAGAAACGGGCCTGCTCGAGCAGATCAGTTCCGGCTGCGTGCTCACCGGTGGCGCCGCTCTCATGGAAGGCGTCGTGGAGTGTGCGGAGGAGATCCTGGGAATGCCAGTGCGGTTGGGCTTTCCCATCGGACTCGAGGGTATCTATCAGCTCGTACAAGGTCCACAGTTTTCGACCGGTGTTGGTCTATTGCGGCATGGAGGACATCTCCTGGTCGATGCACAGGCAAGGGATGCCATACTGGCGCGCGCGCCCCTGGAATCAGTGGTGGATGCCCCGGAGCGCTCGGGTGGTGGCTTCTGGAACTGGTTCCGACAAGCTTTTTGACACTTCGTAGTTTCAATTCCTCGAACGGTTTCAACACAAGCAAGGCACAAGAACAGACCCATACTGGGCAAGACGGTGAGGCAGCTCCGTATTGCTCGTGCAATCTCAGACGACGCGACGGAAATCGCGCCCGGGAGGACCCAACATGAGTTTTTCGATCGAATTCGCAGACGACACACCTCAATATCAAGCGCGAATCAAAGTGATTGGCGTGGGTGGGTCCGGTGGCAATGCCATCAACACCATGATTCACTTTGGCCTCGAGGGGGTGGAGTTCATCAGCGTCAACACCGATGTGCAGGCCCTGAACTCGAACGCTGCTGCGGAAAAGGTCGCAATTGGTTCGGGGATCACGCGCGGCCTCGGCGCAGGCGCCGATCCCGAACGAGGCCGTAAGGCAGCGCTCGAAGACGTGACGCGCCTCAAGGAGCTGATCTCGGGTGCTGACATGGTTTTCGTCACCGCCGGTATGGGCGGAGGGACGGGGACTGGCGCCGCCCCCGTCATTGCTCAGCTTGCACGCGAGGAAGGTGCGCTGACAGTGGGTGTGGTGACGAAGCCGTTTTCATTCGAAGGCAAGCAGAGAATGCGGCGAGCCGATCAAGGGATCCAGATGCTGACGGAGCACGTGGATACGCTCATCACGATCCCGAACGAGAAGCTCATGACACTTGCGGATGATGAACTCACGTTCGTCGAAGCGTTTCGCAAGGCCGATGAGGTTCTGTATCAGGCTGTGCGTGGAATCAGCGACCTCATCACGCTGGACGGCATCGGCAACGTGGACATCGCCGATGTGCGAACGGTGATGTCTTCGATGGGGCGCGCGCTCATGGGCACCGGTATGGCCAAGGGCGATGGTCGCGCCCGGCTGGCGGCAGAACAGGCGATCGCTTCGCCGCTGCTCGATGACATTTCCGTGGATGGCGCAACCGGGGTGCTCATCAATGTCGTCGGTGGTCCAGACATGAAGATGCGTGAGATCCAGGAGGCGGCGTCGCTGGTCCAGGAGCAGGCGCACGACGATGCCAACATCATCTTCGGCGCAAGCATCGACGAGAACATGGGCGACGCCATCAAGGTGACCGTCATTGCAACGGGTTTCGGCTTGGCGGAAGCCGAGGCTCAGCCGGAACTCGTACAAGCGACGCGCCGGAATACCTCTCGTGGTTCAGTCGTGCAGGAAAGTTTTGCCGCCGCTCCTCGATCTTCAGTGCCGAGCAGACCAGAACCCGCACCCGCCTTCGCTGGAACCAGAAAGCAGCTGCATTCGACGCACGGTGCGCACATGAGCGTCGGACCGGCCATCCGCGACCGGATTGCCTTCCCAGCGGGCGAAGTCGACCTCGATTGGGACACGCCCGCCTATCAGCGCCGCCAAGGGAGCTGATCCCGCGCAGTCTGGCCCCGACCCAGACTGCGAGCACGCCAAACGCCCACACGACCAACGTGGCAATCGGCCCAAGTCGCGGCGCCTTGCTCCCGTAGACGCGACCAGTTTCCATGGTATTGGCTGAACGCCTTGCGCTCTCGGGGCGCTGCTTGGGAACGGTCCTGAGTCGGGCGCAACGTGTCGAACGTGGACTCCTCTTTGACCAACGTCGATTCGGGACTTGACTCGTACCCCCCCCCTGCCGGGCAGGCGCTCGTCCGGCAGGAGAGGGTGGGGAGGCCATCGCTGGCCCTGCTTCCTGCGGCTCGCCCACGCCAGAACACGTTGCCACTCATCTGGTTGATTCTGGCGACGCTGCTCTGCCACCTGCTTGGTCAGCTACACGGGATACTGCGCCCCTCGTTTCTGAATCTCGACGTTGCAGGGATCGTTTACAACGCGCGGCTGCTGCTGGCAGGCCGCCTGCCGTACGTCGACTCGATCGAAATCAAACCACCGGGCGCGTTCATCCTGTTCGCTCCCTGGCTGGCGCTCGGTGGGCTTCGCGCCGTCTGGATCTTTTCCGTCTTCTGGGCGCCGGCCCCCTCACTGGCCACGGGTTTGCTCGGGGGGATCTGCTGGGGGTGGCGGTGGGGCGGTGGGGGACGCGAGCGCGGAGCTCAAGCACGGCGGGGCCGGGCGCGAGGCGGACTCCGTGCATGCCCTTCATGCGGTTCATCGGCTCGTGTTCGCCGAGCCAGACGGTGACGGCGCCGTCGGTTTCCTCCTCGATGGAGACCTCGGCGGGCATGAACGTCGAGGGGCGGTGGTGCTGGGGCCAGTTGAACTCGATGCCGCCGCTGATCCACGGACCGGCGAGGCCGACGAGGGCGGGCTTGATGACGGGCTGGTGGTAGATGACGTCGTAGCCGTTGGTCTTGTCGACCATGCGGTGGATACGGCCGCCGAGTGCGGGCAGGAGCATCACGAGGAGGTACTCGTTCTCGAGGTAGATGGCGTCCCACGGCTGTGGCGCCGGTTTCTCCGCGATGCGGTCGACGAAGGGCAGCGGGTAGACGCGGCCGCTCGAGCCCTGGTAGACGCGGGTCTCGAGGAACATCGGGTTCTTGTCGGCGGGTTGCGGCCGGTAGGTGGGCAGGACGACGGTTTCGCGGCGGACGGAGACGGGAGTCATGGAGGAAAGGCGGAGCGGAGAATGCAGAACGGAGAACGAGGAAGACGGACGACTGAGGACGGATGACGGACGGCAGAAGGGAACGAGGAGAACGAAGGCCGGAAGCGGAGGAGGAAATGGTGAACCGCTAATGGGCGCTAATGGAGGAGGTGGGCGAGAGGACGGAGGCGAGGGCGGCGGGATCGAGGGATACGGCGGGTTGGAAACGATCGGAGGCGGCGTAGGCGCGGAGGCTGGCAAGGAGTTGGCGGGCCTCGGGGTGCTTTGCGGCGAGCGCGGGTAGATCGATGCCGCAGACGAGCAGACGGCCGGGACCGACCTGCGCCTCGAAGAGGAGGCCGAGGCGTTGGCAGCGCTCGAAGTTGTCGATCGTGCGGATGATCGGGCGCAGCTCGCGCGGAAGCGAATCGAGCACGAGCGGCTGCGAGGCTTGCGCGAGGTGGAACCACTGCCAGTCGGAATGCGTGGCAGTGGGGAATCCGGCGAGGGCGGGGTGGTCCTTGTCGATCAACAGGCCGAGCGTGCCGGGCTTGTTGTGGAACATGGTCCAGCACCAGAAATCGGACATGAACGCGCCGCCGGGTGAATGAGCGAACGGGTGCGCGGCATCGGGCAGGAAGATAACGCGGGAGCCGGAGGCGAGGGCAGACTGGGCGGATGCGGGATCTGAGGTCTGAAACGGCGCTGCTGCGGACGAATCCGGGGCTGAGGTTGACGTGGAAGGGTAGAGCCAGAGCGGGTACGCGGTGGAGACGGATTCGGCGCCGGCTGTGAGAGAAAGCCGCAACTCGACAGCCTGGGCCGTGGTGGTGGCCGGGAGCGGGAACCGCAGTCTATCGAAGTGGTTCAGACCGCCGGCGACGGCGGCGGGTGCTGTGAGGTTGCCGCAGACGAGCGCGGTGTTGGTCTCGATGGAGACGACGGACCAGTGCAGCCGACCTGACGGCAGGTTGGCCGGGCCGAAGTGGGCGAGGTCGATGTCGGCGCTGAAGTTCTCCCCGGCGATCCACGTGTGGCGGTCGAAGCGGGCGAGCAGGACGTGCGGTGCGCAGAAACGGCGGAATTCGGCGGGCGTGAGCGCGCCCTTGGATTCGAACAGCGCGTTGTAGAGGCCGACAAGTGCGGTGCCCTGGCCTGGAAAGTCCTGGAGACCGAGGAGCTGGAAGCCGCCGAAGCCGGGCGTGCGCAGCGCGGCCTCGATCTCCTCGCGGTAGAGCCGAGTGGCGAGCTTGGCGGAAGCGCGGTGCGCGGCGGGCGCGTCGGCCAACAGGCCGGCGGCGGCGCAACGGTCTCGCCAGTGCTCGAGGTTGCGCGCGGCGAAGACGCCGGTGTAGCGCGCGATCTCAGCGAAGTCGGGTGCGACGGAGAACTGGCCGATCTCGTGGCTCACCACCGGTATCGGGACACCGGCGATGGCGGCGGAGTAGTCGTGGCGCGTATCGCCGGTTCCGATTTGGAGGTGGCCGTCGGGACCGTCCTGAGTGGCGTGGCAACCGCGGACGTTGGCGAAGCGGCCGGGTTGTTGCGGATCGGGGACGCGGGCGGTGACCCAGAAGTCGTCGGCGGGCGACTGGGAGGGGGCGGTGAGGAAGTTGTTGGAGCCCTCGGCGTAGAGGCGGCCGGGGTCGAGTGCCCGAAGTGTGGCGACGAGCGCGGACATCGGGGCTCGTTCGCCGCGGTGTTCGTTGCCGAGGGTGAGCGCGACGAACGACGGGTGATGGCCGTAGGCGCGAAGGATGGCCTCGCCCTCGGGGAGGAGCGCGGTGCGGATCGCGTCGTTCCACTCGCCCCAGAACGGCAGCTCGGCCTGCACGTAGAGCCCGAGTTCGTCGGCGGCGGTGAAGGCGGCGTCGGGGGGAGTCCAGCTGTGGAAGCGGACGTGGTTGAGACCGTGGTCGAGCAGGACGCGGTAGTAGGCGCGCCAGCCGGCGACATCCAGCGGCGGGTGGCCGGTGCGCGGGAAGACGCAGCAGTTGACCTCGCCGCGGAGGAAGGTTGTTCGGCCGTTGATGGCGAACTGGGTGCCGCGGGCGCGGAACTCGCGCAGGCCGGTGGTGAGCGTGAACTCATCGCTGCCGGCGGGCGTATCGAGGTGGAGGGCGAGGCAGTAGAGGGCGGGGGAGAATTCGTCCCAGAGGCGTGCGGCGGCGCCGAGCGGGAGCGCGACGTCGATCTCGCCGGCGGCGGCGATCGCGGGTGTGAGCGGCACGGAGACCGGCGCCGGGCGGTGCGGTGCGCCGGCGTGGTTGCAGCTTTCGGCGGCGATGGCGAGGGATCCGGCGGCGGGAAGGGCAGGCGTGCCCGAGAGACGGATGCGCAGGCGGAGCGTGCGGGCTGCGAGGTCGGCCGCGATGGCGACGTGCTCGATGCGGACGGGCGACAGGGCGCGGAGCTCCAGACGGCCGAGCAAGCCGTTCCAGTTGCCCTGCGTGTGCTCGGAGACCTGGTGGTTGTCGCCCGGCGCGGGCTGGAAGGCGTTGTCGACGCGGATGTCGAGGGTGTGCTCGCCCGGCGCGAGCGGGCCGAGGTCGTGCTCGTGCGGGACGGTGAGCAGGCGGCATTCGCCTACACGGCGGCCGTCGAGCCAGACGGAGGCGAGCTTGGTGCGCTCGAGGTGGAGACGGACGGCGCGCCCACGCCATGTTTCCGGCACGGTGAAGGTGCGCTCGTACCAGACGGGGCCGACAAGACGGCGGACGGGGGTGAGACCGGCGGTGCGGCGCTCGGGGTTGAGGGGCCCAAGGTCGGCGGTCTCCGTGGTGGCGGGCAGCGCGATGTGCGCGGTGAAGGCGGCGGGGGGCGGCGGGGTGTCCGCCGCGGCGGAGGCATCCGGGATGTGCAGGCGCCATTCGCCGGCGAGGTCGAGGCGGCTGGGCTGAACGGTGGCAGGGTGCTGCGGGATCACAGGGATGTGCAATGCGGGGAAACAGGACTGCGGATTCGATAGGGGCGCGAGCGCCTTTGGGACGGACGGTTCGATAAGCAGGAGGCGCTGTGCGGCCGAGCGCGAAAGCGCGAGTCAACGAGGCTCAATTACGGGACGCCGGAATGAGCGTTTTGTGCAAGTTTCGGAGCGGTGCGACAGCTTTACTCCGCGGCGCTTCGGTATTTCTGGCAGAGGCAGTGCGGGCCCCCCGGTCCCGCTCCGACCAATAAAAACCCGATACAACCCCATATGAACCGAACCCCTGTTCGTGTAGCCTTGTTGTGTTCCAGCCTTGCGACGGCAGTTGCGCCCTCCTGGGGCCAGACTGCGGCGGCCGCCCCCGCCGCCGCCCAGCCTGCCAGCGGCGAAAGCAGTGAAGTCGTCGTCCTGTCGCCCTTCGAAGTCTCCGAGAAGAAGGACAATCCCTACCAATCGCGCCAGGCGCTTTCGGCCTCGCGCGTCGCCACCGAGATCCAGGACATTCCGCAGACGATCTCGGTCGTCACCAGCGAGCTGCTCCGCGACTCGATGGGCGCCCGCATGCTCGACGCGGCGAAGTACGTGACGCCGATCACCGAGTCCACGCTGCCCTTCGGCGGTGACCGCTACACGATCCGCGGCTTCGCGGTCTCCCACGAGTTCATCGATGGCATGGAGATCTCCGGCGCCGACGGCTACAGCATGTCGCTCGCGCCGTACAACATCGAGCGCATCGAGATCATCAAGGGGCCGAACACCATCCTCGTCCCCGGCGGCAGCCCCGGCGGCCAGATGAACCCGATCACGAAGTCGCCGTTTGGCCGCGACGCCTCGAGCATGACCGTCGAGCTCGCCCAGTACAACGGCAACGCCGTCAGCTTCGACGAGAACAAGGTCCTCAACTCGAAGACCTACGCGCGCATGGTCGCGGCCTTCTGGTATAACGACAACCTCTACATCGACGGCCAGTTCCGGCATGGCTACATGCTGGCGCCGTCCGTCTCCTACCAGATCACAGCCGACCACAAGCTCACGGTGAAGGCTGAGATCGTGGACAACCATGAGACCAACCTCGCCGGCGTGCCGCTCGATCCGAGCGTGGGCAGCGAAGGGGTCGCGGAGATCGCCCGCGGGCTGCCGCGCAACTGGATGTTCGGCAACGACGACGACGAACGCCACCGCCAGACCCAGCGCCTGAGCGCCGAGCTGCTCTCCAATTTCGGCGAGCATGTGTCGTCGCGACTGATGGTCACCGGCGACCACATCCGCCGTGTCGACATCGGTGGCACGGGGGCGGCGGTTGCCGGCACCGGCGGCGGAAGCGTGAATCCGTTCACCGGCCTCTACGAGCCCGGCGTCAACTGGAACACGGCCGCCTACAATGCCGACACCACCGGGACGGTCGTCCTGACCGGCACGCCGGTGGCGATCACCGATCCCTCGACCTGGGTCTACACGCGCAGCAACGGCAAGGTCGATCTCGAGTATACCGAGGCTCACATCAAGAACGACTATGCCATCAAGTTCGAGAGTTCGTGGGTCAAATCGACGACGATCACGGGCCTGTCCGCCAACTACTCGAAAGTCCATTTCCAGTCGTTCAAACCGGTGAGTCGCGGTGCCGTAGCGGCCAACGATCTGGGTTCCATCACATTCCCTGAGTATGTATTCCCCGACATTCTGCCCGGCCTGACGACCGCCGCCCTCGGCACCGACAAGACGGCGGAACAGAAGGATCTCCAGCTCTTCGTGCTCGAGACGCTCGGCTTCTTCAACGACCGCCTGCAGATCAGCGGCGGCGTTTCCCGATTCTTCGGCTGCCTGGAGCGTACGGACCACACCGGCACGGCGATCGATCCGACACTGCTGACGAACTATCCCGAGTACGATCTGACCGACAACGCCACCTCGTTCGGCGTGGTGCTGAAGCCGATCCAGTCGGTGTCGCTGTTCTTCAACCGCAACACCACCGGAGGCACCATGCCGGGATCGCTTCAGGCCGGCAGTGTTTCGCCGACCATCCGGCTCGCGCAGGGCAGCCAGAAGGAGTATGGCGTCAAGACCACGCAGCTTAACGGGCGGCTCACCGCCTCGCTAGCGTACTTCGATATCGCGCAGAGCAACTATGCGGTGACGAACAGCGAGTACTACAACCTCGTCGCGCAAGGTAAGCTCGCCGAGGCCGCCGCGCTCCCGCCGCTCTACCTCAACCTCAAGTCTCGCGGTTGGGAGTTCGAGACGAGCTACGCGATCAACGAGAACCTCATGATCATGGGCAACTACACGAACTATCAGGTCCGTCAGCCGTTCACCAACGTTCGTGTGCGTGGCGTGCCGGATCGTGCCTATGCGCTCTACGCCGACTACAACTTCACCCAGGGCGTGTTGAAGGGCTTCGGCATCAACATCGGCGCCGACTACAAGGACAAGTGTGCCGGCGACAATGCCACCGGCTACACCACTAGCCGCCTGCTGCCCAATGGCACCATGGTCGCCAAGCAGCCGACCTTCATGGTCGACGAGCGCGTGTTGGTGAACCTCGGCTTCTCGTACAAGCACGACAACTGGGTTCTCCGCATGCAGATCGCCAACCTCCTCGACGAGGACTACGTCTTGGCTGCGGGGTCGCGCAGCAGCGTCGTCATCGGCGAGCCGCGCAACGTGAAGGGCTCGTTCACCTGGAACTTCTGATCTGGGTTAGTTTATGGGACACACGGGCCGACCCCTCACGGGGTCGGCC
>CAZXHR010000150.1:0-10810 GCA_964640465.1 uncultured Opitutaceae bacterium
GCCCCCCCGGGTGGGCTCCGCGCGGCGCGGGCGCGCGGCGGGGGCGGGGGGCGGGCGGCGCCGTTGCGGGCGGGGCCGCCGCGGCGTTGGCGGCGGGGGCGGTCGCCAGGGTGCCGCCGATGCGTTGGTGCACTTCGCGCTCGCTTTGCATGGTATAGCGGGCGTCGTCGGTCGGGGCGTTGGCGCGTTGGGCTTGGGCGAGTGCCTGGCCGAAACGGCTGCCGAGCGCCGAGGTGACGGTGCCGAGGCGTTTGCGCAGGCTGCAGAGCTGTTGGGAGAAGGTGTCGAGGGTTCCGAGGCGGACGGTGGCCTTGTCGAGTTGCTCCCGGTTGAGGACCACTTTTTCGGCGAGAGAATTCGTGGTCGCTTGGTAATCGGCGGCGGCGCGGCGCACCTGCTCAAGGATGCCCAACAGGTCCGAGCCGGCCTGTTTACCGGTGACCGCGGCGATCTCGCCCTGCTGCTGGGCACCGGTCAGCTGTTGCGCCAGCGTATCGATCTCGCGGACGGCGGCATCGGCATCGAGGTAGAGCGCGTGGACCTGCATCGAGAGCACACCGAGGGTGGCTCCGGTGGAGCCGAGGGCGGCGGTTTTGACGATGGCGTTGAGGGCGAGCAGGTGCATCTCGCGGTTGATCGATTGCACTTCGCGGATCTGCGAGGCGATGCGTTCGGCGGTGGCGAAAGCCTGACCCCCGGATTCGCCCGCGCGGTGGCGGAGCTGGCTTCCCTGGGTGACGAGCTGCTGGAGCTGCTCGAGGTCTTCCAATAGTGTCTTCAGGGCGACGGGACCGCCGTGCTCGGAGTTCGCCGTTTGCTGCGCAGGGGAAACCAGGGAGACGGAGGATTCGGATATCTTGGAAAACGCCTGGCCGAGCTGGCGCTGCGCGGTGGCCAGTTCCGTCTCCACCATCTCGAGCTGGCCGATCTGCACGGCGAGAGTGCGGTGCGCGGCGGCGGCGGACCGGACTGGGGAGCGCGGGCTGGCGAGCTCGGCTGCGGCCTCGCGGATGGCGTCGACTGTGTGCTCGATTTTCTGACGCACGATGTCGCCGAACTGCATGTGGAAGACGGCGTCCTCGGTGTGGTGCTGGATGAGCCGCGAGCATTCACGCATGGCCGCCATGGCGGCGACGATGTCGTTCATCCGATCCTGAACCTCGGTGGCGGTGCGAGAGCTGGTGAGTTCGAGCTGGCGGGACAGCTCGCGCAAGCTCGTGAGCTCCTGCTCCAGGTTACGCAGGGCGGCGGTCTCCTTGTTGCTGGCGAGATCCAGCTCCTCGCTGATGCGGTTCTCGATCTCCCGGGTGCGCTTGGACAGGCCGCGGATCTCGTCGACGAAGGAGCCGAAGGCCTGCTGGCACTCCTTGGTGCGGGAGCTTTCGACCGCGAAACCGACGGCGACGGATTGCAGCAGAATGCCGACGCGGCCGATACGATCCATCTGCGGCTTCATGCTCTGAAGCCCGTCGGTCATCGTGCGCAGCCGGGCGAGCATGCCGTCGATCGAGGCGATGCTGCCGTTCACGGACTCGAGCGCCTGTGCGACGGCGCCATCGGCACCGGCGATGCGGTTGGTCGTAAGGTCGATGTGGAGCCGGGCCGTGGCTTCATCGACAGCCTGGGCGAGTGCTGTAGCCAGTTCGTAGAGGGTGCGGAGGTCGCCACCGAGGGCTAGAAACTCGGGTTCGGTGGCCGCGGCATGGCCGCCGAGCGCGTTGGCGCAGTCGATCAGTTCGGTGCCATGCCCTGCAAGGGCACGCCGGTGTTGCCACGAGAGTGGCTGGAGCAGCCAATCGGGTCTGTACCGACGCAAGCCATTGCTGGTGGAGGGGGCTTGGGCTGGGCACGCGGAGGGCGTGGGGGATTGGCTGCCGAGGGGGGGCTCGGCAGCATGTGCATGCTGCGCCTTGATCACGCGCCCTCAATCGGGGGTTTCGCGCGCGAATTTAGGTTTTTCGCACACGGCGTGGCTTGCCGGTGTGCCGCGGATGTCTCCTGCAGTACGGAGATGAGACGAAGGCGACCGTCTTCGATCAGTCCTCGATGGTCACGGTGTGGCGATCGAGGGTGGTGCCGATGGTGCGGTCGTAGTTGGCCAGGGCGATGTTGTAGTCGGCGATGGCGCGGTACTCGGCCTGTTCGGCATTGGAGAGGAGATCCTGGAATTGGAGGACGGTGAAGGTGTCGACTTGGCCGACCTGGAGCCGCTTCTGCTGGGCGGCGAGGCTCTCGGCGGCAAGCTGGCGGGCGCGGCGCGTGGAGTCGACGCGGCGGGCGGTGGCGTCGATCTGGCCGGCGGCGTTGGCAACCTCGACGGCGATCTGCTGTTCGAGACGGGCGATCCCGGTGCGGGCTTGGGCGAGCGTGAGCTTGGAGGCGAGGACACGGCCACGGCCGTCGCGGAAGGGCAGCGGGATGTTGACGACGGCGCTGGCGGTCCAGGCCGGGGTGTCCTTTTCGCGGGCGTTGCGGTAGGCGTCGTCGAAGGTGCGGCCGGTGCCGTTGTATCCGTAGGTCCCGACGAGGTCGACCTGGGGGAGCGCGGCGGAGCGGGACTCGGAGAGGCTGGCCTGGGCGAGTCGGATGTTCTCCTGCGCCTGCCGGTAGTCGGGGCGGAGCTCGTAGGCACGCTTGAGGTCGGCATCGCGGTCGATGGACGGCTGGGGCGTGATGGGTGGCGCGGCGAAGCGCAGGGGCTGGTCGGTGGCCGGACGAGTCTCGGAGGAGAGAAGGGTGATGAGATTGTTGCGCGCATCGCTGAGGTAACGTTCGTACTGGACAACGCCTTCCTCGACACGGGCGACGCGGGCTGCGGCGATGGTGACATCGGCGGGGGAGATGCTGCCGACCTCGGCGCGGCGGCGGTTCTCGGCGAGGAGGTCGTCGGCGAGCTGGCGGGAGCGGACGGCGTTCTGGTAGGTCTGCTGCGCGTAGTAGAGGTTGTTGTAGGCGGAGATGGTGTTGGTGATGGTGTCGATCACCGCTTGGCGGTAGGCGGCCTGGGAGATGTTGCGTTTGGCGCGGGCGATGCGGACTTCGGCGAGATTGGAGCCGAAACCGAAACCGCGGAGCAGGGGCTGGCTGAGCCGGACACCGTAGAAGGCGTTGTAGTTGTCGTGCAGCAGGCTGTCGGCGTCGGTGTCCCGGTAGTTGGTGGCGCGGCCGACGAGGGCGTACTGGAGGCCGAATGGGAGCTTCCCGCCGAAGGAGACGTCCATGGTGTCGCTCTTTTCGACATAGAGCGGGTAGCGGAGGCCGGTGAGCGGGTCGAGCGGGTCGAGCTGCGAATCGGAGCGTTTGGCCTCGGCCCTGAAAGCTGGATCGAAAGCACCGGCGGCGGAGATCTGGCGGGCACGGGCGATCTGCGGGTCGTAACGGGTGGCCGCGATGGTGAAGTTGTTGGCCAAGGCCGAGCGGATGGCGGCATCAAGTGTCAGCTGGGCATCGTCGGTGGCGGCGGGGGAGTCCGCCGTTTGCGCGGACCGCGGGGTCGACGGAGCGGGCGCGGCGTTGGCGACGTGGGCGAGGGTGAAACCGAGGATGACGCAGAGAAGGAGGAAGCGCATGGCGTGGCTTCTCTTTCGCAAGCGGCATGCCATGGCATCGGGATTATCTCAACCAGCAGGCGGACAACGGGATAGAGTCGGTGGGCCAAACGGTGGTAGCATGGCAAAGCGCCGTTTCCGCAACGGGGCATTCCCGAAAATGGGACGCGCTAGTTTCCGCCTTCTCGGGAAACGGTCCGGCTTATTCCGATTCCGGCGGTGTCGGTTCTTCCGAAATGCTGTCCGCTTTGATCGGGCCGAGCCAATGGCGGCCGGAGACGATCTTCTCGTCGCCGAGCTGCCAGGCGAAGAGCGGAGGCTGGGGCACGGCGCGGCGGAAGGCCTTGAAGAGCGCCTTGTCGTCGCGCTTCTGGAGCATGCGCTCGGTCACGCCGGCGGCTTCGCAGCTGAGGACTTTGAAGTGGCCCTTGTACTCGCGGGGCTCGCCGAGGATGCGCGACCAGCCGTCGGGCGTGGGCGCGGGAGCGCCGGACTCGCGGCGGTCGAGCACGAGGAAGCTGTACGGCAGGCTGCGCAGGTCGATGCCGAGGCGCAGCGAGAACTCCGACCAGAAGGCGTCGGTGAACGCTTCGACAGGCGGCTTGGCGAAGTGGTGACACCAGTGGCGCTGGTTGTCGGGCGCGAGCAGGCCGCAGGCGCAGTTGTGCGTGCAGGGGGCGACGACGGCGAACTCGGCTCGGAGCTCCTCGCGCAACGCAACGAGTGCGCGGGCGACGTCGCTCGTGCCGGGCTCGACCCAGATGACGGCTGCGGCGCGGCGCACGAGGGTCAGCAGCGCAGCGCTCTCGGCCGGCGGGAGCTCGTTGAGAACGTGGCTGATGACCAGCGTGAACGGCTGGGCTGGCGCGATGTCGCCCCAGTCGGGCGCCTGCTCGACGGCGAGGCCGGCAAAGGCGCTGGCGGCGCGTTCGGCGGCAAAGCGGCGCGCAAGCGGCGAGCGGTCGTGGACGACGAGGCGCGAGAAATGGTCGGCGCCGAAGGCGGCAAGTACCCGACGGTTGGCGACGCCGCTCCCGCAGCCCCAATCGAGCAGCGCGGTGCCGGCGGGCGGCGCCCAGCGGCGGGCGCGGAGCTCGGCGAGCACGGCGTCCCATTTCCAGCCGATGCGTTCGGCGAAGGTGGCGTCGTAGGCGGCAAGCAGCTCGTCGGAGTCCCAGTAGTCGCCGCCCTCGGCGGGAGCGTCGAGGAAGCGGGCACGGAGGCGTTCGAGGAGGGCGAAGTCGGGGCGCACGGGAAATTGCGGAATGCGGATTTCGGAATGGGCGGCCGGAACGAGTGGGCGCTGGTAGAATCAGGCGGCGGGCGGCGGGGTGGAAAGGAGGGTTTCCAGATGCTGACGCTCGATGCCGAAGCGGGACTTGAGCGCAGCGAACTCGGCGCGGGCACGGGCGGCGGCGGGCTCGTCGGGCCGGGTGCGACGGACGGCGGCGAGCATGGTGTTCTTGGGCGTGTGCGTGGCGTCGATGAACTCGAAGACCTTCACCTGGTAGCCGTGCGCCTCGAGGAGCAGAGCGCGGAGGGAGTCGGTGACCATGTCGGCGAGGCGGGCGGCGAAGATGCCGTGGCGGGCGAGGGGAGCGAGCTCGGCGGGGGCGTGGAGCTGCGGGCGGATCTCCTTGTGGCAGCAGGGCGCGGCGACGATCAGCGCAGCGCCGGCGCGGATGCCGCGGAAAAGCGCCTCGTCGGTCGCCGTATCGCAAGCGTGGAGCGCGATCAGGATGTCGGCGGCGGGAATGGCGGCATCGACGATGCGGCCGGGGGCGAAGCTCAGGCCGTCGCAGCCGGCGGCACGGGCGGCGGTGTTGCAGAACTCGACGAGTTCGGGGCGCGCCTCGATGCCGGTGACTTCGGCGCGGCGGCCGAGGGTGCGAGTGAGCGCGTGCCAAGCGGCGAAGGTGAGGTAGCCTTTGCCCGAGCCCATGTCGAAGACTCGCACGGTCTCGCGTGTGGCGAGCCCGGCCTGTTCGCAGAGCGGGAGCAGGAGTTCGACGTAGCGGTTGATCTGACGGAACTTGTCTGTGGCGTCGACAAGGATACGGCCGTCGGCGCCGGCGAGGCCGAGATCGCGCAACCAGGGGGCGTCGGCCGGGGCGATCTCGCGGTGCTTCGGGCGATCGTGCGGCGCGGGGGCGGCGGCAGGCGCGGCGAGGCGGCCGTGCGTGAGTCGCGCCTCGCCCTTCTTGTTGAGCTCGAACTGCCAGAGTGTGGTGGACGTGTAGAGGTGGGCGGAGCCGAGCGCGTCGCCCACGTGCTGCTCGAAGGCGTCGACGATGGCGGCGGCATCGGCGGGTTTGGTGAGGTCACGCTGGCGCTCGCGGAAGTGGAGCTGGAGGCGCTCGCCGCGGCCGGTGACGACGCGCTCTGCGGTGATCTTGACCAGGCGCTGGCCCGCGCGCGGTATGCCGAGCACGAGGCGGGTGAAGGAGCCGTCGGTGAGGGCGGAGCGGAGTTGTTGGACGAATTCGGCGCGCGGATTGGAGGCGGACATTGCGAGGAGGTGAACGCATCGCTGCGGCGCTGGCAACGGGCGTCTCGCGACTTTCCGTGCAGCGGGGCGAACTGCGCTCTTGTCAACGGGTGCGGCTACTGGCAATCATCGCGGTGTTCCTTGGCCTGCGGGTATAGTACATCGGTAGTATGCGAGCTTCCCAAGCTTGAGAGGTGGGTTCGATTCCCACTACCCGCACCAAACTCCGCCGCCGAACTCGTAACGGGTTCGGCTTTTTTGCGCCCGGTGCGTGCGGACGCTGGCGGCGGTTCATGCGGTGGGCGGGCTCGCTGTGGTGACTACCTGGCGACAGCAAGGTCGAAAAGGAACCGCGGAGCGCGAGGGAAGGCCAGCGTGGGACTATCCGGTGGTTCTTGCGTAAAACGCCGA
Organism: uncultured Opitutaceae bacterium; assembly: GCA_964640465.1. Classification (GTDB taxonomy): domain Bacteria; phylum Verrucomicrobiota; class Verrucomicrobiia; order Opitutales; family Opitutaceae; genus CAJCBL01. Next base: position 6,448 of record CAZXHR010000150.1, read on the forward strand.
GAAAGGCGCGTAAGCTGGACAAACATAGATAAAGCGCCATAGATGGCGGGTATGAAGATCGATGCGAAGCTGACCGATGCGGCGCTGCTTTCCCTGATTGGGGCGCGGCTCGCCGGCGTTCGGGTGGCCGCGAATCTCACTCAGGAGCAACTGGCGGAACAGGCTGGGGTGGGGCTGCGCACGATCCAACGCCTAGAACTAGGCGCGGCGGCGACGCAGCTGTCGGGGTTTCTGCGCGTCTGTCGCGTGCTCGGGCTGATCGATCGCCTCGATTTGCTCCTGCCGGAGACGGTCCCCGGCCCGATGGAGCAGTTGCAGTCGGGCGGGCGGACGCGTCGGAGGGTGCGGTCGCGCAAGGCGGCGCCGGGCTCGTCTGCGGCATGGAAATGGGGTGACGAGGCATGATCGCGCGCGTCCAGCTGTGGGGGCGCACCATCGGCGCGGTGTCGTTGGCCGAGGGGCGCGATGTGGCGGCGTTCCAGTACGATCTTGAGTTTGCCCGCAGCGGGATCGAGCTGGCGCCGCTGGTCATGCCGCTGAGCGACCGGGTGTACGAGTTTCCTTCCCTACCGCGGAACACCTTCCACGGCTTGCCCGGGCTGCTGGCCGATTCGTTGCCGGACAGGTTCGGCACTGCGCTCATCGACGCGTGGCTGGCGGCGCAGGGACGGACGCCGGAGAGCTTCAGCGCGGTGGAGCGGCTTTGCTACACCGGGACGCGTGGCATGGGGGCGCTGGAATACGCGCCCGTGCTCGGTCCGCGGCCACGAGTCGCGAGCCGTATCAAGGTCGACGCCTTGGTGGCGCTGGCCGGGGAAGTCCTCCGTAATCGCGGCGAACTGCGGGCGCGTTTCCGGGCGGACGGGCAGGAGAAGGCGTTGCGCGACATCCTGCGCGTGGGCACCTCGGCCGGCGGCGCGCGCGCGAAGGCGGTGATCGCCTGGAACCGGAAGACGGACGAGGTCCGCTCGGGGCAGGTGGAGGCGCCGCCGGGGTTCGAGTATTGGCTGCTCAAATTCGACGGGGTGGCCGGCAACCGGGACAAGGAGCTCGAGGACCCCAAGGGCTACGGGGCGATCGAGTACGCCTACCATCTGATGGCGCGCGCGGCGGGCATCGCGATGAGCGAGTGCCGCCTGCTGGAGGAGAACGGCCGGCGGCATTTCATGACGCGACGTTTCGACCGGCTGCCCGAGGGCGGAAAGCTGCACATGCAGTCGCTGAGCGCCCTGGCGCATTTCGACTTCAACCAGGCCGGAGCCTATGGATACGAGCAGGCGTTGCTGGTCGTGCGCCAGCTCGGGTTGCCGATGGCGGCGGTCGAGGAGCAGTTCCGGCGCATGGCGTTCAACATCGTGGCGCGCAACCAGGACGACCATGCCAAGAACATCGCCTTCCTCATGGACAAGCGCGGGCAGTGGTCGCTCGCCCCGGCCTTCGATGTGACGTACAGCTATAACCCCACCGGCGTCTGGACCGGCACCCACCAGATGACGCTCAACGGGAAACGCGACGGTTTCGCGGCGGCGGACTTCGATGCGTGCGCCAAGGCGGCGCTCATGAAGCGGGGACGTGCGGCGGCGATCCTCGAAGAGGTGCAGGGCGCGGTACGCCGCTGGCCGGAGTTCGCGGCACAGGCGGGCGTCCCCGCCGCGATTGCCGAAAACATCGCCGCCAGCCACCGGCTGGTTTTCCCAAGGGAATGACCGGCAAAAACACGGGGCAGCCTCACGACCGATGAAGAAACCGACACGCGAGGAGCGGCAACCGATGTGCGTGCGCAAATGCCGGTATGCGTCGCAGGGCGAGGCGCTCAACGCCGCGCTTGTGCTCGGTATCGAGCGGAAGCGCACCGCCTACCTGTGCCCGGTCTGCCGGAAATGGCATCTGGCCACGCGGTGAGGCGGCCGGGCGTGGAGCCATGGCGGTGCGGTAGCACAGGAGCGCCGCGCTTCAGAGGACGGACAGCGGGAAGCCGCTCCCGCTCTCCGTGAATTACCGCCGGTCGAGGAGAAGGACGACTTTCTTGGCGGCCTCGTCGATGGTGAGCTTGGCGGCGTAGGGCTTCTTCGTGCGCTGCGAGACGAGATCGGTGAATTCCACAGGGGCCTTGTCGACGACGCCTTGGATGAGGCGGACGACATCCTCGGCGGACCAGGTGCGGCCGAAGGCGTTTTTCCAGAAACGCACACCGGGGAAACCGGGCGACTCGAAGTAGGCTTCGCGGTCGAGCATGAGTTTGCCGGACTTCGGGCACTTGATGCCCTTCAGCTTCTTCGCCTCGGGCTCGACGATGACGATCTTCTTCGTCTCGGCATCGATGCCGAGCATGGCGGAGTAGGTCTGGCCGGTGCGTGTGGTGAGGTCGTCGTATTTTTTCGGCGCACCTTGGACGACGGCTTCGAGCAGGGCGCGGAAGTCCTCGGCGGTCCATTTGCGGCCGAAACATTCCTTCCAGAGCAGCGTGCCCTCGAAACCGGGAGCCTCCCAAGCGGCGCCGTGGTCGAGGATCGGCTGGTCGGACTTCGGGCAGAGCACCTCGGTGGGCGTGCCGGCGACGAGCTCGGGGCGCTCGGCCTCGGCGAGGCGTGTGCTCGTGGCTTTGTAGGCCTCGGCGACGTCGAGGAACTGCTGGAGCAGGGCGTCGAGGAAGGTGGCGCGGGTGGCGGTCGAGGCGGCGCGCGCCAGCTGCGTGAGCGCGTCCTCCATCTCGGCGGTCTGCTTGGCGGATACGGCGGCAGGGTCGATCTTCTTGAGCCCGCGGATGAGCGCGCGGCCGTTCTGGGTGGTGATGAGGGGCTTGCCCTTGCGCTCGATGAAGCCGCGCTCGACCAGCGTCTCGATGATGGCGGCGCGGGTGGCGGGCGTGCCGAGTCCGCGGTCCTTCATGGCCTCGATCAGCTCCTCGAGGTGCTCGGGCGAGTGCGCGCCCTCCTCGATGGTGGAGCCGGCGTACTCCATGGCGGTGAGGATCGTGGCGTCGTCGAAGGGCTTGGGCGGGTTTGTCTCGAGTTTCTTGATCTCGGTCTTGGCGAGCGGCTGCTCCTCGACGAGGTCGGGCATGGGCTGCGGGCCCTTGCCGTCGGAGTTGTCCTTCACCCAGCGGGTCCAGCCGGGGACGACGACGTTCTCGCGCACGGTGCGGAAGACGCAGGGCGCGTAGTCGCCGGCGGCGTCCTTCTGCTCCCAGCGGCGGGTGATGACCTTCGCCTTGAGCGGCTCGTCGAGCGCGATGAGGCAGGCCTGGGTGACGGCCATCCAGGCGAGCAACTGGTCGCGGTTGGCGCGGGAGAGGCGCGAGAGGTCGGAAAGCGGGTGGAGCGCGTAGTGGTCGCTCTCGGAATTCTTGAACGCCTTGGCCTTGCCCATCTCCTCGTCGGCGCGCAGCTCCTGCGTGGCGAGGTGCGTGGCCGGGTGCTTCTCCCGAATCCACGCGTGCGCGGCGCGGATGCCGTCGCAGACTTTCTGGCGCATCTCGGCGGAGTCGGGGAAGTAGCGGGAGTCGGTGCGCGGGTAGCTGATGACCTTCAGGTCCTCGTAGAGCGACTGGAGCACCTCGAGCGAGTGGGCGGCGGTCCAGCCGAACTTCTTCGAATAGTACTTTGACGCCTCCTGAAGGTCGAAGGGCAGGGGCGGACGCTCGGTACGCTGCGAGGTGGTGTCCTTGACGGCGTAGAGGCGCGGCGTGAGCGCGGCCTCGGTGAACCGCGTTGCCAGCGCCTCGGACCAGAACGCCTTGCGGTCGCGGTCTTCCAGGATCTGGGGACGACCGAGCAGTTTCTCGCGGTTCTCCGAGGCGGCGTAGGCGTCGAGGTCGGCCTTGGCGGAGACGCCGTCGAAGATGCCGTAGACCTCCCAGAAGTTCTGGGGCTTGAAGAACGCGATGGTGCGGTCGCGCTCGTAGATGAGGGCCAGCGTGGGAGTCTGGACACGGCCGACGCTCCAGACGCGCCAGTTGCCGGTGCCGCGTGGGAGGGTCTTGGTCGCCAGCACGGTCTTATTCATGCCGGAGAGCCAGTCGGCCTGGTCGCGGGTGTAGCCGGCCTCGCCGAGGCCGTTGCGCTCGGCGAGCGGGCGGCGCTGGCGGTAGGCGTCACGGAAGGCCTTCTCCGTCATTTCCTGCATCCACATGCGCGAGAGTGTGGTCTTGGCGGTGTCGACGCCGGAGTGACGGAGGATCTTGCGGAAGATGAGCTCGCCCTCCCGGCCGGCATCGCAGGCGTTGACGATTTCGCAACCGTCGTGCGCGCGCATGTGGCCGCAGAGAACCTCCAGCGAGCGCTCGGCGCGTTCGCGGGGGATCTCGTCGAAGTCCCAGCCGGGCTTGGGCAGGATGGGCAGGTCGGCGATGCGCCATTTGCCG
>CAZXHR010000151.1:0-10607 GCA_964640465.1 uncultured Opitutaceae bacterium
GGGGGGGCCGGCCTTGTCGCGCTGTGGCAGCCCGAACTGGTGGAGGTGGACGAGCGTGCCGACTATCCAGGCGGGGTGGGGGGGGCAGCCGGGGAGCGAGATGCAGGGGGTGGCGACGCCGGAGCGTGTCAGGAACGCGGGCACGCTGGTGGCGCCGGAGGGGTTGCCCTCGGCGGCGGGGATGCCGCCGGAGGTGGCGCAGGTGCCGACGGCGACGACGGCCTTGGCGGCGCGCGCGGCGCGGAGGAGCTGGGAGCCGAAGTTCTCCTTGCCGAAGAAGCAGGCGCGAGGCATCGCGGCCGGCACGCTGCCCTCGACGACAAGGACGAAGCCGCCTGCGGCGATGGCGCGGTCGACTGTCTCCACGGCCTGGTGGCCGGTGGCGCCGGAGAGCGTCTGGTGGAAGGCGAGGGCGATCTGGCGGGTGAGGAGCTGGTCGGCACCGAGGGGCTCGGAGTCGAGCAGCGAGATCGAGCAGCCGGAGCAGCATTGGCCCTGGAGCCAGAGCGCAGGGGCGCGGCCGCGGACGATCCGCTCGAGGGCGTCGGCCATGGCGGGGACGGCCGACGAGCTCAGGCCCATCATTGCGGCGAGGCGGAGGCTGAGGGTGAGAAACGAGCGGCGGGTTATCGGCTCCATGGCGGCCTTTCTCGAAATTGCGGAGTTCGGATTGCGGAATGCGGATTGCCGGACGGCGTGGCGCGGTGCTGGCGATGGTGGGTTGGGATTGGCGCGCTCAGTGCACGGCGCAGGCGATGCAGGGGTCGAAGGAGCGGATCACGCGGGCGGCCTCGATGGGCTGCGCGGGATCGGCGATGGGGGTGCCGACGAGGGAGTGCTCGAGCGGGCCGGGGCGGCCGTTGTCGTCGCGGGGCGAGCAGTTCCAGGTCGTGGGGACGACGCACTGGTAGTTGGCGATCCGGTGCTCGCGGATCTCGATCCAGTGGCCGAGTGCGCCGCGGGCGGCCTCGGTGAGGCCGACGCCGGAGGCGGTGGCGGGGATCTTGAAGTCGACGCAGGAGGGGCGGTCGGGCTGGAGCTCGTCGAGCCAGGCGGCGCAGCGGTCGACGAGGATCTTCGATTCGACGGCGCGCGCGGCGTGGCGGCCGAGCACGGAGTCGAGGTCGGCCGGGGTGCGACCGGTGGTCTTGAGGAGCGAGTCGACGGCGGTCTTCACGGCCGGTGTGCGGCCGTCGCGGTAGGCGACGAGGATGCGGGCGAGGGTGCCGACTTCCATGGGGCTGCCGGCGTAGCGCGGGGCCTTGAGCCACGAATACGCATCGGGCTTGTCGGGGGCGGGATCAGTCTCGCCGGAGGTGGGGCGAAGCCCGGAGGGCGAGGCGTACCAGGAGTAGCGGACGTCCTCGGTGATGGCGGCGATGTCGACGCGTTCGAGGCGGCCGTCGCGCAGGGCGCCGGCGGGCAGGAGGGGCGAGCCGCCGTCGGACTGGGGGAAGGCGTCGTAGGCGAGGAAGTTGCCGCAACTGCGGCCGAGCGAGAAATAGGCGGGGAAGGCGGCGGCGACGGCGACGACATCGGGCACGTAGACCTGCTCGACGAAGGTGGCGAGGCGGGCGAGCAGGGCGCGGGCCGCGGCGATCTGGATGGCGGTGATCTTCTCGGTGATGCCGCCGGGGATGAGCGCCGCGGCGTGGGGAAGTTTGCCGAGGAAGAGCGCGCCGAGCTTGTGGGCGTCGCGCCGGACTTCGAGGGCCTCGAGGTAGTGACGGAGGATGCCGAGGTTGAGCTCGGGGTCGCGGATGAGCTGGGCGGAGAACTGCGGGAGGAAGGGGCCGCCGGCGTTGACGGTGTTGGCGGCGAGTTCGGACTTCGCCCAGTCGCGCAGGGCGATGAGCGCGGAGTCGGCGCCGGTGTAGGTGGTGACTTGGGCGACGTCGACGAAGTCGAGTCCGGAGAGGAGGTAGAAATGGGTGATGTGCGACGCGATGAAGTTGGCGGCCTGGGCGAGGTTGCGGGCGAGGCGGCCGTTGGGCGGCGGGGCGATGCCGTAGGCGGCGTCCTGCGCGAGGACGGAGGCGATGCCATGCTCGACCGGGCAGACACCGCAGATGCGCTGGGTGACCTGTTGGGCGTCGAGCGGGTCGCGGCCGCGCAGTATCCGCTCGAACCCGCGGAACATCTCGCCGACGACGCGCGCGCTGGCGACCCGGCCGTCGTCGGTCTCAATGGTGACGCCGAGGTGGCCTTCGATGCGGGTGACTGGACTGACAGTGATCGTCTCTTTCATGGCGAATGGACGGACTGTGGGGGAAAGAGCGCGGCCGGCGTGACCGACGCCGAGCGGCGGCGAGGGTCCCATCCTGCCGAGTCGGCCTCACCGAGCGGCGAGTCGACTCACGGGGCCCCGCGGCCCCGCGAACGGGTGTATCGGTTGCGCCGAGGTTGGGTTGAGGGGAAAGGCCGGTAGCGGGGATGGCGCGAAGGACGGTGTGCGGAAGGGCTGGCAGATGGTGCGCCGCGGCTTCATGGCTCGACCTCAGTGATGCCGAGGCGGACGGCGAGAGCCTGGCCTGCGGCGATGTTGCCGTCGTTGGGCGGAAGCTCGCGGTGGCGCAGGACCGTGAAGCCGGTGGACAGGAGTCGGCGGTGCGTGCCCTCGAGGAGGAAACGGTTCTGGAAACAGCCGCCGGAGAGCGCGACGGCGCCGATACCGACGGCGCGCGCCACCTCGGCGATGGCCGCGCAGAGGCCGCGGTGGAAACGCCCCGCGAGCGTGGCGGCGTCGAGTGAGGTGCGGCCGGCGAGGAGTTCGCCGAGGGCGGGGCGCCAGTCGATCTCGAGGCGTTCGCGGCCGTCGGCGTGGCGGACGGAGACGATGGGAAACGCGTGGGCGGAGCCGTCGGCGACGGCGCGCTCGGCGGCGAACTCGAGCTGCATGGGCGCCTGGCCCTCGAAGGTGTTGCGGCGGGCGAGCTCAAGGAGCGCGGCGACGCCGTCGAAGAGTCGACCGGCGGCGGACGTCTGCGGGGCATTCAGCCCTTGCGCGAGGAGCGCGAGGAAAGTGCCGGTCTCACCGGGGGAGAAACCGAGGCGCGCGGCCTCGCGTTGCACGACTTCGGTATCGGACAAGTGGAGTTCGTGGAGCAGGCCGAGCGCGCTGCGGCGCGGGTCGCGGATGGCGGCCTCGGCGCCGGGGAGCCGGAAGGGCCGGAGGCTGGCCACGCGGCGGGCGGTGCGGGCGCGGCGGTCGATGTGGATGAACTCGCCGCCCCAGATGGTGCCGTCGCTACCGAGGCCGGTGCCATCCCAGACGACGGCGAGGACGTTGTCGGGTGTCGCATCGCCGCCTTCGAGCAGGCAGGCGAGTGCGTGGGCGAGGTGGTGCTGGACTGTGACGACGGGGAGGCCGGAGGCGCGAGCGTAGCGGGTGGAGTCGTAGTCGGGATGGGCGTCGCAGGCGATGGCGCGCGGGTGAGTCCGCAGGAGCGAGACGAGGCACTCGATGTGCCGTTCGAACGCCTGCTGCGAGGCGAGCGTGGCGAGGTCGCCGATGTGCGGGCTGAGGACGACGGAGTCGCCGTGGGCGAGGGCGACGGTGTTCTTCATGTGCCCGCCGACGCAGAGCAGGGGCTCGCCGGCGCGTGCGGCGGTGGGCAGCGGCAGCGTGGTGGGTGCGAGGCCGCGGGCGCGGCGCAGGACGACGGGATGCCCGTCGGCCCCGGGGCGGAGGACGGAGTCGTCGACGGGGCGGGCGATGGGGCGGTCGTGCACGAGGAAGAGGTCGGCGATCTCGCGCAGGCGGGAGAGTGCCTCGGCGTTGTCGATGCAGAGCGGCTCCTCGGAGAAGTTGGCGCTGGTGGCGACGAGGGGGCGGGCGACGCGGGCGAGCAGCAGGAGGTGGATCGGCGAATACGGGAGCAGGGCGCCGATCCACGGGTTGCCGGGGGCGACGGAGGGGGCGAGCAGCGAGTCGGTGAAACGGCGCAGGAGGACGATGGGCGCGGCGGGGCTGCCGAGCAGGGCGGCGGCGCGGTCGTCGAGCACGGCGTGGCGGCGGATCTCGGCGAGGGAGGGGAACATCACCGCGAACGGCTTCTCCTCGCGGTGCTTGCGGCGACGCAGCTCGAGCACGGCGGAGTCGTTTGCGGCGTCGACCATGAGGTGAAAACCGCCGATGCCCTTCACGGCGACGATCTGGCCGCAGCGCAGGGCGGCGGAGGCGGCGTCGAGCGCGGCGGCGTGGATGGCGAGGCTGTGGCCGGCGGGGTTGAGAAGCTCGAGGCGCGGGCCGCAGACGGGGCAGGCGTTGGGCTGGGCGTGGTAGCGGCGGTCGGCGGGATCGGCGTACTCGCGGCCGCATTCCGGGCACATGACGAAGGTCTGCATCGTCGTGTGCGGCCGGTCGTAGGGGAGCTCGCGGAGGATGGAGTAGCGCGGGCCGCAGTTGGTGCAGTTGATGAACGGATAGGAGTGGCGGCGGTCGGCGGGGTCGAGCAGCTCGCGGCGGCAGTCGTCGCAGAGCGCGAGGTCGGGCGTGAGCGCGGTCGAGGCGGATCCCTCGGCATTCGGGCTGGGAATGATGGCGAAGGGATCGGAGAGCGGAGGGAGACCGACGCCGGGCGGCTGTGTCGAGAGATCGGCGACGCTGGCGGCCGGCGGCGCCTCGTGCCGGAGCGCGTGTGCGAATGCGGCGAGCGCATCCGCCTCGCGTGCTGCGGCGCGGATCTGGACGCCGCACAGGTCGTTGCGCACCCAGCCGCGGATGCCGTAGCGGGCGGCAAGGCGGGCGACGAAGGGGCGGTAGCCGACGCCCTGCACCGTGCCGGTGACACGTATGAGACGGTCGAGCAACGGGGTTACCTGTGCGGGGGCGGGCATGGCTCAGAGGAGCGTGTGAAGATAGTCGAGCCAGGAGGCGAAGCCCTCGCCGGTCTTGGCGGAGAGCTCGAAGACGGCGGCCTGCGGCGCGGCGCGGCGGATGTTCTCGCGGGCGAGTGCGCGGTCGAAGCCGACGGCGTCGGCGACGTCGATCTTGGTGAGCACGACGGCGTGGGCGCTGCTGAAAAGCGGCGGGTACTTGAGCGGCTTGTCCTCGCCCTCGGTGCAGGAGACAAGGGTGATGCGGCGGTTCTCGCCGAGGTCGAAGGCGGCGGGGCAGACGAGGTTGCCGACGTTCTCGATGAAGAGCAGGCGCGTGCCGTCGAGCCGGAGGGCGGCGGCGGCGCGGGCGATCATGGCGGCGTCGAGATGGCAGTTGCCGCCGGTGGTGATCTGGGCGACAGGCACTCCGGGGCGGCGGAGGCGGCGGGCGTCGTTGGCCGTCTCGAGGTCGCCCACGAGGACGGCGCAGCGGATCGCGGCGCAGAGGGAGTCGAGGGTGCGGGACAGTAGCGTCGTTTTGCCGGCACCCGGCGCGGAGACGAAGTTGAGGGCGCGCAGACCACGGGCGGCGAACGCGGCGCGGTTGGCGGCAGCGCGCCGGTCGTTCTCGTCGAGGAGACGCACCTCGACCGCGATGCGGCGCACGCCGGGGATCGGGTCTCCGGGCGGGGTGGGAAGCTGCTCGGATGGATCCCGGACATCGACAACGACGACGCCGTCGGCGGTGTGTGAAGGCTGGGGGGCTGCTCCAAATACCGAATTCATGACGGAGCTACGGGTTTGCTACGCACAATCGATGCGGACGAGGTCGAGCTCCCGGCCGCGGAGCAGCTCGGTGCCCAGGGCGTTGCATCGTGGGCATTCGAAAAAGGCCCCGGGCGCGGGGGTGAACTCGTGCTGGCAGGCGCGGCAGCGGGCGCGGACGGGCACGGGTTCGAGCTCGAGCGAGGCACCGTCGGCTATGCTGGTAGGGAGCAGCGACTCAAGCGCGGTGCGAAGCGAGTCCGGGTCGACACCGGAGATTGCGCCGATGCGCAGCCCGATGTGGATGACCCGCCGGGCGCCGGCGCGTTCCGCCTCCCTGCGAACGTGGTTTAGGGTCGATTGCGCGATCGCCAGCTCGTGCATGAGAGCGGGTACGGTGAGAGGCGATGGCGGGTTGTCGAGTGGGTGACGGAGATTTTCGGCGGAACGTGCACGCGACTTGAGAATACGCGCGAGTCGCGCAGTGTGCGCGTGTGCCGAACGCTCCCGCGAGTGCCGCCGCTGCGACTGCAAGAACGCTTGTGTGTCCGCTCCCTGGAGCAGCGCGGCCGCGCGAGATCCGGATTGCGCACGGTGGCGGCGGGAGGCTGACGCAGGAGCTGATCGATCGGGTGTTCCTGCCGGCATTCGGCGGAGCGGGGCTTGCTGCGCGGCACGACGGCGCGGTGATCGCACCGCCGACCGGTGCGCGGCTCGCGTTCACGACCGATTCGCACGTGGTGAGCCCGCTTTTCTTCCGCGGTGGCGACATCGGCTCGCTGGCGGTCCACGGCACGGTCAACGATTTGGCGATGTGCGGCGCACGTCCGCGGTGGCTGAGTGCGGGCTTCGTCCTGGAGGAGGGACTGCCGTTGGAGACGCTGGAGCGCGTGGTGGCCTCCATGGCGGTGGCGGCGCGTGCGGCGGGTGTCGAGATCGCCACCGGCGACACGAAGGTCGTCGAGCGCGGCAAGGGCGACGGGCTCTATATCAACACCGCGGGAATCGGCGTCGTGGAAAGCCGGACCTCCGTCGGGCCGGCCTCGGTGCGGGCGGGGGACGCGATCCTGCTCAGCGGCGACATCGGCCGCCACGGAATGGCGATTCTCGCCGAGCGCGAGGGGCTGGCCTTCGAGTCGCCGATCGAGAGCGACTCGGCGCCGCTGTGGCCGGCAGTCGAGGCGTTGCTCGAGGACGGGGTCGAGGTGCACTGCCTGCGCGACCTTACGCGGGGCGGGTTGGCGACGGCGGTGATCGAGATTGCGGATGCGGCCGGGCTGGTGGCGCATCTGGACGAGAATGCGATCCGCGTGAGCGAGCCGGTGCGCGGCGCCTGCGAGATGCTCGGTCTCGATCCGCTGTACGTGGCCAACGAGGGGCGTTTCGTCGCGATCGTGCCGGAGGCGCAGGCGGCGCGCGCGCTCGGTATCCTGAGCGCGGTGGCGCCCGGCGGGCCACCTGCGGCAATCGGCGAGTTTCGAGAGGCACCGAGCGGGCGCACCGTGCTGCGCGGCGTGTTTGGCGTGGATCGCGTGCTGGATCGGCTCAGCGGCGAGCAGCTGCCGCGAATCTGCTGAAGCCTTTCACCCAGCTCCATGTGCCTCGCTGTCCCAGGGAAACTTCTCAGCGCCGAAGGCGACGACCCGCTTTTCCGGAACGGGCGGGTGAGTTTCGGGGGCATCGTCAAAACGGTAAACCTCGCGTGCGTGCCCGAGGCGAAGCCGGGCGACCACGTGCTCGTGCATGCCGGTATGGCGTTGGGCGTGGTCGACGAGGCGGAGGCGGCGAAGGTGCTCGACCTGTTGAGCGAGCTCGACGTTTCGGCTGAAGGCGCTGTGGGCGGCGAGTCGGCGGAGACGTCACCCGATGCGGCACGTTGACGAGTATCGCGATGCCGCGGCGGTGCTGCGGCTGGCGGAGGCCATCGCGCGATGCGCGACCCGTCCGTGGACGATCATGGAGATCTGCGGCGGGCAGACGCACAGCATCGTCCGCTTCGGGCTCGACGAGCTGCTGCCGCGTACGATCACGCTCGTGCACGGCCCTGGTTGCCCGGTGTGCGTGACTCCGGTCGCGCTGATCGACGCCGCGGTGGCGCTGGCGCAGCGCCCGGAGGTGATCCTGTGCTCGTTCGGCGACATGCTGCGCGTCCCCGGCTCGGGAGACGATCTGCTCACGGCGAAGGCGCATGGCGGCGATGTGCGGACGGTGTATTCGCCGCTCGATTCGGTGGACCTCGCGGTGCGGAACCCGGAGCGCGAGGTGGTGTTCTTCGCGGTCGGTTTCGAGACGACGGCGCCGGCGAACGCCCTGGCGGTCATGCAGGCGCGGCAGCTCGGGCTGCGCAACTTCTCCCTGCTCGTCTCGCACGTGCTGGTGCCGCCGGCGTTGGCGGCGATCCTCTCCGCGCCCGACAACCGCGTGCAGGGGCTTCTGGCCGCCGGGCATGTGTGCGCGGTGATGGGCACGGCCGAGTACGGACCGCTGGCCGGTCGCCACCGTGTCCCGATGGTTGTGACGGGCTTCGAGCCGGTCGACATCCTGCAGGGCGTATTGCGCTGCGTGGAGCTGCTGGAAGCGGGACGCGCCGAGGTGGCCAACGCCTACGGACGGGCCGTGCGCGCCGAGGGCAACCCTCGCGCGCAGGCGGCGATCCATGCGGTGTTCGAGGAAACGGACCACGAGTGGCGCGGGCTCGGGCCGATCCCGCGCAGCGGCTACGCGCTGCGGCCGGAGCTGCGGGCGTACGACGCCGCGGCGAAGTTCGGTCTTGAGGTTGCCGGTGGGCGCGAGCCCGCCGAGTGCCTCGCCGGAGCGATTTTGCGGGGCAACCGCAAGCCGCACGAGTGTCCGGCCTTCGGCGGGCGTTGCACGCCGGAGCACCCGCTCGGTGCGCCCATGGTCTCAAGCGAGGGTCCCTGCGCGGCGTATCATCGCTACCGGACGCGCAAACCGTGATCCGCCGCCAGGTTTAGTTTAGCTTTGTGGAAACAGTGCGGCGGTCCTCGCGCGTACCTCGGCCAGCCAGGCTGCGCGTTGCTCGGGGGTGCTGACGATGACTGAGGTGAAGTAGAGACGCTCGGTGCGCGGGATGCCGCACATGCCGCCGAAACAGCGTTTCCAGAGGTTGTCCAGCGGGTCGCCGTAGAGTGCGAGCTCGGCCTCCATCGGCGTGTTGCCGGTGTTGATGACGAGCGCGGCGCGGAGCTTGTGAAGCGGCACGGGACCGGGCTTGCCGTTGGGACCGACGCGGAATTCGTAGGCGACGCCGTTGCGCACGACGCGGTCGATCCAGCCCTTGAGGATCGCAGGCGGCTGTCCCCACCAGTTGGGGTGGACGACGATGAGGCCGTCGGCGCTGGCGAGCTCGGCGCAGCGGCGCGCGATGTCGGGCGGGAGCGTGGCGTTTTTGGGAAACTCGGCCGTTGGCATGATCGGATCGAAGCCCTCGGCGCAGAGATCCTGCACGAGCACCTCGTGGCCGAGCGTGCGGAGCGACTCGGCGGCGGCGGCGGCGAGCGCGTGGTTGAAGCTGGCGGGATTCGGGTGGGCGACGACGAGGAGGATCTTCATGCGGTGCCGTGATGAAGGAGCGGGAATTGCAACAGGGGCAAGCGTCGGGATAAGGGATTGGCGGGAGTGAGGCGCGTAACGGCGAAGCAGGCTCGGAACTTGCGCGGGCGTGGCTGGCTCCGTGCCGGATGCGCCAACGGCCGTGGCAGGATCTGGTGGGCAATGGAATGGGCGGGCTGGAGGGACGGAGCAGCGTGGGCTCGGGCTCCCAATCGACTGTGCGTGGCGATGCCACGCCGGTGTAGGCTGCCACCAGATTCCGCGATGGCCGCCGTTGCTCGTGGCCGCCACCGCTCGGATCCGCGTTGGCGGCTGTATCATATAAGTGGGTCCATGTTCGACCGTTTACCCTCACGGTCGTGAAGGTAAACGGTCGTGCCGGAGGGGATGCTCACAGGGACGACGGGCGTTGCGTGACGGCGGGGGCGGCGAAGTAGTGGGCGGTGAGGCTTCGTAGCGCCTTGCGGCGGGCGCGGCCGGCCTTGCGGCCGAGGTAGTCCGAGGGGAGGAGACGCTCGGGAAGAAACGGGTCGATGGCGGCGGCCTCCTGCCACGCCTCGCGTTCCGCAGCGAGCCAGAGACGCCATTGTTGCGACGAGTCGGCGGGGGCGGGGATTGTTTCATGGACTCGGAGATACTTTCGGTAGGCTTCGTTGATCCGGGCGAAGTTCCACGCTCCGGCGACGATCGCGGCATCGCGTTCGCCGGCGCAGGGGCGGCCTTCGATGAACAGCAGAGCCTCGGGGTCGGCGGTGAGCGACGAGATGGTTCGGCGGAGGTTGGTGAGCGGGTCGGGCGAGACCCACACGCTGCCTTGGAGGTAGCCGAGGCGGGTTGCGGCCAGCTCGCGGCGCAGTCGGTCGCGCAGCTTGCGGTCGTGCTCGGCGACGTCGAAGAGGACGAACCGCCAGATGCCGTCCCACGAGCGGGCCCACTGCTGGTCGGGGTCGACAGTCGGGGCGATGCTGTGGCGGCCGAGTTCCGTGAGGCGGATGATCCGCCGGTCGGTGGCGCGTGGCAGTTCGATGATGCCACGGCGGGCGAGTAAGCGGAGTTTCCGCTCGAAGTTGTCGTCGCCGCAGCCGTGGCCGGGCGCCAGCTTGATGAAGGCTGGCCGGAGCAGGACCTCGGCCGTGTCGAGTGACGCTTCCGCGAGACACTCAAGGAAAAACCTGGTTTCGAGTCGCAGATTCCGGGGCATGGAAGGCTGGAGGCTCCGACAGTTTACCTTCACGGCCGTGAGTGTAAACTGCCGGAGTGAAACTAGGGTCTGCTGGTATGCCGGAGTCGGAAACGGAGCGACATCGGGCTATGGCGGAGTGGCGTGGGGTGCTCGGAGAGGGGCTCGGACCGAGTGCGTGGGGACGGGCCGGTGTACGGGCTCCGACAGTTTAGGTTCACGGTCGTGAGGGTAAACTGTCGGGGCGGGGAGGCGGGCGAAGAATGGT
>CAZXHR010000152.1:0-10449 GCA_964640465.1 uncultured Opitutaceae bacterium
CTCTCCTTCCGCCTCTCCTCTGCCTCTGTGGCCTGTCCGAACTGCCGTTTCCAGGGTGAGCGCTTCACAAAGTCATCCATTCCCGACCCGCTGAGCGACTGCGTCGCCCAGCTACGGGCAGGAGTCACCGGCGCAGGAGGAGAAAGCGCTCGCGGTCGGTGAGGTCGCGGCGCGACTCGATGGCGGCGTAGCCGAAGGGCGCGGCGAAGGCGGTGAGCGCCGCGTGCTGGGCGATGCCGGTCTCCAGCGCGAGCAGGCCGCCGGGGGCGAGGAAGGCGGGAGCGCCGCGGATGATCGTCTCCAAGTCGGCGCGACCGTCGCGCTCGGCGACGAGGGCGGCGACGGGATCGTGGTCGCGGACCTCGGGCTCTGCGGCGGCGACCTCGGCGGCGGTAAGGTATGGGGGATTGGAGACGATGAGCTGAAACGGCGGCTCGCCGGCGAGCGCGGCGAACCAGTCGGACTGGCGGAACGCGACGCGGTCGGCGAGGGAGAGCTTGGCGGCGTTTTCGCGGGCGAGGGCGAGCGCCTCGGCGCTGCGGTCGACGGCGACGACGGTCGCCTCGGGCCAGAACTTCGCGAGCGCGAGGGCGATGGCGCCGGTGCCGGTGCCCAGGTCGAGGATGCGCGCGGGGGCAGAGTCGAAGCTTTTGGTGACGAGTTCGAGGAGCAGCTCGGTCTCGGGGCGCGGGATGAGGCCGCGGCGGTCGGTCTTGAGCTTGAGGTCGAAGAAGTCGGTCTCGCCGAGGATATGCTGGAGCGGCTCGCGCTGGCCGCGGCGTTTGACAAGCGGGCGGATGGCGTCGAGCTCGGCGTCGGTGAGCAGGCGCTCGAACTGGAGGTAGAGATCCATGCGCTTCATTCCGAGCGCGTGAGCGACGAGCACCTCGGCGTCGAGCCGCGCGCTGTCGATCCCCTTCGCGCGGAAGAAGTCGGTGGTCTTGCGGATGATCTCGAGGAGGGGCTGCACGAGGGAAGAATACAGACGACAGAAGCTAACGAAGGAAACGAAGTTCGGAGAGGAGGATGCGGGGCAGCGCCGTTCTTTGTTCTCTTCGTTGCCTTCTGTGGAAATTCCGAGGTTCGAGGTCAGTCCTCGTCGTCGTCGCGGCGGCGAGCGGCGACGGGCTGGCCGGTGAGGGAGGCGAAGCGCTCCTCGAAGTCGACGCGCTGGAGCTCGGCGATGAGCGGGTCGAGGTTGCCCTCCATGATCTGCGGGAGGCTGTGGAGGGTGAAGCCGATGCGGTGGTCGGTGCAGCGGCTCTGCGGGAAGTTGTAGGTGCGGATACGCTCGGAGCGGTCGCCGGTGCCGATCTGGCTGCGGCGCTGGGCGGCGTACTTGGCGCGTTCCTTCTCCTGCTCGGCCTGGAGGAGGCGGGAACGAAGGACGGACATCGCGCTGGCCTTGTTCTTGATCTGCGAGCGGCCGTCGGCGCAGTAGACCATGAGCCCGGTGGGCTTGTGGATGATGCGCACGGCGGAGTCGGTGGTGTTGACGCCCTGTCCGCCCGGGCCGCTGGCGCGCTGCACGGTGATCTCGAGGTCCTGCGGGTCGATCTTCACGTCGACCTCCTCGGCCTCGGGGAGCACGGCGACGGTGACGGTGGAGGTGTGGATGCGGCCGCTGCCCTCGGTGACGGGGACACGCTGCACGCGGTGGACGCCGCTCTCGAACTTGAGCTGCTTGTAGACGTCGCTGCCGGAGACGAGGAAAATGGCCTCGCGGCAGCCGCCGCGCTCGCTGGGGCTGGTGGATAGCGGCTCGACCTTCCAGCCGCGGCCTTCCGCGTATTTCTGATACATGCGGGCGAGCTCGGCGGCGAAGAGCGCGGCCTCCTCGCCGCCGGTGCCGGCGCGGATCTCGAAGACGGTGTTGCGGGAGTCGGTGGGCTCGGGCGGGATCATCGCCACGAGCACCTCGCGTTCGAGGGCGTCGCGGCGGGCGGAGAGGGTCGGCAGCTCGGCGGCGGCGAGCTCGCGCAGGTCGGCGTCGGCGGACTGGTCCTTGGCGAGGGCGGAGTTCTCGGTCAGGTCGCGGCCGAGGCGGAGCCACTCGGCGTGTTTCTCGAGGAGTGCGGCGAGGCGCTGGTTCTCGCGGGTGACATCGGCGGCAAGGCGCGGGTTGGCGTAGAAACTCGGGTCGGCCATCTGGGCGTCGAGTTCCTCTTTGCGGCGGCGGAAGGGCGCGATGTCGGGCAGTGCGGGCATGGAGGCGTCGGGCCGGAGGGAAAATGTACGTTGCGGAGGCGTGGGCATGGAGTTTTTCTGCGGCGGACGCAAGGCCGCGGCCGGAAAACGGTGACGCGGGTGCGAACCCGAACGCCCATGTCCACCACGCTGTTTACGCAAAACATCATCGCCTGCATCTGGGACTTCGACAAGACGCTCATCCCGGAGTACATGCAGACGCCGCTCTTCCGGCGGTACGGCGTGGTGGAGGCGGACTTCTGGGCCGAGACCAACGCGATGATCGAGGAGTACCGGAAACGCGGTTACCATGTTTCCGGGGAGAACGGCTACCTCAACCACCTGCTCACGTACGTGAAGCACGGGAAACTGCGGGGGTTGAACAACAAGATCCTGCGGGAATGCGGGCGGGAGATCCGCCTCTACCCGGGGCTGCCGGAGTTCTTCGAGACGTCGCGTGCGTGGGTGAGCGAGAAACCGGAGTTCGCGAAACAGGAGATCCGGCTGGAGCACTACATCGTGAGCACGGGCTTGGCGGAGATGGTGCGCGGCAGCGCGGTGGCGCCGCTGGTCGACGGGATCTGGGGCTGCGAGTTCATCGAGAACCCGCTGCCGCCCGGCTTCGTGGGGCAGAAGGAGTTCGAGATCGAGGCCGAGGCCGAGATCGCGCAGATCGGCGCGGTGATCGACAACACGACGAAGACGCGCGCGATCTTCGAGATCAACAAGGGCACGAACAAGAACGCCGAGATCGACGTGAACGCAAACATCGCGCCAGAGGACCGGCGGATTCCGTTCCAGAACATGATCTACATCGCCGACGGCCCGAGCGACATCCCGAGTTTCTCCGTGGTGAAGAAGAACGGCGGCAAGGCCTACGCCGTGTACAACCCGGACAGCGCGGCAGAGTTCGAGCAGAACGACCGGCTGCGGCAGGTGGGCCGCATCGACCACTACGGCCCGGCCGACTACACGCCGAACAGCCCGACAACCCGCTGGCTGAAGATGCACGTACAGGCGATGTGCACCCGGATCGTCGAGGACCGAGAGCGAGCGGTGTCGGCGAAGGTGTCGCGCCCGCCACGTCACCTGAACTCGAAGCCGGAAAAGAAAAGCCCCGCAGCGCCAAAGGCGGTGCAGGGCGAGTTTCTGAAGGAGTAAGGGCGGGGGCGGCGGGCGAGCCCTGCCGCTGCTTGGGCAGGGTTGCTATGACGAGACAACGGGCGATCGGATTTGGCCCGGCGCCCCCGGGAATACGTCGACGGATTGCGTTGCGAAGAGAAACGGAACAGTGGGCGCCCCACCCGCGGGCAGCAGGGCGCTTGGGCTGGGTTACGGAATGAGAACGATGCGCTCCATCGGGGCCCGTGAGGAGATCGAGGCGGCGACTGTCGCCCGCTCGAGATCGCGGGCGATGTTGACCACGCGCTGGGCATACTCCCGGCTGGCGCGGGGGGCGCGTCCGGAGACGACAGCGCCGATGCCGGCGTTCCAGGCGAGCGCGATGTTGTATGAGGTGGGCGCGATGCCGTTGCGGCGGAGTTGGCAGGCAATCCAATCGTAGTGTGCGACCGCGACAGCGTCGGCATGGGCACGGACGAGGGCGTGGCGGAAGGGCTTGCGGGTATGCATCCGCCAAGTCGACTGGCGGAACTGGTAAGCCCCGAGTTCGCCATGCGCGCCTGGCTGGGATGAGTTGTGCGGGTTCTCGATCAGGTGGATGGCCTGAAGCGTCTCCCACTGCTCCGCTGCACCTAGGCGGCTCGCAAAACTGACGAGCGCCACAGCCACAAGGAGTCGGATGAGTTGTCGGATCATGGTCGGTCTTTCGGTTCGGTGTTGGCGGCCACTGGCTGGGATGGCCACAGGCACTGGACTTGACCTGCTTTTTACGGCAGGGGCGCGGACAAGTAGCCGCAGACCGAACTCCGACAAGCGGGGATTTTCCTACCGGCCCCGAGGATGATACCTAGAATGCTGCTCGGTGAGCCGGGATGTCTCGACAGCCATGTAGATCTGCGTGGTGCCGATGTCGGCATGCCCAAGCATCTCTTGAATGGCGCGCAGATCGGCGCCGCCGGCCAGCAAATGGGTGGCAAACGAATGCCTAAGTAAGTGAGGTTTAACGCTCTTCGGCAGGCCAGCCTTCTGCGCGTAGCCCTTGATCAGGGCCCAGATCGTCTTGCGCGAGATGGCTTGGCCGCGCTCGGACAGGAAAACCGCGCTTCCTGTGCGGGGTTTGACCAGTCCCGGACGACCTGCGGCGAGGTAGGTCGCGACCGCCTCGGAAGCCTGTGTGCCGACAGGAACGACGCGCTCCTTCGAGCCCTTGCCGAAAACCCGCACAAAACCTTGCTGGAGGTCGATTTGCTGGAGGTTGAGCCCAGCCAGTTCCGAGACCCGCAGCCCGCTCGAATAGAACAGCTCAAGAATGGCCCGGTCGCGCAACCCCTGCGGAGTGCCGGCGGCGGGCGCAGCGAGAAGCTTTTTCATGTCGGCGATGCTCAGGGTTGCCGGGAGTTTCCGAACCACCTTGGGCCCCTCGACCAGCTCCGTAAAGTCCGCACGGCAAACACCTTCCTTCACCAGATAGCGCGCCAGCATGCGCACAGCGGATAGTTTCCGAGCCAGACTGGTGACCGCCGCCCCACCCTCGGATAGCCGGTAGAGCCAGTCCGACACATTTGCGCCGGCCACCGAATTCCAGTTTGTAATTCCCCCTCGAGCCAGCCCTTCGGCGAACTGGAGGAGATCGGTCTGGTAGGCCGCGAGCGTGTTGCGCGACAAGCCGCGCTCCAGCTCAAGAAAAGCGAGAAAGGCATCCAACCGCTCGCGCAGTTCCACCGAAAGCGGACGCTTGGGCTCCGCCCCGGCGACGGTTTCCTTCGAGCCGGGCATGTGAGATGCCGGCCGGCCGGCGGTCAGCGGCGCTGGCCGCCGCGAGAGAACGGCGGAGGAGTCGGGGACTGCGTGCGCACACGATAAGTGATACGCGCCTTCTCGAGATCGTACGGGCTCATCTCCATGCGTACCATGTCGCCCGCCATGATCTTGATGAAGTGCTTCCGCAGTTTTCCGGAAATGTGCGCCAGAACCGTGTGACCGTTGGTCAACTCAACCCGGAACATCGTGCCGGGAAGAACGGCGACGATCTTACCCTCGACTTCAATAACATTGCCTTCAGACATGGGAAGTAGACACGGAGCGGAACTGCATAAGTGGATGCATGCGGATCGTTTGCAGGAACTTGCGGGAAAGCCATTGAATGCCCGCGCACGCCCCGGTAAGTCAAGGCTCCATTCGCCGTCACCATCCCCGATGAGCTCCGCTCCCGCCAACCGACTCGAGTGCCCGTTCGCCAAGATCCACCTCTCGCAACTGCAACGGGACGATCGTTTCTACATGAGCTTGGCGTACAACCAAGCCATCGACGCTTGGCGCGAGGACGAGGTGCCTATCGGGGCAATCATCGAATGCGGCGGTGAGATCATTGGCGCCGCACACAATCAAGTGGAGCACAGCGACGACCCCACAGCGCACGCGGAGATCCTCGCGATTACGCAGGCGGCGCGGGCCATCGGCGATTGGCGGCTCGAGGAGGCGACGCTCTACGTTACGAAAGAACCGTGCCCGATGTGCTCGGGAGCGACGATCATGTCGCGAATCAAACGCGTCGTCTTCGCCGTGCCCGACCCGAAGATGGGCTGCCTCGGCGGCGCAACCGACCTCGCGGCACTCCCGCGCGTCAACCACCGGCCCGAGCGCGAAGCCGGCGTGATGGAGGCGGAGTGCCGGGATATGATTCAAGCCTACTTCAGGCTCAAACGAGCCATCCCCAGCGGCGACGGCGCCAGCCGGCCGGACTCGGGTGCCAGCGAAACCGGCTAAAGCCCCAACAGCTTATCCTGTTGTGGAGCGCCATAAGCGGCGCTGGTGAATTTTCACTGCCGGTTGACGTCGCGGATCGACGGCGACACTGTCCGCACCGTCAGCGTTCGTCACACAAACAGAAATCCACCATGTCCTACGAACTTCCCAAGCTGCCCTATGCACTCAACGCTCTCGAGCCGCACATCGATGCGCGCACGATGGAAATCCACTGGGGCAAGCACCACCAGACCTACGTCAACAACACCAATAACCTGCTGAAGGACCAGCCCGCCCTCGCCGCTCTGGATATCGACACTCTGATCTCCAGCCTCGTGCAGGTGCCCGAGGCCATCCGCGGCGCCGTTCGCAACAACGCCGGTGGAGTAGCCAACCACAACTTTTTCTGGAGCATCCTTGGGCCCGCCGGTACCGCGCCCAAGGGCCAACTGGCCGCCGCGATCGCCGCCACCTTCGGCAGCTTCGACAAGTTCAAGGAAGAGTTCGCGAAAGCCGCCACCACCCGCTTCGGCTCTGGCTGGGCTTGGCTCTACGTCACCCCCGACAAGAAGCTGGCTGTCGGATCCACGCCGAATCAAGACAGCCCGCTCATGGGCAAGGTGATCGCCGGCATCGAGGGCAAACCCATCCTCACCATCGACGTCTGGGAGCATGCCTACTACCTCAACTACCAGAACCGCCGGCCCGACTACGTGACCGCCTTCTGGAACGTCGTGAACTGGGATGCCGTGGAGGCAAATTACCTCGCCGCGTTGAAGTAGCACTTCGGATCACCGGCATCGCCCGATCTTCCTGCGACCGACCGTGCGCCACGAGGCGCCGTGTCGGTTGCAGCGTTTCAGGGCAACACCTACACAATCTACGGCCGGTCCCCCAGCGCTGAGAAGGCTGGTCCCACCTCAAAACGTCGTTTCGGCGTCGCGAATCAGAGCTGCAGACTGAGGAACTCCCGCTATTGTTGAAAACAAATTTACCGATAGGGGATTGCACGCACTTCTCGCGCCCAGCTTACTTCCCGACAATAAACCCACGCCCCGACCATGGCTTTTCTGTCTTCGGCATCTGCCACTTCTCCGGTCTCCTCTCAGTCTGCCAACAAGGCTCCGAAACTGAGCTTCTTGTCCTCGCAGGCAATGGCGAAGCAGAAGGCCTACGAGAAAAAAGCTAGGAACTACAAGATACCACTCGAAGCACTGGCTATCTTCACATCCCAACTTGCAGCACTGCTTTCAGCAGGCTTGCCACTGGTCTCCTCGCTCGAAGCATTGCAAGAACAAATGGAGGATCCTGTCTTCCGCGTGATCATCCGGGAGGTACGTTTGGAGATCTCGGCCGGCAGTTCCTTCTCCGCCGCGGTGAAGAAGTTTCCGAAGGGGTTCAACTCGCTCTTCATTTCGATGGTCGAGGCCGGTGAGGCATCGGGCAATCTGGCCGAGATCCTCCAGAAAGTCGCAGCCTACTTCGAATCGACCGTCAAGCTGGCGAAAAAAGTGAAATCCGCCATGGCGTACCCAATCGCCGTCATCGGCTTGGCCGTGGTCTTGGTGAATGTCCTGCTCGTCTTCGTAATCCCGATCTTCTCCGAAATGTTCACTAGTTTCGGCTCCAAGCTGCCTGCCCCGACTCAAATGTTGATCGACGTCAGTAACTTTCTAAAACCCGATTTCGGTAGCATCACGGGGTTCTTCACCAAGATCAGCATTCTGCACATCGGTGTCGCCCTCTACATCGCGTGGAAACTCTGGCAGAAATTCACGGCCACACCGAAAGGGCGCGAGTTCAAAGACAACCTCATCCACCGCGCACCGGTCTTTGGACCGCTTTCCCACAAGATCGCCCTCTCCCGTTTCTGCCGCACCTATGCCACGCTGATGCGCTCCGGCGTCCAGATTCTGCGCACACTGGAGATCGTCGCCGCCGCCAGCGGCAAAACCCAGATCGAGAAAGCCTGTGCCGACATCGCCAAACATATCAGCCAAGGCGGCCAGATCTCGGATATCCTCGCGATCAATCCGTACTTTCCGCCGATGATGAAACACATGGTCAAGGCAGGCGAATCCACGGGTAACGTCGATGGCATGATGAGCAAGGTCGCCGACTTCTTCGACACCGAGGTCGACGCCACTGTCGGCGCGCTTACATCCCTCATCGAGCCGCTTCTGATCTGTTTCTTGGGTATCTTCGTCGGCAGCATCGTCATCGCGATGTTCCTTCCGATCTTCAACCTCGCCAACGTGGTCGGCGGCAACCAATAGCCTATCCCTAATCGCCCTTCCACCGACTCCTGTGCTTGCCCTAGGGCAAGCGCTGTCGTTTCTTCGCCCACATGCCTTCGGTCCTCATCGTCGACGACCTTACCTCCATCCACGAAATGCTGGAAGCGGTCATCCAGCCCATCGGATTCACTGCGGCCTTCGCCACCGATGGGAACAAGGCGCTCGAACGCTACAAGACGGACAAGTTCGATCTCGTCCTCGCCGATGTGCAGATGAAGCCGATGGATGGCATCACGCTCCTGCGCGAACTCAAGAAGATCGATCCGCACGCCGTCGTCATCGTCATGACGGCCTACGCTAACACCAGCTACGCGCTCGATGCACTGAAGCTCGGAGCCTTCGATTTTCTCCAGAAGCCATTCAAAGTCGACGAGCTCATCTCCGCCCTCAAACGCGGAGTCGAGTTCAAGAAACTCGGCGTCACTCGCGCAAAAAAGGCCCAGGCAGCCGGACCCGTTGCACCATCGCACGACGACGAAAGTGTCGCCGCGGCCCAGCTGGAAGCGTTCATCGTCGGCGAGAGCAAGAAGATCAAAAAGATCGGGCCGCAGATCAAAAAGCTCACCACCGCGAAGACTCCAGTCCTCATCATCGGCGAACCGGGCACCGGGAAAAGAGTGATTGCCGAGCTGATCCATACGCAAGGAGCCGCCCCCGACAGCCCGATGATCCGCTTCGACTGCGCCCAAGTCTCTGAAGCAGACCTGAAGGAAGGTCTCATCGGTCCGCAAGGTCAGGGCGGAACATGGATCGAGCAGGCCAAAGGCGGCACACTTTACCTTGAGCAGATCAGTGCGCTTCCCCTCTCGATTCAGAAGAGCTTCGTCAGCGTGCTTCGCGCCGCCGGCACCACCTTCCGCCTCTGCTGCTCCAGCACCGAAGACATCGAGAAGCTCATCGACCAAGGGAAATTCCACGACGAACTCTTCTATCGCATCGCGGCACTGCCCCTGATGCTCCCCGCGCTGCGCGAGCGCATCGAGGACCTGCCGCAGCTCCTGAAGAATTTCTCCGTTTCCATCCCCAACCCGAAGTTCGACAGCAAGCAGGTCGAGTTCGCTCCCGACGCCCTCGCCATCCTCTCTGCCTACCGTTGGCCAGGGAATATTTCCGAACTCAGCCAAGTCGTCTCAGCCATCGTCTCCGAAGCCGACTCGCCGACCATCACCGCCGCGCAACTTCCCGAGCGTCTACGCGACATGAAGGATCTCCTCTCCCTCGCCGACTTCCTCGCCTTGGAGGAGAGACAGTACATCGATCGCGTCCTCAAGGCCTGTCGAGGCGACAAGGCCAAGGCCGCCAAGGTCTTGGGGGTACCGCCAGCAAAGCTCGGATAACCCGCCCACAGCGCGCCACGACACCCGTTTCCCAGCCAAGCCCCGCGGCAGTTTCGCCCCGGGGCTTTTGCTGGGTACAGTCCCCCCGACTTCCCGCTTGCGCCGC
The DNA here is from genome assembly GCA_964640465.1 of uncultured Opitutaceae bacterium. Taxonomy (GTDB): domain Bacteria; phylum Verrucomicrobiota; class Verrucomicrobiia; order Opitutales; family Opitutaceae; genus CAJCBL01. The sequence goes on from CAZXHR010000152.1 coordinate 9,795, forward strand.
ACTCCGGCGCTTCCCACGCTCCGCAAAATTTTGCCATGCCGAAGCGCACCGACATCGAAACCATCCTCATCATCGGCGCAGGGCCGATCATCATCGGACAGGCCTGTGAATTCGACTATTCCGGCACCCAAGCCTGCAAATCCCTGAAGGAGGAAGGCTACCGCGTCGTGCTCGTGAACTCCAACCCGGCCACCATCATGACCGACCCGGAGTTCGCCGACGTCACCTACATCGAGCCCCTCACCGTCGAGATGCTCGAGCGCATCATCGAGGTTGAGAAACCCGACGCTCTCCTGCCCACCCTCGGTGGCCAGACCGCCCTCAACCTCTCGATGGAGCTCCACAAGGCCGGCATCCTCGAGAAACACGGCGTCGAGATGATCGGCGCCAAGCCGGACGCCATCGCCAAGGGCGAGGATCGCCAGCTCTTCAAGGACGCGATGCTCAAGATCGGCCTCGACGTCGCCAAGTCCCGCACCGTCCACACCTTGGAGGCCGCCCGCGCCGCGGCCGACTACATCGGCACCTTCCCTCTCATCATCCGCCCCTCCTTCACCCTCGGCGGCACCGGCGGCGGCATTGCCTACAACCGCCCGGAGTTCGACACCCTCGTCCAGCGCGGGCTCGCGGCATCCCCCACCCCCGCAGTCCACAT
>CAZXHR010000153.1:0-4729 GCA_964640465.1 uncultured Opitutaceae bacterium
CCCGCCGCCTTCACCAAAAATGCACCCAACCCCGCGAATCGTGAGGATTAGGGTCCGCGGCGGCGCTGCGGGCACGAATACCGGAAAAAGTCGCGGAGAAAGGTCTTGCATCGGAAGGGCGAGGCCCGTTGCCTTTGCGCCCTTTCCAAGGTCCGGGCCGTAGCGCAGACTGGTAGCGCACTTGCATGGGGTGCAAGGGGTCGTGAGTTCAAATCTCACCGGCCCGACCATTTGGAAACTATGACGGTAATCGTCTATGTCTTGCGCGGTGTGCGTACAGGACGGCGCTACGTCGGAATCACCAATTGCTTGGCCCGTCGGCTGGAGGAGCACAGTCGGGGATCGGCGCTCAGCAGCAAGATACTCGGGGAGTTCGAACTTCTATTGACCGAGGAGTATCCCGGGTATGCGCAAGCACGGGTTCGTGAACGCTACCTCAAGAGCGGGCAGGGGCGGGCGTATCTCGATGAGCGCTTTGGGCGGAGGTCTCCCAACTGAGCAGGTTGTCGTGAGCTTGCCCGCCGAAGGCGGGTTCAAACTCGCCAGAGGCGAGCGAGTCTCACCGGCCCGACCATTTGGAAACTGCCGCGAAATGCGTTGCCGGTGTGGCGCGCGGGCGGCCTTCTCAAGGGCCGATGGCAGAGTTGACCAACAATTCGGGCGCGGCGAAACGCGCATGGTTCTGGGCGCTGGCGTTGGCCGGCTCAGTGGTGTTCGCCTCGGGCGGCAATCCGCAGGCGCCCGTCTCCTTCATCGGGATCGACAAGCTGGCCCACTTCGGCGTGTTCGGGTTGCTGGCGACGCTGGTCCTGCGCACGCCGCAGGTGTGGGGCCGCACGGGCTGGCGCGGCTGGATCGCGGTGCTGGCGGTGTCGGCCTTCGGCGGCACGGACGAGTGGCACCAGAGCTTCACGCCGGGGCGCTCGGTGGAGTTTGCAGATTGGCTCTCGGATACGACCGGAGCGGCGCTCGCGGTCGCGCTCTATCTGAACTGGTCGTGGTACCGGCGGTTGCTGGAGTTTCCCGTGTTTTGCAGGCGGAAGCCGGCGGCTTGAAAAACAAAACCGGAAGCGCCTGTGACGGTCGCCTCCGGTTCGTGCGAGTGTGCGGACGTGTGAGCCGGCTTACTTCACCTCGACGGCGAAGTCGCTGACGGCGAAATCGAGCCCACCGGGCGAGCCGGCGATCTCCCAGCCGAACTGAACCTCGTCGACGAGCACCTGGTCGCGCTGGGCGAACCAGCCGCGGGCGTTGATCCAGTCGAGGATTGCCTTCACGTCGACCTCGCCGGCGCTGGTCTGGCTGGTGCACATGAAGGAGATGACGACGTTGTAGCCGTTGGTGCCCTTGTAGATGTCCCACGTGTGGCCGCCGACGGTGACGTTCTCCACCTCGACGGCGGGTTTGCCGGTCGCGTCCCACGAGCGGGCGATTGGGCCCATCTTCCCGTGCCAGTTGAACCAGAGCATGATCTCGTAGGCGTGCTTTTCGCACCAGATGTCGTAGGCGGAGTTGTAGCTGCCGGCGGCGGGCACGGTGACGGCGAAACGGCTTTTCAGCATCTGCAGCTCGCCGAGGCGGCGGCCGATCTCGCGGCCGGCGTGCGGGTAGGACTTCACGCCCTCGGTCTCGGGGTGGTCGGCATGCACGCCCCAGCGGGCCTGCGACTCGGCCCAGATCGACTGCGGGCCGGGGCCGGAACCCCAGATGTTGTTGCGGACAATGTAGCCGCCAAACGGATGCTCGTCGCGGGCGCCATCGGCCGTCCAGCGCGCGGCGGCGGACGGCGGTTGCGGTTTCTGCACCGAATCGGCGGGTGCGGACGCTGCCGGTCGTGTCTGGCAACCGGCGGCGAGAATGAGGATCGGGACGAGAAGAAGGGCGCGTTTCATAGGGGGAACGCGCCCAACGAATCAGCGAACCGGCTGCTTGGCCAGCCCGACGAGATCTTCGCCGCCTCGCAGGACACGGAGGCGGTAGGAATAGGTCATCGGCCAGGGCGTGAGGCGATATGGCGCGTGCGGCATCGCCCCCCAGGAATCGTCGCCGCCGAGGCCGCGTTGCTTCAGGTCGAGGTTGAGCGTGACGGTGTCGCGCTCTGGGAGCTGGTAACGGTAGAAGTTCTCGTGCTGCGTGGCGCAGAAGAGGTCGTCGGCCGTGTGGTGCAGGGCGTTGGCGCTGAGGAGCGGTTGGCCGACGGCGAGCAGGCCGACGCCGCGTTCGTCGGTGAGCGCGAGCCAGCGGACGGACTCCTTGTTGCCGGTCTCCTGCGGCTTGATGTAGTCGAAATACTGGTCGCGGACGCGGCCGGAGTAGAGGCCGACGCGGGCGTCCTGGCGGTCCCAGTAGGTTTCTTGCGGGCCCTTGCCGAACCAGGTGAGCCGGTCGAAGCCGGCGCGCAGAGTGGTCTGCATGCCGAAACGCGGGGGCTCGGCGACGGCGAGGTAGGGCTCGGGCACCCAAGAGGATTCGACGAGCACGTCGCCACTGCCGAGGAACGTCCACACGACGCGGTATTCGCTGCGCGGGGCCGCGAGCGGACCGGCGGTGGTCACAACGATGCGGCCGGGCTCCGGCTGGGCTACCTCGACCATGGTCGGCGTGAAGGTCTCGTGGGCCTTGCGCCAGATGCCGGGGCCGCCGGGCGTCCAGGTGTTCTTGGCGGGGGAGTTGTCGACCATCTTGTTGCCGCGGTCGTTATCGACCGGGGCGCGCCAGAAGTCGGGGCCGAGCGGGCCGGCGAGCAGCTCGATGTCGCCGGATTTCAAGGAAACGAGGAGGCCGGACTTGGCGTCGACGGCGGCGGCGAAGCCGGGACCGCGCACGACGATGCTGCCGGGCTGGCGGTCGAGCTGGAGCGGCGGGAGCGGTGCGCCGGCGGCGAGCACGGCAGGGGCGGCGATGGGGAGCTTGAACTGCTCCCAGGCGACCTCGTGACCGGCGGGGGCCCAAGGAGTGTCGGCCTTCAGCTTGAAGCTGAGCTCGAGGAAATACTCGGTGGCTGGCGCGGGCGCGATCGGTGCGAAGGGAATGGCGACGGTCTTCGTCTCGCGCGGAGCGAGGGCGAGATTGGCGAGGTTGCCCTGCTGGAGAACCTTGCCGTCGGCGACGATGCGCCAGTCGGCGGCGAGCCAGTCCTGCACGGCGCGGAACTCGGCCCAGTTGGCGATCTCGACGCGGCCGGCGGCGAGGTCGACGGCGCGGAGCTGGATCGGCTGATACACCTTCTTCACCTCGGCAAGGCCGGGGTGCGGTGTGCGGTCGGCAAGGACGAGGCCGTTGGCGCAGAAGTTGCCGTCGGAGGCGGTGCCGGCGGGACCGAAGGTGCCGCCGTAGGCGAAGAACGTGCCGAGCTTGGGGTCGAGCGGGAGCGAGCGGGCGTTTTCGAGCTGTTCGATCTTGCGCGAGGCGGGGACGGGCGTGCGCAGGCCCTGGTCGACCCAGTCCCAGATGAAGCCGCCTTGGAGGTGCTTGGCTCCGTCGTAGATCGGGCGCCAGTAGGCCCAGAGGTCACCGGTGCTGTTGCCCATCGCGTGGGCGTACTCGCACTGGATGAAGGGCTTGGTGCGCGGGAGTGCGGCGTAGTTGCGGACGGTCTCGGGCGGCGCGTACATCGGGCAGACGATGTCGCTCGTCTCGAAATTCTTGGCGCCCTCGTACTGCACGAAGCGCGAGGAGTCGTGCTGCTTGAGCCACGCGTAGGTGGCGCGGAAGTTGGCGCCGAAGCCGGCCTCGTTGCCGAGCGACCAGCCGATGATGCAGGGATGGTTCTTGTCGCGCTCGAACATGCGGACGGTGCGGTCGAGGTGCGCGGGGCCCCAGGAGGGTTTGTTGGAGAGGGTCTTGTCCTCGGCGTAACCGATGCCGTGGGACTCGATGTTGGCCTCGTCGATCACGTAGAGGCCGAGCTCGTCGCAGAGCGCGTACCACTCGGGGACGTTGGGGTAGTGGCAGGTGCGGACGGCGTTGATGTTGTTCCGCTTCATCAGGCGGATGTCCTCGAGCATGCGCTCGCGGGTGACGACCTGGCCGAGGTCGGGATCCCACTCGTGGCGGTTCACGCCTCGGATGAGGACGGGCTGGCCGTTGACGAGCAGCTGGCCGTCGCGGATCTCGACGGAGCGGAAGCCGCCTTTCCACGGAATGACTTCGAGGACCTTGCCGGACGCGTCCTTGGTGGTGAGCAGGAGCGTGTAGAGGTGCGGGGTCTCGGCGGACCAGAGCTGGGGATTGGAAATCGTGTGCGAGAGCAGGTGCGTGCCGTTCGGCTGGTCGGAGGGGATCGTGGTGAGCGATTCGCGGAGAACCTCGCGGCCTGCTGGATCGAGCAGGGTGGCCTCGATTGTAGCGGCTTTTGCATCGGTGCCGGAGAGCTCGGCGGAAACGGTGAAGAGCGCGTTGCCTCCTGCGAGATCCAGCGTGGAGCTCACCCGGAAGTCACGGATGCTGGCGGCCGGCGCGCTCCACAGCGTGACATCGCGGAAGATGCCGCTGAGGCGCCAGAAGTCCTGGTCCTCGAGGTAGGAACCGTCGCACCAGCGGATGACCTCGGCGGCGAGGAGGTTGTCGCCGGGCTTCAGGTACGGCGTGAGGCGGAAGGTGGCGGGGGTGCGGCTGTCCTTGCTGAAACCGAGTTTCTGGCCGTTGAGCCAGAGCTCGAAGTAGGAGTTCACGCCGTCGAACGTCACGTAGACCTCGCGGCCCTGCCAGTCGGCAGGCACCGTGAAGT
>CAZXHR010000153.1:4739-10376 GCA_964640465.1 uncultured Opitutaceae bacterium
GTCTCGCGCGGGCTGCCGTCGCCCTGGAGCTCAACCTGGGATGGGCCGGGGATGCTCTTCCACGCGGAGGCGGCGAAGCCGGGTTTCCAGAAAGCGGCGATGCGGTCGGCGGGCTTGGCAACCCAGGCGAACTTCCAATCGCCATTGAGCGAGCGGACGAAGGGCGAGGCGGCGCGGTCGAAGGTGAGCGCCTGCTCGGCGGTGGCGTAGCGCGTCATCGTCGCCGCGGGCGGCTCGGTGCCGGCGTGGAGCTGGGTTTCGTCCTGCCAGGCGGGACGGGGAGCAGGTTCGGCGGCTGCGAGCGAACCGGCGGACAAGGCGGCGATGAACAAGGCCGAGGGGACGGCCGCGAGGGGAAGTCGGTAGCGCTTCATAGGGGAGGCCCGTACTGTGGGCGTACCGGCCTGGCGCGACAAGCTGCCAAAAGGGTGAATCGGTGGTGGGCGAAGGATGCGTTCTCAGCGCTCGCCCGCGGCCCGGCCACCTGCTTTCGTCCGTTCAGCGCCCATGACTCCGCAGGAAGCCCAGAAACGCATCGCCGCCCTCCGCACCGAACTCGCCCACCACGACGAGCTCTACTACCGGCAGGCGCGGCCGGAGATCGGCGACTTCGAGTACGACATCCTCAAGCGCGAGCTGGCCGACCTTGAGGCGGCGCATCCGGAGTTTGCCGCCGGCGCCTCGTCGACGAAACGCGTGGGCGACGACCGAGCCGAGGGGTTCGCGCGCGTCCGCCACCGGATGGCGATGATGACCCTCGACAACACCTATGCCGAGGGCGAGCTGCGGGAGTTCCACGCGCGCCTTGTGAAGCTGCTCGGCGCTGACGATCTCGCGTACACCGTCGAGCCGAAGATCGACGGGCTGGCGGTGAGCCTCACCTACGAACACGGCAAGCTTGTCCGCGCCGTGACGCGCGGCGACGGCGAGGAGGGCGACGACGTGACGGCGAACGTCCGCACGATCCGGGGGCTGCCGGCGGTGCTGAAAGCGGCCCCGGAAGGCGAGAGGCGAGAGGTGCGAGGCGAGAGGGCGGAGGACGGCGGACGGACGACAGATGACGGACGGCAGAAGACAGACGACAGAGGACAGCAGGCGGCGGCGGACGAGCTGCCGTTGTTTGCCGAGGCGGAGCCGCCGCGGCGTGCCGCGGGTGGAATACCGGATCTGATTGAGATCCGCGGAGAGGTCTTTCTGCGCTACGAGGAGTTCCAGCGCATCAACCGCGAGCAGGAGGAGGCGGGGCTCGAGCCGTTCGCCAATCCGCGCAATCTCGCTGCCGGCACGCTCAAGCTGCTCGACTCCACCGAGGTCGCGAAGCGTCGGCTGGAGATCGTGCTCTACGCGCTCGGCGCGTGCGAGCCGGCCGAGCCGGCGGAATCGCAGTCGGCCTACCTCGCGCAGCTTGCCGCGTGGGGGCTGCCCGTCGTCGAGAAGTACTGGGTCGTGCAGGGGATCGACGCCGTGTGGGCGGCCATCGTCGAGCTCGACGAGAAACGCCGCGGCTTCGCGTATCCGACCGATGGCGCCGTGGTGAAGCTCGACCGGATCGATCAGCAGCGCATCGCCGGCTCGCGCGGCGAAGGGCAGAGCGCGCGCAAGCTCTCCCCTCGCTGGGCCTGCGCGTACAAGTTCGCCCCCGACCGGGCCGAGACGCGCGTGAACGCGATCACGATTCAGGTCGGCCGCACGGGCGCACTCACTCCGGTGGCCGAGCTGGAGCCGGTGCTGCTTGCCGGTACGACGGTGAAGCGAGCCACGCTGCACAACGCCGAGGAGATCGCGCGCAAGGACGTGCGGCCCGGCGATGCCGTGCTGATCGAGAAGGCCGGCGAAATCATCCCGGCCGTCGTTCAGGTGCTCGCGGAAAAACGGCCTGCCGCGGGGCTTGCGCCCTACGTTTTCCCGACCGCGTGTCCGATCTGTGGAACCGCGGCGACGCGCGCTGAGGGGGAAGTGGTGTGGCGTTGCCCGAACGCCGATTGCCCCGAGAAGGTGCGCCGGCGCCTGGAGCACTTTGCCTCGAAGGCCTGCCTCGACATCGACGGGCTCGGCGAGGAGGTCGTGGGCCTGCTGATCGAGCGCGGGCTGGTGAAGACGATTCCCGACATCTTCCGCTTGAAGCTCGAGGACCTGCTGCCGTTGAAAAAGTCCGGCGAGGTGTGGGCGGGCAATCTGATCGCCGCCATCGCCGCGCGGAAGAACGCCGACCTCTGGCGCGTACTCAATGGCCTGGGCATTCCGCAGGTGGGTGCGGCGGCGTCGAAGGATCTTGCACAGCGCTTCCGCTCGCTCGACGCCATCGCGGCGGCGAGCGAGGCCGACTTGCTCAACGTGGGCGGTTTTGGCGAACGTACCGTGGGATTGCTGCGCAACTGGTTCGCGCAGCCGGTGAACCGCGCGCTGCTCGACGAGCTGCGTGCTGTCGGACTTGAACCGACACCGCCGCCCGCGCCGGGCGCGAGCGCACCGCTGGCCGGCAAGACAGTCGTGCTCACCGGCACGCTGCCGACGCTTTCGCGTGAGGCGGCGACCGAGCTGATCGAGAAAGCCGGCGGCAAGGTGAGCAGCAGTGTCTCCAAGAAAACGCACTACGTGGTCGCCGGCGAGGAGGCGGGCTCGAAGCTGGAGAAGGCCCGCTCGCTCGGCGTTCCGGTGCTCGACGAGGCCGGGCTGCTGGCGTTGGTGGGCTGCGGAAATCAGGAAGGCGGGAAGTCGGAGGGGAAGTAGTCGGCCTGCGCCGGCTGCGAGTGCGGAGCGGAGGTGGCCCCTGTAGGCGCGCCCCACGTTTGGAGACTGGCCCAAAATCCGTTTGCAGTGCGGGGCGCGGAGTCGACGCTCGGCGCGATGTCCCACTTTCTCCGCTTTTCCCTGGCGCTGGCGTTGGTGCTGGCGCTCCCGTTTACCAGCGAGGCCGCCACGAAGAAGAAAAAGGCGGCCGCCGCTCCCGCTCCGGCATCGGCTTCGGCCAGGCCGGCCGACCATGACTACACCGGCGCGATCGTGATCGATGCCGCAGACGGCAAGGTGCTCTTCGAGGACAACGCCGACGTGACCGCTTATCCGGCGAGCGTCACCAAGCTCATGAACCTCTTGCTGTGCGTCGAGTCGATCGAGGCCGGCAAGACGCACCTCGCCGACCGGATCGCGGCCACGGCCGAGGAGGCGAAGATGGGTGGCACGCAGGTGTGGTTGAAGGAAGGCGAGACGTTCACGATGGAGGAGTACCTCTACGCGATGATGATCCAGTCGGCCAACGACGCCGCGTTGCTGCTCTCCAAGCATGTGGGCGGATCGCGCGAAGCGTTCGTGGCGGCGATGAACCAGCGCGCCGCGCAGCTCGGGATGACCCACACGAAGTTCGTCACGCCGCACGGTCTTGCCTCGCCGAAGCAGGAGGCCGACACCTCCACGCCGCGCGACATCGCCACGCTCTCCCGTGAGCTGGTGAAGCACTCGCTCGTGCTGAAGTTCACTTCCACGAGGGAGCGCGTCTTCCGGCAGGAGCCGATGACGAAGATGATCAACCACAACAAGCTGCTCTGGCAGATGCCCGGCTGCGATGGGTTGAAAACCGGATACCTTGCCCGCGGCGGCTATGCGCTCTCCGCGACCGTGTGCCGCGACGGCAAGCGCGTGATCGCAGTGGTGATGGGCAGCCGTGGCGTCTACGGGCGCCAGCGCGACGCGATCGCGCGCCGGCTGATCGGCGAGGCGATGCCGAAGGCGTCGCCGCTTCCGGCGAACATGATGCCGAAGTGCCCCGAGGCCGAGATGGCGGTGCCGGTCGGTGCTGAGGGCGAGGCGGCGGTTCCCGTGGGCAACGAGGAAGGCGAGGCCGCGGAGCCGGTCGACAACGGCGACGGGATGCCGTCCGTGCAGTTCCGCATGCCGGGAGCGAAGTAAACTTCGCGGCTCATTCGGGCGGTGCGGCGAGCGCGGTTGCGACGAGGGCTGAATTCTCCGCGGTGCCGGAGAGGGCGTTGCACGACAATGCCCCTACGGGCCGGAGGACGTGGCTGTCACGCTTGCCGTAGGGGCGCCGACTTGCGGCGCCCTGCTAGATAGCGCGGGCTATGTAGGTCGCTCCTTCAGGACGACTCGGCCGGTGCGGCTCGCGCGCTTGATGCGAGCGCGGAGCCGGGCGGGGCGGGCTGAAGCCGCGCCCCACGTTTTGGCGACGTTTACGCGAAGTCCTCGACGGGGAGGAGCCGGGCGGGGCCCTTGGTCTCGGGCAGCTTGGCGATGGCGGCGCAGGCCTTGTCCATCGCGGCGCGGCTTGCGACGTGCGTCATCAGGATCAGCGGCACGGACTCGCCCTCGTGGCCTTCGGGCTGGACGATGGAGGCAAGGCTGATGCCGGCCTTGCTGAGGATCGAGGAGACCTTCGCGATCACGCCGGGCTTGTCGAGGACGGTGAGGCGCAGGTAGTAGCGCGAGGAAGTCTCGCTGTACGGGACGACGGTGCCCTTGGCGCAGGGGACGAAGGACGGGACGCGGTCGAGCGTGCCGTGGACGATGTCGAGGCCGGCGTCGGCCAAGTCGCTGAGGACGGCGGAGGCGGTGGCGTCCTTGCCGGCGCCGCGGCCGTAGTAGAGGGTGTCGCCGATCGGGAAACCGGCGCCGAAGCCGGCGGTGACGACGTCGTTGACGCTGGCGTTCACGTGGCTCGGCGGCACGAGCGGGGGGCTGACGGCGACGCTGATGCGCGCGCCGGCGGCGGGCTTCTTGCCCTTCGGGGTTTTCGCGGGCGGGGCGAGGCGGACGGAGCCGAGGAGCTTGATGGTGTAGCCGAGCTGCTGGGCGAAACGGATGTCGAGCGGCGTGAGGGAACGGATGCCCTCGACGTGGATGTCGTGGTGGTCGACCCAGAAACCGTGGGCGAGGGAGGCGAGGATGCCGGTCTTGTGCGCGGCGTCGTGGCCGTCGACGTCGAGCGTCGGGTTGGCTTCGGCGTAGCCGAGCTTCTGGGCGTCGGCGAGGACATCGTCGAAGGCGGCGCCTTCGCGTGTCATGCGGGTGAGGATATAATTGCAGGTGCCGTTGACGATGCCGTAGATGCGCTCGAAACGGTCGCCGACGAGGGCCTCGCGCAGCGTCTTGATGATCGGGATGCCGCCGGCGACGCTGGCCTCGTAGTAGAGGTTGGTGCCGGCCTTCTTGGCGGCGGCGAAGAGCTCGGGACCGTGGGCGGAGAGGAGGGCCTTGTTGGCGGTGACGACGACCTTGCCCGCTTGGAGGGCGGCGAGGACCATGGTCTTGGCGATGCCGGTGCCGCCGACGAGCTCGGTGACGATGTGGACATTGGGGTCGTTGACGACCTCCTGCCAGTCGAGGACCATCAGGGCGCGGTCGATCGGGTAGGGGCGGCGCTCGTCGAAGGCCATGACGGCGACCTTCTTGACGACGAGGCGGACGCCGGTTCGGGCGGCCATGAGCTCCGAATTCTCGCGGAGGGCGTTGAAGACGCCGCTGCCGACCGTGCCGCCGCCGATCATGCCGATGTTGACCTGTTTCATAGAGGTAAAGTCCGTGGAGCAAAAACGGCCCACGGCGGCGGCACAATGCTTTGTTTGTGCGGAAAGTCCGGGGTGGGCTTGAAGCTGGTGGCGGGGGAGCCGTTGGGCGCGGGCGGGG
>CAZXHR010000154.1:0-10309 GCA_964640465.1 uncultured Opitutaceae bacterium
CCCGCCGCCTTCACCCAAAATGCACCCAACCCCGGGAATCGTGAGGATTAGGGTGCTTGAGCGAGAGTGGCCGTTTCTGAGTCACGGTTCTATTTCTCGTGGAGGTGCCCCGCGAGCCAGGCGAGGGCGCCGGGTTCGTCGGTGAAGACGCCTTCGGTCTGGGCTTCGTAGGCGGCGTCGAGGATGGCCTTGAAACGGGGGCAGGGCCGGAGGCCGGCGGCGACGAGGTGGCGGCCGAGGAGGAGGGGGCGCGGGGCGGCATCGGCGATGGCGAGGGCGCGCGCGGCCGTGTCCAGCTGCTCGATGCGGCGTTCGGTGGCGGCGCAGAGGTTGGGCGGGCGGCCGAGGTGGTCGGCGCGGAGGACGAGGAGGAGCTGCGCGATGGTGGCGGGCGCGAGGCGGCGGGCGAGGCGGCGAACAAAGTTGGACGCGGGCGAGCCGCTGGCGGGCCAGCCGAGGTGGGCGAAGTGGTTGACGACGAGGGCGCGGACGAGCGGACGGGTGTCGAGCGGGGAGCCGATGCGGGCGAGAAAGGAGTCGGCGAGGGGGCCGCTGGCGTTGTCGTGGTCGGGGCTGACCCAGCGCAGGCGGCCGCGTTTCTCCTCCTGGCGGGTGGTGGCGGGCTTGCCGAAATCGTGCGCGAGGACGGCGAACATGAGGTCGCGGCGCTCGTTGGCGGGGCGCGATTGCCAGTCGGGGAGCGCGGCGAGGGCGTCGCAGCTGTGGCAGGTGTGGGCGAAGACGTCGCCCTCGGGGTGCCACTCGGGGTCCTGCGGGGTGCCGACGAGGGCGGCGATCTCGGGGAAGTGGGCGAGCCAGCCGGTCTCGGCGAGGACGCGCAGGCCGGCGCCGGGGCGGCGGGAGTGCGCGGCCCACTTTTCCCATTCGACCCAGACGCGCTCGACGGGGAGCTCGGCGAACGTGCCCGCGATCTCGCGACAGAGTGCGGCGGTCCCGGGGGCGATGCGGAGGTCGAAGCGGCCGGCGAACTGCATGGCGCGCAGGACGCGCAGCGGGTCCTCGACGAAGGCGGGGCCGGTGTGGCGGAGGAGGCCGGCGGCGAGGTCGGCGCGGCCGTGGTGCGGGTCGATGAGCTCGCCGGAGAACGGGTCGAGCGCCATGGCGTTGAGGGTGAAGTCGCGGCGGGCGAGCGCTTCGGCGGGCGGCAGGAGCGGGTCGACGCCGACGGCGAAACCGCGGTGGCCGGCGGCGGTCTTGGTCTCGCGGCGGGGGAGGGCGAAGTCGTAGTCGACGCCGCCGAGGCGAAGTTTGATGACGCCGAAGCTTTTGCCGACGGGGTCGGTGGAGCCGAAGCGCGAGAGCGTGGCGGCGAGTTGCTCGGGGGCGACGCCGTAGACCTCGATGTCGAAGTCCTTCGGCTCGCGGCCGGCGAGCCAGTCGCGCACGCAGCCGCCGACGAGCAGCGGCCGGCCGACGGCGGTGACGGCGCGCAGGGCGTCGAGGAGCGGCGCGGGGAGCGCGGGCGGCGGAGGGAGTTCTGGCGACGAAGCTGTCACAGTGAGTCGGTGGCGACGGCGCCGCGTGCATGCGGGCCTTCGCGGTGCGCTACACGGGCGGGATGGTGGCAAGCGTGACCGGTGGAGCGTCGGCCGGCGAGCCGGCAAAAGCCGGGGCGATCGGTTTCGCGTAGCCGGCGGCGTGGTGGCGGCGGCGCTATCACCCGGTCGTGCGTGGCGCGTTCGGCGCTTGCGTTGCTTGGGTTACAAGGCGGTTTGCCCGTGGCTTTGCGGCTTGGCGAGGCCGGACGGACGGGGCGGGGAAGCAGAGTGGATACTGTGCCGATCCCCGAAAGATACCGCAATCGCGGTTGAACTTCATCGCGGAGCTGGCATAGCTCCCGGTTGTCTGATCTTGGAAATGCCGTACGCGTCAGTGTTGGGAACCGGTGTTGTCTCGTCGCGGTCGGTGTTTCCGTATCATCCTTCCGCGGCCGCCGGGCCGCGCCAGCCTGAACATCAAACGAAGAAGCTACCATCTATGAAGAAAACATTCGCCCTGTGCGTTGCCTTGCTCGCGTGTGGTTCCGCCTTTGCCCAGGAGGAGTCCGAGTACGCCGTGACGATGGATCTCCCCTATGTCACGAAATACGTCTTCCGCGGCGTGCAGATCGCCAAGGACTCGTTCCAGCCCTCCGTCGAGTTTACCAAGGGCGATCTCTACCTTGGGCTGTGGAGCAGCGTGCCGCTGCGCAACAAGCACGAGGAGATCGCCAGCACGGAGATCGATCTCAATCTCGGCTACACTTCGAAAATCACGGAGAAGCTCTCGGCTGATGTCGGCGTGAACGGCTACTTCTATCCGAACAAGTCCCACGCCGATGGCGATTACTCGGTCGAGGGCTTTGTCGGGCTGAACCTCGAGCTGGGCAACTTCACCCCCGCCGTCTATGTCTACCGGGACTTCAATCTGGACAACTATACGGTGCAGGGCTCGCTCGGCTACAGCCTGCCGCTGAAGGAGCTGGGCACCTCGCTCGATTTCAGCGCCACGTTCGGCACCGTGCTCCAGGACGACGGTGAGGACTACAACTACTACGCGATCGGCGTGAATGTGCCGTACAAGCTCTCCGATCGGGTGAAGCTCAATCTCGGCGTGACCTACACCGAGAATGATCTCGACCACGAGAAGGACCCCGGGCTCTGGGGTACCGCCAGCATCGCCATCCGCTTCTAATTTTGCGGCCTCGCGTGAGCTTGTTGCAGGGCCCGTCCCCGGTCTGGGCGGCGGGCTTTTCTTTTCCGGCCGCGCCCTTGCCGGCGCGAAGTTTCCGACAAAACCGTTGACAAGTCCGCCGAGGCCGGGATTTCCTCCGCCCCTTTTCTCGTTCATGAAGACCTTTCTTGCCAAGAAGGAGACCGTCCAACCCAAGTGGTATCTCATCGATGCCGAGGGTCAGGTTTTGGGCCGTCTCGCCGTCAAAGCCGCCAATATCATCCGTGGCCGCAACAAGCCGACTTACACTCCGAATGTCGACACGGGCGACTACGTCGTGATCGTCAACGCCGAGAAGATCGTGCTCACCGGCAAGAAGGAGGAGCAGAAGACGTACATGTCGTTCTCCGGCTTCGTCGGTGGTCACCACACCCGCACGGTGCCGCAGATGCGCGCCAAGCGCCCCGAGTTTCTCATCATGCACGCCGTCAAGGGCATGCTCCCGAAGAACCGCCTCGCCGACAAGATGCTCACCAAGCTGCGCGTTTTCGCCGGCCCTGAGCACGACCATGCGGCTCAGAACCCCGAGAAGATCAGCCTCTAATCCGCACGCCATGTCCGCTGAAACCACCATTTTCCTCGGCACCGGCCGCCGCAAGACCGCCACCGCCCGTGTTCGTCTTCAGGCCGGCACCGGCAAGATCGAGATCAATGATCGCGATCTCGAGAAGTATTTCACGACCGAGGCGCTCGTCCGCAACGCCGTCGCCCCGCTGCTCACCGTCGAGCTGCGCGACAAGGTCGATGTGACCGCCAACGTCACCGGTAGCGGCCCCAACGGCCAGGCCGGCGCCGTGGCCCACGGCATCGCCCGCGCGCTCCAGAAGATGAACGCCGAGCTCCGTCCCGCCCTCAAGAAGGCCGGTCACATGACCCGCGATCCCCGCGAGAAAGAGCGCAAGAAGGCCGGCCAGCCCGGCGCCCGCAAGCGCTTCCAGTTCTCGAAGCGCTGATCGGTTCCGCAGAAAGGTTTTCACGAAGGCCGTCTCCTCGCGAGATGGCCTTCGTCGTTTTTCGGGGCCTGCGCCCACGGCGTCGTCCTGCGGTCTCGGTGTTCGAGCGGTCCGCTGCAGCGCGGCAGGCCGCGGGGCGGCTCGAAAGCTCGGACAAGGTGAAAGTGTGTATCCTGGTTGCGGACTGACAGGCGGGTGGCGCCGGTGCGAGGCCGGGTCGCTCGCGGCGGCATGGCGTGTTTCCAATTGTCGGAGACCAACCTGCTGTGCATTGGCGGGGGCGGTTTTCCGGACGGGGAGCCAAGTCGCGGGCTTGCCTTTTGTCACAGTTTTGCGCGGCAAGTCGAAAAACACTTGCACGGCGCGCGCGAATCGCGATGCCTTCCAACGTCACGCCGCGGACGTCGCTTCTCACCCCGGACTTGGCGCGCGGATCACCACGAAACAAACACACCACCACGCTCGCAAATCATGATCAAATTCCCGAACAAGATCCTTTTCGTCGGCTATGGCGCCGTCGCAGAGTGCACGCTTCCGATTCTGTTCAAGCACCTCAAGGTCGCACCACAGAACGTGACGGTGATGGACTTCGAGGATCGTTCCGGAAAGTTGAAGAAGTGGACGGCAAAGGGCGTCCGCTTCGTGCGTGATCGCGTGACCGAGGAGAATCTCGGACGGCTTCTCGGCAAGTTTCTCTCCGCGGGCGACCTGCTCATCGACGTGGCGTGGAACATCGGCGCCGAGGATCTCCTGCAGTGGTGCCACGACAATGGGGTGATGTACATCAACACCTCCGTCGAGCTCTGGGATCCCTACAGCACCGGCAACCATCCGACCGAGAAGACGCTCTACTTCCGGCACATGGCCATCCGCCGGATGGCCTCGAAGTGGAAGACAAAGGGCCCGACTGCCGTCCTCGAGCACGGCGCCAACCCCGGCCTCATCTCGCATTTCACCAAGCAGGGTCTGCTCGACATCGCCGCCGCCTCGCTCGCCGACAAGAAGTTCAAGGCGAAGGACGCCGAACTCGTCGCCGAGTACGCGAAGACGCAGCAGTTCAACCGTCTCGCTCAGAAGCTGGGCGTGAAAGTCATCCACGTTTCCGAGCGCGACACCCAGATCAGCGACCAGCCCAAGCAGGTCGACGAGTTCGTCAACACCTGGTCGATCGAGGGCTTCCGTGAGGAGGGCATCACCACGGCCGAGATGGGCTGGGGCACGCACGAGAAGACGCTCCCCGAGTTCGCCTACCGGCACAAGACCGGCCCGAAGAACCAGATTTGCCTCGCGCGCATGGGCATGAACACCTGGGTCCGCACCTGGGTGCCCAACTATTCGATCCAGGGCATGGTCATCCGCCACGGCGAAGCCTTCACCATCTCCGACAAGCTCACCGTCTGGGAGAAGAACAAGGCCGTCTACCGGCCGACCGTCCACTACGCCTACTGCCCGTGCGACGCCGCCATCGCCTCGCTCAACGAGCTGCGCGGCTGCAACTACGAGCTTCAGGACAAGCTCCGCATCATGAGCGACGAGATCACCACCGGTGAGGACATCCTCGGCGCGCTGATCATGGGCCATGGCTACAACTCCTGGTGGACTGGCAGCAACCTCAGCATCCAGGAATCCCGCCGCCTCGTTCCGCACCAGAACGCCACGACGATGCAGGTCGCCTGCTCCATCACCGCCGCGGTCTGCTGGATGATCGAGAATCCCGCCGAGGGCATCCTCGTCCCCGACGACCTCCCGCACGACTACGTCCTCGGGATCGCAAGGACGTACCTCGGCAAGTTCATCTCCACGCCCTCCGACTGGACGCCGCTGCGCGACTACACGCCGGCGTTCAAGGGCGCCCACAAGGCCGACATGGACTTCAAGGACCCGTGGCAGTTCAAGAACTTCCTCGTCAAGGCCGGAGACTGAAAACGCACTCCAGTCCACAGCTTCACCACCCGGAGCGCCGTGCTTGCGGCGCTGCCGGGTTTTCGTTTTTTCGAAACCCTTTCCCGCTGAAACCAAATCCATGATCTCGAAGGCCCAACTCCAGAAGCTCGCCCAGGAACACGGCACGCCGCTCTTCATCGTCGACCACGACGAGCTCCGGAAGAACTACCGGACGTTCAAGCGCTACCTGCCCCGCGTGCAGGCCTACTTCGCCGTGAAGGCCAACTCCCTCCCCGAGATCGTACAGACGCTCTTCAAGGAGGGCGCCAGCTTCGACGTCGCCTCGATGCCGGAGTTCCAGACCGTGTACCAGAACATCAAGGGCATGCCCGCCAAGCAGCGGCAGGATTGGATTTGGGACAAGATCATCTACGCCAACCCGATCAAGCCGGAGGCCACCCTCGAGCAGCTCGACAAGTACAAGCCCCTCGTGACCTTCGACAACGTCGAGGAGATCCACAAGATCGCCAAGCACGCGCCGCACGCCGGCCTCGCCCTCCGCCTGAAGGTCCCGAACACCGGCGCGATGGTCGAGTTGTCCTCGAAATTCGGCGCCGCCCCCGGCGAGGCCGTCGACATGATCCTCGAGGCCGACCGCGTCGGCCTCACCGTCGAGGGCATCAGCTTCCACGTCGGCAGCCAGACCACGAACTTCGAGAACTACGTCCAGGCCCTCGCCCTCACCGCCAACATCTTCAAAGAGGCCAAGGAGCGCGGCTACACGAAGATGAACCTCATCGACATCGGCGGCGGCTTCCCCGCCCCGTACGATGCCACCGTGAAGCCGTTCCAGGATCTCGCGAAGGTCATCAACACCGAGATCGACCGCCTCTTCCCGAAGGACATCCAGATCCTCGCCGAGCCGGGCCGCTTCATGGTCGCCACCGCCGGCACCTCCGTCTCGCGCGTCGTCGGCAAGGCCGTCCGCGACGGCAAGCCCTGCTACTACATCAACGACGGCGTCTACCACACGTACTCGGGCATTCTCTTCGACCACCTCCACTATCCGATCAAGGCCTTCAAGAAGGGCCCCACGCAGCTCAGCGCCGTCTTCGGCCCGACCTGCGACGCGCTCGATGTCGTCTCGATGGCCGAGAACCTCCCCGCGCTGGAGCGCGGCGATCTCGTCTACAGCGAGAACATCGGCGCCTACAGCGCCGCCTCGTCGACCTACTTCAACGGCATCCCCCCCGCCAAGATCGTGCACGTGAATCGGTGAGGGGTATCCTTGTATGATGAAGACGCTGTGGACGGTGAACCACGATCCGCTGCAGCTTCTCGCGCGCACTGGTAACCTTTCATCATTTGAGACCTCCGCCCGCATTCAGGGTGAGGACCTTGTCCAAGTCGTTAGCTCCGCTACTGACATGATGCGCATACTCGACCTCGGTTGGTACGGAGATCGTTATCGCGTGGTTCTGATTGACGGTGACTGGGATCATCCTCTCGAAGTGATCGAGCGACCGAATCTGACTGAATCGATTTCAGCATTCCGCGAGATTGCAGCGCGCTTCTGATCCGATCGTGTGGCGGGCTTTACGCCCGCTGTCTACCCGTAGATCGTCCCTTCAGGGCGACCCGTTCGACGCGAGCTCACAACCTGTTTCGCCGCAGCACCGGCCGGGGCGTGCTGAAGCAGCGCCCCCACGCGGAGGCGGGCTGCGCTGCTTCGTTCATACCATCCGCTTGATCTTCCTTCCCCTCCGCTCCGTTTTCCATGGTGGCAAAAACGCCGCCACTCGCTATCGCTGTTCCTCTCGTTTTCAAACGTCCCGTCGTCCCTTCTCACCATGCGCTCCGACACCATCAAGAAAGGCTTTGAACGCGCCCCGCACCGCAGCCTCCTCCGCGCCACCGGCGTGATCGAATCCGAGGCTGATTTCGACAAGCCGTTCATCGCCATCGCCAACAGCTACATCGACTGCATCCCCGGCCACGCGCACCTCAACGAGGTCGGCCAGTTGGTGAAGCGGCTCGTGCGCGAGGCGGGCGGCGTGCCGTTCATCTTCAACACCATCGGCGTCGACGACGGCATCGCCATGGGTCACTCCGGCATGAAGTACTCGCTGCCCTCGCGCGAGCTCATCGCCGATAGCGTCGAGACCATGCTCCGCGCCCACTGTTTCGACGGCATGGTCTGCATCCCGAACTGCGACAAGATCGTCCCCGGCATGCTCATGGCCGCCATGCGCGTGAACCTCCCCACGATCTTCGTCTCGGGCGGCCCGATGGCCGCCGGTATCGCGCAGACGGATGCCGCCAGCGAGCTCCCCGCGCACTTGCGCCCGATGACCTCCGGCTCCGACCTGATCTCCGTCACGAAGGGCGTGGGCGCGTTCCAGGCCGGCAAGATGTCCGCCGACGAACTTCAGCGCCTCGAGCAGTCCGCCTGCCCGACCTGCGGCTCCTGCTCCGGCATGTTCACCGCCAACTCGATGAACTGCCTGTGCGAGGCGCTCGGCATGGCCCTGCCCGGCAACGGCACCATCCTCGCCGTCTCCAAGGAGCGCGAGCAGCTCTACCGCCGCGCCGCCACACAGATCCTCGAGCTCGTGAAACGCGACCTCAAGCCGCGCGACATCGCCACCCTCGAAGCCTTCGACAACGCGCTCTGCCTCGACGTCGCCATGGGCGGCTCGACCAACACCGTGCTCCACACCCTCGCCGTCGCCCGCGAGGCCGGCATCGAGTACGACATCGCCCGCATCGACGCCATCTCCCGCCGCATCCCCTGCCTCTGCAAGGTGTCGCCGTCCTCCGATTACCACATCCAAGACATCCACCGCGCCGGCGGCATCCACACCATCCTCGGCGAGCTCAAGCGCCTCGGCGCGCTCAAGAACGAGTGCCTCACCGTTACCGGCAAGACCCTCGGCGAGAACATCGACGCCTGGGATCTCCGCTCGCCCACCTGCTCGCCCGAGGCGCGCATCGCCTACGTGTCCGGCGCCTCCGCGCTCGTGCTCGATCCGAACGACAAGATGGGCCCCGCCGCCCGCACGGCCAACGGCAACCTCATCCCGAAGCCGATGCTCTTCCACCCGGCCGACGACCGCGCGATCGCCCTCTGGCGTTTCGCGGCCGCCTTCAACGCCAACGACGCCGCGGCCTGCGGCCTCGTCTTCGGCGCGAAGGGCGAGCTCGAGGTCGACGCCGAGACCACCTGGCACGGCGCCGCCGAGATCGAGGCCGGCCTGAAGCCGAAGTTCGCCGAGTTCCGCGGCCTCGTCCGCGCCGAGCTGGCCGAGATCCGCGGCACGCCCGCGCTCGTCGTCTGGCAGTACGAGAAGACCGGCGCGAAGAAGGCCGTGTGCCTGCTCCGTCTCGCCCGTCTCCACGCCGCGGGCACCATCGCCCGCGCCACGCACGACTACGACCCGAAGAACTGCGCGTTGGCCAAGCCCGCCGGCCTCATGCCGCACGACCCGGTCTTCCGCTTCGACCCGCTGCACTGCATCCGCTCCGCCGACCGCGCCTACACGCCCGACGGCGGCCTCTCCATCCTCTACGGCGACCTCGCCGCGCAGGGTGCGGTGGTGAAGACCGCCGGCATCTCGGATGCGTTCAAGGCCAACTGCGGCCCCGGCTTCGTCTTCGAGGGCCCGGTGGTGATCTTCGAGAGCCAGGACGACGCCTGCGCCGGCATCCTCGCCGGCAAGGTGAAGGCCGGTGACATCGTCATCATCCGCAACGAAGGCCCGCGCGGCGGACCCGGCATGCAGGAGATGCTCCTGCCGACCAGCTACATCGTCGGCATGGGCCTGGGCGACAAGGTCGCGCTCATCACCGACGGCCGCTTCAGCGGCGGCACCGCCGGCGCGTGCATCGGCCACGTCTCGCCCGAGGCAGCCGAGGGCGGCCCGATCGGTCTCCTCAAAGACGGCGATCGCCTGCGCATCGACTTCCCCGGCCGTCGCATCGACATCCTCGGCGACAAGGCCGAGTTCGAGGCGCGCCGCGCCACGTGGAAGCCCGTAGAGCGTCCGTTCACCGGCTGGCTCGCCCGTTACCGCAAGCTGGTGACGAACGCCAGCAAGGGTGGCGTGCTGAGCTGAGCGAGCGGCTGGCTCGGCGCTGGAAATACGCGCGGCTCCCGGTAAGCTGGGAGCCGCATGAACGCCGGGAATAGGTCGGAGGGGACCGATAGGTCCTATGGGAAGAAGGCGGAAGGGTTCATTCCGCCGCATGGCGGGCAGCGGGAGCTGCTCTCGTACCGCAAGGCGCAGATCCTGTACGATCTCACGTGCTGTTTTTGCGCCCGTTTCCTGAAACGCGGCGACCGCACCATCGATCAGATGGTGCAGGCTGCGCGCTCCGGGAAGCAGAACATCGTCGAAGGCTGCCAAGTCTCCGGCACCTCGAAGGAGGCCGAGATCAAGCTGCTCGGCGTGGCGCGGGCCAGTCTCGAGGAATTGCTTGAGGACTACCTCGATTACCTGCGCGTAAGGCAGGCACCCCTCTGGCCGAAGGATTCCCGCAAAGCGCTCTTCGTGCGGAAGCTCGGCGCGGATCGGAATGCGACCTATGAGTCCTATAGGTCCTATGTCGAAACCCGCCCCGCCGAAGTGGTGGCCCTAATCCTCACGATTCCCGGGGTTGGGTGCATTTTTGGTGAAGGCGGCGTGGAACTTGGCGCGGCGGCTGCGGTAACAGGGGCGTCATGGCTTCCTTCACACTCG
>CAZXHR010000155.1:0-10158 GCA_964640465.1 uncultured Opitutaceae bacterium
TCGGCCAGCGTTTCCACTCCGCCGGCCAGTGGCGCACCGTCGTCGGCGTCGTGAAGACCGGCCGCTACGAGAACCTCCACGAGGAGCCGCGCTGTTTCTTCTACCTGCCCTACCGCCAGCGCCTGCCCGACCTCGACCTCAACATCTGCGTACGCACCTCCGGCGATCCCGCCGCCTTCGCGGGCGCCCTCCGGCAGGCCGTCGCCTCCGTCGACCCGCGCATCGATCTCTACGGCACGATCCCGATGACAGAGGCCGCCGGGCAGGCGCTCCTCGGGCAGCGCATCGCCACCGATCTGCTCTCCGTCCTCGGCGCCGTCGCCCTGTTCCTCTCCGCGATGGGCGTCTACGCCGTCATGGCCCACGCCGTCGGCCAGCGTACCCAGGAGTTCGGCGTGCGCCTGGCGCTCGGCGCCAGCCCCGCCGATGTGCTCCGCCTCGTCGGCCGCGAAGGCCTCGTGTTGGCTGCGCTCGGCATCCTCGCCGGCCTCGGTCTCTCCGCAGCCGCCACCAAGCTCCTCACCGGCTTCATCCACGGCGTGAGCGCCTTCGACCCCGTGGTCTTCCTGCTGATGTCTGCCGCGCTCCTCGCGATCGTCCTCGTCGCCACCTGCATCCCCGCCCGCCGCGCCACCAAGGTCGACCCCATGGTCGCCCTCCGCAACGAATAACCTGCCGCCATGCTCCTCGATCTCCGCCGCCTCCTCCGCTCGTTGCGCCGCACTCCCGGCTTCACCGCCGTCGTCGTCGCCACGCTCGCGCTGGCGATCGGAGCCAACACCGCGATCTTCAGCCTGATCGACGCCGCCCTCCTGCGCCCGCTCCCGCTCCCCGAGCCGGACCGCCTCGTCGCCGTCTGGGAGCAGACCAACCTCTTCGGCCTGCGCTACAGCCCGCCCGCGTTCGCCAACTACGCCGATTGGCGCACCGCGAACCGCTCCTTCGAGGAGATGGGCCTGCACGAGCACGGTGCCATGCTGCTCACCGGGGCCGGCGAGCCCGAGGAACTCGCCAGCGGCGCCGTCACCGCCAGCCTGTTCCGCGCCCTGCGCGTGCAGCCGGTCCTCGGCCGGCTGTGGAGCGAGGGCGAGGACCAGCCCGGTGCCGCCAAGACCACGATCCTCAGCCACGGACTCTGGCAACGCCGCTTCGCCG
Organism: uncultured Opitutaceae bacterium; assembly: GCA_964640465.1. GTDB lineage: Bacteria > Verrucomicrobiota > Verrucomicrobiia > Opitutales > Opitutaceae > CAJCBL01. Next base: position 1,156 of record CAZXHR010000155.1, read on the forward strand.
CCGACCCCGCGATCGTCGGCCGAGTCATCCAGTTGGGAGGCACCCCGTACACCGTGATCGGAGTCCTGCCCGCCGGCTTCGCCGTCCCCGGCCAGAACGAATCCCTGTGGTTGCCCTTCGGTTGCCTCTACGACCAGGGGGCCCTCCACAACCGCAGCCGCCACAACTTCTTCGTCGCCGGCCGCCTCCGCCCCGGCATCTCCCTCGCGCAGGCCAACGCCGACCTCGCCGCCGTCTCCGCCCGGCTCCAGCAGGAGTATCCCGACACCAACACCAACCTAGGGGCCTTCGCGGCGCCGATCACCGAGCACCTCACCGGCAAGGTCCGCCCGCTCTACCTCGTGCTCGTCGCCGCCGTCGGCCTCGTGCTCTTCACCGCCTGCGCCAACCTCGCCAACCTCCTGCTCGCCCGCGCCGGCGGCCGCCGCCACGAGACCGCGGTACGCGTCGCCCTCGGCGCCGACCGCCACCATCTCCTGCGGTATTCGCTGCTCGAAGCCGGCGCACTCGGCCTGCTCGGCGGCGTGGCCGGGGTGTTCGTCGCGCTCTGGAGCCTGGACCTCCTCGTCCCGCTCGCCCCGGCCGGACTCACCGCCTGCACCCCGCCCTCGCTCGACTGGCGCGCCCTCCTCTTCAGTCTCGCCGCCACGCTCGTCACCATCCTGCTCGTCGGCCTCGCGCCGCTCTGGCAGCTCGCCCGCGCCTCCGCCCTCGACGCCCTCCGTCAGGACGGCGTGCGCTCCGGCACCGGCGTGCACACCGGCCGGCTCCGCGCGGGGCTCGTCGTCGCCCAGCTCGCACTGTCGCTCTGCCTGTTGATCGGGGCCGGGCTCCTGCTCCGGACCTTCTCCCAGTTGCGCGCGACCGACCTCGGATTCCGGCGCGATCACGTCGCCGTCGCCCGGCTCTCCGGCAACGCCATGTGGCGCCACTACGGCCGCGACCAGACCGCCCGCGCCACCTTCTACCGCGAGGTCGTCGCCCGCGTATCCGCCCTCCCCGGCGTCGAGGCCGCCGCCTTCGCCAACGGCGTGCCGCTGCTCACCAAGGGCAACATGGCCCTCATCGTGCCCGAGCGTCCGCTCGCCACCGCTCGGCCCGACGACGCGCTCACCGTCAACCGCCGCGTCGTCACCCCCGCCTACTTCACCGCGCTCGGCGCGCCGCTGTTGCGCGGCCGCGCGCTCGCCGCCACCGACACCGCCGACCAGCCGCCCGTCGCCGTCGTCAACGTCGCGATGGCCCGCAAGCTCTGGCCCGATCTCGCCGACCCCGTCGGCCAGCGCCTCCGCAACGGCGATGCGCCCTGGGCCACGGTTGTCGGCGTCGTCGGCGACATGCGCCAGAAAGGCGTCGACCAGGCCGCGGCTCCCGAGGTCTATTTTTCCACCGATCAAATCGGCGAGCCCGCGATGATGCTGGTCGTGCGCACCTCGGTCGAGCCGCAGACCGTCGTTTCCCTGCTTCGCCGCGAACTCGCCGCCGTCAACGCCGACCTGCCGATCGTGCAGGTCTCCACACTCGACACTGTGGTCGGCCGCGAGCTGGCGCCACGGCGCCTGCAGACGATCCTGCTGGCCGCCTTCGCCGGCCTCGCCCTGCTCGTGGCCCTGCTCGGTCTCTACGGCGTGGTCGCGTTTGCGGTCGCCAGCCGCACCCGCGAGTTCGGCATCCGCGCCGCCTTCGGCGCGACCCGGCAGGCCCTCGTCCGACTCGTGCTCGCCGACAACCTACGCCTGCTCCTGCCCGGCCTCGGGCTCGGGCTTGTCGGTGCGCTCAGCCTCGCGCGCCTCATGGCCGGGCTGCTCTACGGCGTCGTGCCCTACGATCCGCTCACCTTCCTCGGCGCCACACTGCTGCTCGCCCTAGGCGCCCTGGTCGCCTGCTGGCTTCCCACCCGCCGTGCCACCCGCGTCGACCCCATGGTCGCCCTGCGCGCCGAATGAACCGTCTCACAACCCCTCGTCTCTCCCTCCTGCCATGAACCTCGTGTCTCCACGATTCCTCGTCATCGTCTTGGCGCTGCTCTCCGCGAGCTGCTCGCGGGCCGATAGTCCGTTTGCCACCTCCGCCGAGACCACAAAACGCGTCGTCAACCTCGCCGGCACCTGGCGTTTCGCCGTCGGCGACGATCCGGCACGCGCCGGTGCCGACTTCGACGACGCCGACTGGGCGAAGATCGACGTCCCCACCACCTGGCAGGCCGAGGGCTACCGCGACTACAACGGCTTCGCCTGGTACCGCCGGACATTCAAGATGCCGCGCGGCTACGAATCGCAAAACCTGATCCTCTCGCTCGGTCGCATCGACGACGCCGACGAGGTCTTTGTCAACGGTCAGCGCGTCGGCGGCCTCGGGCAGTTCCCCCCCGCCTACCACTCGGCCTACGACGAACGCCGACTGTATCCGGTCCCCGCGGCGCTCCTTCGGCCCGGCAAGACGAACGTCGTCGCCGTCCGCGTCTACGACGGCGGAGGAGTCGGCGGCATCGTCCGCGGCCGGATCGGACTCTACACCGGCTACCCGATCCCGGCCGGGCTCGCTCTCGACGGCGAGTGGAAGTTCTCCCCCGGCGACAATCCCGCGTGGAAGGAGCCCGCGTGCGACGATGCGGCCTTCCGTCCCATCCAGGTTCCTTCCGCATGGGAGCATGCCGGCTTCCCTGGCCTCGACGGCTACGGCTGGTATCGCAAGACCTTCCGCCTCGACCGCACGTACACCGAGACGACGCTCGTCCTCGTGCTCGGCAAGATCGACGACTACGACGAGGTCTTTCTCAACGGCGTCTCCATCGGCCGCAGCGGCCCAGTCGACGATCCCGTCGAACGCGCCGGTGACCGTACCTATTCCGTGCAGCGCGCCTACAACTTCCCGGCCTCGCTCCTGCGCGAGACCAACGTCCTCGCCGTCCGCGTCTGCGACACCCACGGCGACGGCGGCATCTACGAGGGCCCGGTCGGCATCCTCACCCAGTCGCAGTTCACCAAGTACTGGAACAACCGCCGCGAGCAGGGCATCGACGCGCTCTACCGCCTGTTCCGCACGGAGGACTGACCCACCGCTTGCGCACACACCAGCCGCTCGCCTACCCCCGCAGAAGAAAAGGACCGCCCCCGATGCTCCAGGATCTCCGCTACGCCCTGCGCCAGCTCGCCAAATCCCCCGGCTACGCCACCGTGGTCGTCCTTACGCTGGCCTTCGGAATCGCCGTCAACACGACGATCTTCGGCATCGTCGGCGCGTTCTTCTTCCAGCGCATGCAGGTGCCGGAGGCCGACCGCCTCGTGCTGCTCCTGCAGCGCAGCCAGGCCTGGAACGCCCCGCACGCCATCTCGTTCCCCGACTTCAAGGACTACCGCGAGCGCATCAACGGTCTGGAGTCGCTCGTCGCCTACTCTCCCATGCCGGCTCATCTCTCCGCCGGCACCGACGCCCCTCAGCGCGCCTGGCTCGAGGTCATGACGCCCAACGCCTTCGCTGCGCTCAGCGTCCAGCCCCTGCACGGCCGCCTGCTCGTCCCGGCCGACGGCGAAGCCGCCGGCGCCGCACCGGTCGCCGTGCTCTCCTACAGTTGCTGGAAGCAGCGCTTCGGCGCCGACCCGGCGGTCGTGGGCCGCACCGTGCGGCTCAACAACCATCCCTTCACCATCGTCGGCGTCGCCCCGGAGAGTTTCACCGGGCTTTCGCCGTTCCTGGCGGTCCATGCGTTCGCCCCCACGGGCGCGCTCGACACCCTCAAGGCCGACGGCGCCGGCATGCTCGAATGGCGCAACGCCCCCCTCTGGCGCACCCTCGGCAAGCTGCGCCCAGGCGTTTCCGTCGACTCCGTACGCGCCGAGGCCGAGATCGCGACCGCCCAGCTCAACCGCGAGCATCCCGACAGTCATCGCGAGGTCGCCTCGGTCGTGATGCCCGAATACCGCGGTCGCCCGGACCCCTCCGTCGCGGAACTGCTCCCCGTCTTCGCCGCGCTCTTCCTCGGCCAGGTCGTCCTCGTGCTCGGCATCGCCTGCGCCAATGTCGCCAACCTCATGCTCGCCCGCGCCGCGGCCCGCCAGAAGGAGTTCACCGTCCGCGCCGCCGTCGGCGCCAGCCGCGCCCGGCTCGTCCGCCAGATGCTGGTCGAGAGCCTGCTGCTCGCCGCCATCGCGGGCGTGGTGGGATGGCTGCTATCGGACTGGACCGCACCGCTGTTCGGCCGCCTCGCCATGCAGGGCGACATGCCGGTCGCCCAGGCCAACCTCTCCCTCTGGCCCCAGCGCCTCTTCACCGTCGCCATTTCCCTGATCGCCGGGCTCGGCAGCGGCCTGTTGCCCGCGTTGCGCACATCCCGGTTCGATCTCGGCACCCAGTTGCGCGAAGGCGCCAGCGCCACCAGTCGCCGGCATCGCCTGCGCGACCATTTCGTGGTCGGCCAGGTCGTCTTTTCGCTCGTGGTGCTGGTCTTCGCCGTGCTCTTCACCCGCAGCCTGCACAGCGCCCGCTCGCTCGATGTCGGCTTCCGCTACGAGCGCACCCTCACCGCCTCCTTCGACCTCTCGCTCCAAGGGTACACCCCGGATCAGCGCCGCCAGTTCTGTCGCCAAGCTCTGGAACGCATCCGTACCCTCCCCGGTGTGGAGGACGCCACCCTCGCGGGCTGCGTGCCCTTCGACTACTCGATCGGCCTGCTCGACATCATCCCCGAGAACTCCGCCCGCCCCGCCACCACCGTCGGCACCGGGTACTCGGTCGTCGCCCCCGGCTACGAGCGCACGCTCGGCCTGCGCCGGGTCTCCGGCCGTTTCCTCGAGGATTCCGATACCGAGAACACCCGCCCGGTCGCGGTCGTCAATGAGACCTTCGCCGAACGCTGCTGGCCCGGGCAGGATCCGCTCGGGCGCCGCTTCCAGCCCTGGCGCGACGGACCGTTCATCGAGGTGGTCGGCGTCGTCGCTACGTCCAAGTACATGATGCTCTCCGAGGCGCCGCGGCCGTTCTACTACACCCCGCTCGGCCAACGTCTGGAGGAACGCCCCTTCACCCTGCTGGTACGCGCCAAGGACGATCCCTCCGCCCTGTCACCGTCGGTGCGCAACGTGATTGCCGGGCTCGACCCACATCTGCCCGTCTACGACGTGCGCACCCTCGACGAGCTGATGGCCAGCAGCATCTTCGCCCTCATGCCGCTGCGCTTGGGCGCCACGCTCGCCAGCGTGCAGGGCGTCATCGGGCTCTGCCTCGCCGTCATGGGCCTGTACGCGGTCGTCGCCTTCGGCGTCAACCAGCGCACCCGCGAGATCGGCCTGCGGATCGCGCTCGGCGCCAGCCCCGCGGCGGTCGTGCGCGAGGTCCTCCGCGACAGCTTCCGTCTCGCGCTCCTCGGCACCGCGATCGGCCTGCTGCTCTCCGTGGGGCTGGGTTTCGTTCTCGCCCAAGTGCTCTTCGGCATGCGCCCGTTCGACCCGCTCGCACTTCTCTTCGGCGCCGCGGTGCTGCTCGGCGTCGCCGCCTTCGCCTGCTGGTGCCCCGCCCGCCGCGCCACCCGCGTCAATCCCATGGTCGCGTTGCGGGCCGAGTAATTTCAAGGTCACACTCCAACATCTCCCTACTCCCTACCCCATGCTTCTCGACCTCCGCCAGACCGTCCGCTGTCTCCTCCATGCGCCCGGCTTCGCGCTCGTAGCCGTGCTCACGCTCGCCCTCGGCATCGGCGTCAACGCCACCATGCTCGGGCTGGTCGATGCGCTCCTGTTTCGCGGCGCCCCATTCCCCACGCGCGCCTCGCTCGTGCAGGTCACCGGCACCCTCCGCCAAGGGGCCTACCGGCAGTTCTCCTACCGCGAGATCGAGGAAATGCGGCCGCATGCCACCGCCTTCGCCTCCCTGCTCGTGCTCGGCCGCGAAAGCGTCGCCCTGGCCGAGCCCGGCCGTCCGGCCGAGCGCATCCTCGCCGCCAACGTTTCCAGCGGTTTCCAGGAGACCCTCGGCGTGTCACCCCTTTTCGGCCGCGGCTTCGCCCCGGAGGAGTTCCGACCAGGCGCCAACAACGTCGTGCTGCTCAGCCATGCCTTCTGGCTCCAGCGCTTCGGGGGCGACCGCGCGGTCCTCGGCCGCACGCTCCGCCTCGACGGCGCGACCGTCGTGATCATTGGTGTCATGCCACCAAGCTTCGACTACCGCCCGCTCTGGGGCGGCGCCGCCTACTGGAGGCCGCTCGACTTCACACCGGAACAGCGCGAATGGCGCGACAACCGCCAGTTCACCATCATCGGTCGTCTCTCGCCGCAGACCCCGCCGGCCCGTGCCGAGGCCGGGCTCGCCCCGCTGGCCGCCGAGCAGGCGAAGAGTTTTCCCGAGAGCTACACCGGCCTACGCTACCGCGCCGAACCGCTCGAAGCGGCGCTCACCGACCGGCAGAGCCGCCAGATCACCCTGCTCCTCCTCGGGCTCTCCGCTTTCGTCCTCCTCCTGGCCTGCGCCAATCTCGCCAACCTCCAGCTCGCCCGGGCCACCGGACGTCTCCGCGAGTTCGCCATCCGCGCCGCCCTCGGTGCCTCCCGTCGCCGCCTGCTGGCGGGGCAACTCGTCGAGTCCGTCGTGCTGGCGCTGGCCGGTGCGGCGCTCGGACTGCTTTTCGCCGGCGCGCTCGGCCGGCTCCTCAGCGCCCACCTCGGGATCGGCGGCGCCGAAGCCCCGGGGATCGGCGCACCGGTCCTCGTTGCAACATTTGTCATCGCGCTGCTATCGGGCGCCCTCTTCGGTCTGGTCCCGGCGTGGTTTGCGGCGCGGGCCGATGTCAACGCGGCGCTCAAGCAGCAGTCGCGGGGAAGCACCGGCGGTCCCGGCCACCACCGGATGCGCCAGTCGCTGATCGTCGCCGAGGTCGGCCTGGCGTTCGTGCTGCTCGCCGGCGCGGTGATGATGCACCGAGGCGTCGCCCGGCTTTCACTGCATCCTGCCGGTTGGGACACCGAGCGGGTACTCATCGCCGACCTTCCGCTGCCCGAGCGCCGCATCGACACCGACGCCAAACGCATCGATCTCTTCCGCCGGCTGGAGCGGCGGCTGGCGGAGATCCCAGGCGTCGAGCACGCCGCCATCGCGACCTCGCTCCCGCTCGATAGCTACAGCGGGGAACGCCAGGTCCTGATCGACGGCCAGACGCCCGCCGACGCCGCGCGCATGCCCACCGCGTTCCATGTCATGGTGACAGCCGACTATTTCGCCACGCTCGGCATCAAGCTGGTGCAGGGCCGCTCCTTCGAGCCCGGTCTGCCCGCCAATCGTCCCCGCGTGGTGATCATCAACGAGTCGCTCGCCCGTCACCTCTGGCCGGATGCCAATCCCATCGGCCGCCGTCTCGGCGCCATGGATAGCGGAATCCCGTTCTGGGCCGAGGTCGTCGGTGTCGTCCGCGATGTGGATGCGGCCACCGCCACCCGCGATCCGAGCACGCCCTACCAGGTGTACAAGCCACTCGAACAGGAACCGTGGTCCTGGTCCCGCATCGCGCTGCGTTGCCAAGCTCCTGCCGGAATCGCCGCCGCGCTGCGTCGCACCGTCGCCGAAGTCGATCCGGATCTCGCTGTCGCCTCGGTTTCCACCGTGAGCGAGATCGCAGCCGGCCAACAGCGCGACATCCACCTCGCCGGCCGCATCCTCGGGGGCTTTTCCCTGCTGGGCATGGTGCTCGCGGCGGTCGGTCTCTACGGCGTGATCTCCCATGTCGTCGCCCAGCGGCGCGGCGAGTTCGGCATCCGCCTCGCGCTCGGGGCAAGCCCCGCAGGGATTGCCCGTCTTGTGCTCGGCCACGGCCTGCGCTTCACGCTGCTGGGCGTTGGCCTCGGTCTCGCCGCATCCATCGCGCTCGCGCAGGTGCTTCGCTCGATGATGCCCCGGCTCGAACCGAGCGACCCGCTCCTGCTCGTGCTGGTGTCCGCGGCACTCGTCGCGGTGGCGACGGCGTCCTGCTGGGTTCCGGTGCGCCGCGCCACCAAGGTCGACCCCATGATCGCTCTCCGTTCGGAATAGCGCCCCACGGTTTCGCCCCGTCCCTCCATCACCTGCCCCACAGAACAATCTCGCCCTCCGTCCCAATCGAAAATCGGCAATCCAAAATCGAGAATTCTCCCATGCTCACCCTCCGTCATCTCTCCCGCGTCTACCCGCTCAAGAGCGGCCCCTACTTCGCCCTGCGCAACATCAACCTCCAGATCCAGGAGGGCGAGTTCGTCTCCATCATGGGCCCCTCCGGCTCCGGCAAGTCCACCCTCCTCCACATCCTCGGCCTCCACGACTCCGAGTGGGAAGGCGAATACCAGTTCGCCGACACCGCCGTCCACAAGCTCGGCAAGTCCGCCCGCTCCGATCTCCAGAAGAAGAACATCGGATTCATCTTCCAGGCCTACCACCTCATCGACGACCTCACCGTAGCCGAGAACCTCGAGATCCCGCTCTCCTACCGCGACGTCCCTCGCAAGGAGCGCCAGAGCATCGTCTGCGACATGCTCGACCGCTTTAACATCGTCGGCAAACGCGACCTCTTCCCCAGTCAGCTCTCCGGCGGCCAGCAGCAGCTCGTCGGCGTCGCCCGCGCCCTCGTCGCCAAGCCCAAGCTGCTCCTCGCCGACGAGCCCACCGGCAACCTCCACTCCGACCAGACCCGCGAGATCATGGAGCTGTTCCGAAAACTAAACCGCGAGAGCGGCGTCACCATCGTTCAGGTCACCCACTCCGCCGAGAACGCCGCCTACGGCTCCCGCGTCGTCCGCCTTGCCGACGGCATGCTGGTCAACAACTGACGCGGTCTCCCGCGCTTCGGACTGCCGGTCTTCGCCCTCGCATCCCGGCACAATATCGCCGCACCGCCTTCGGCATCCCGTCGCCGCTCTCCGTATCAATCGCAAATCGCAGTCGATAATCGTCCATCCCCTCGCCTGCCGATCCGCAAATCCGCGTTCCGCAATCCGCCCCGATCCTCACGAAGGATTGAGCTTGGCTCGGGATGATGGAGAGAGGCGC
>CAZXHR010000156.1:0-10158 GCA_964640465.1 uncultured Opitutaceae bacterium
CCTCAATCCCCCCTGGCAACGCCTCCGCCCTCCGTCCCATTCCGCAATCTCATCGATTCTCCCGACCGGGAGAACGCATTCCGAAATCCGCATTTCTCCCATGCCGCCCCTCCGCCCGCTCGGCCTTTTCGCGCTCGTCCTCCTCACCGCCGCCTCCGCCCAAGCCCTCGTCAAGCCCGAGCGCACCTACCCCATCTTCCAGTTCCCCGCCGACCGGATACCCCGCATCGACGGCGACCCCTCCGACTGGGCCATCGTCCCCGACTCCTACGTCATCGGCACCGACCAGCTCGTCGACGACAAGAAGCGCCACACCGCCCCCGACCCGGCCGACCTCGACGTCCGCGTCCGCGTCGGCTGGGTCAAGGGCCTCAACCGCCTCTACTTCCTCTACGAGGCGTACGACAACTACTGGGACTACTCCGCCCCCGACATCCACAACGACACCTTCGAAATCGTCGTCGACGGCGACGCCTCCGGCGGCCCGCTCATCGACAAAACCGAGCCTCACTTCTGGGACCCGACCCACGTCGGCGAGGCCGCCGCCCAGCCCGACGAGCGCATCACCGGCCCCTCCGCCCACTGGGCCATCCACGGCGTCCACGCCCAGAACTATCACATCTTCACCCCCGCCGTCGGCAAAGACTGGTGCATGGCTTGGGGCGCCCCCACCTGGGTCAAACAATTCCCCTGGGCCAACTCCGCCTGCCGCTTCGACGCCAAGCCCGGCCAGCCCGGCCGCCTCGTGCTCGAGTTCTGGATCACACCCTTCGACTACGCCGGCCCCGAGGGCCCGCAGCGCGCCGTCGAGTCCGTCCTCTCCGAGAACAAGATCGTCGGCCTCGCCTGGGCCGCGATCGACTACGACGACGTCGCCAACAAGAACAGCCACGCCTTCTGGAACCTCTCGACCAAGCACACCATGTACGGCGACGCCTCCGAGCTCTGCGCCTTCCGCCTCATGCCGCTCGAGCCCGCCCTCGCCCCCAAGTTCGCCGCCCGGTGGACCTGGACCCTCGCCGACGCCTCCCGCCGCCTCGTCGTCTTCTCCGACAGCTCCGCCGGCGAGATCGTCTCCTGGAAATGGGATTTCGGCGACGGCGCGACCTCCACCGAGCAGCACCCGCAGCACGCCTACGCCAAGTCCGGCAGCTACTCCGTCACACTCGAGATCTCCGGTCCCGCCGGCACCGACCGCCTCGCCAAAGTCTTCGAAGTCCAGATCCCCTGAAACCACCGCCTCATCCCTGATCTTGTGGCGCCGCTCGCGAGAGCGGCGATTCCCGTCCGTCCTCCTCGTAGCGAAACACGTGAGCGTTTCGACCGCACCACCGATTCACCACCTCGCAACGAAACTCTCACGAGCTTCGCTACAATTCGCCGAGATACTGCCTCGCCCCTCCGCCCAATCGCAAATCGGCAATCCAAAATCGAAAATTCCATGCCCCGCGCCTCCCATTGCCTCCTCGTGGCGCTGCTCGCTAGAGCAGCGCTGGCGCTCCCCTGCCTCTCCGTTCCCGCGATAGCCGCCGAGTCCCCCGTCTCCGCCGAGCCGACCTCCACCTCCCGCATCCTGCCCATCGCCGAGGACGCCTGGGCCGGCACCTCCGTCAACGTCGTCGCCGGTCTCCAGAACTCCATCATCACCGACCGCGCCACCCAGTACGCCGCCTTCTACGCCGCCGACTCCACCCTCGTCCTCGCCCGCCGCGAGATCGGCAGCGACGTCTGGACCACACGCCGCACCGGCCTCGCCGGCCGCACCGCCGACGCCCATAACACCGTCGCCATCGCCGTCGACGGCGACGGTTTCATCCACGTCGCCTGGGACCATCACGACAACCCGCTGAACTACGCCCGCTCCGTCGCCCCCGGCTCCCTCGAGCTCGGTCCCCGCCAGCCCATGACCGGCAGCCACGAGGACTCCGTCACCTATCCGTCCTTCCTCCGCCTGCCCGGCGGCGACCTCCTCTTCCTCTACCGCGACGGCCACTCCGGCCGCGGCAACCTCGTGCTCGACCGCTACAGCACCCGCACGCGTACCTGGTCGCAGGTGCACCCCAACCTCATCGACGGCGAGGGCCGCCGCAGCGCCTACCCCTCCGCCACCGTCGATTCCCGCGGCGTGCTCCACCTCGCCTGGGTCTGGCGCGACTCGCCCGACGTCGCCACCAACCACGACCTCTGCTACGCCCGCTCCGCCGACGGCGGCGCCACCTGGACCACCGCCGCCGGCGCGCCGCTCGCCCTTCCCCTCACGGCCGCGAATTCCGACTACGCGCTCCGCATCCCGACCGGCCGCTCGCTCATGAACCCGCCCGCCATCGCCGCCGATGGCGACGGCCGCCCCTGCCTCGCCGACTACTGGTGCCCGGATGGCTCCCTCATCCCCCAGTACCACCTCGTCCGCCACGACGGCTCACGGTGGCGGGTCTCCCAGATCACCCGCCGCACCACGCCGTTCGTCCTCGCCGGCTCGTCCACCAAGCACCCCCCGCTCTCCCGCAGCGTCCTCGTCACCCGGCGCGATTGGCACAAACCGCAGGAAATCTACCTCGCCTACCGCGACGACGAGCGCAGCGGCCGGATCGTCGTCGCCGAGTGCCGCGACCTCGCCGCCGCCGACTGGCGTATCCGTTACCTGACGTCAGGCTCTGTCGGCGCCTGGGAACCGTCCGCCGACCCGCAGCAGTGGTCGCGTTTCAGCCAGCTCCACCTCCTCGTGCAGCACGTCGAGCAGCGCGACGGCGACGACCGCCAGCCCGCCGCCGCCGCCCCGTCGCCCGTCGCCTCGCTGATCTGGAGCCCCTACCTCGCCGAGCTCGGCGCCTCGCCCGCCCAACTCGCGCCAGTTCCCGCCGCCGCCAACCTGGAGCGCCCGATCGAGCCCGCCGCCGTGCTGGCCACGATGGAGCGCGCCGCCGACTGGCAGCTCGCGCAGCCTGCGAAATACGATCCCGCCGGCTGGGAGAACGCCCCGTTCTACATCGGCGCCCTCGCCCTGGCCCGCATCTCCGCGTCGCCACGCTTCCACGATGCCATCCTCGCCCGCGCCATCGCCAACGCCTGGCTGCCGGCCCGCCGCCTCCACCACGCCGACGACCACTGCGTCATTCAAGCCTACGCCGAGCTCTCCCGCCTCCATCGCGACCCGTCGATGCTCGCCCCCTCCCGCCAGCGCCTCGACGCCGTCCTCGCCGCCCCCGCCACCGGCCGCCTCGACTGGGGCACGCCCGGCGCCGACAACCGCTGGGCGTGGTGCGACGCGCTGTTCATGGGACCGGTCTCCTGGCTCATGGTGTACGAGGTGACCGGCGACACCCGCTACCTCGACCACATGAACCGCGAGTGGTGGGCCACCGTCGCCGCCCTCTACGTCCCCGCCGACCGCCTCTTCGCCCGCGACCAGAGCTACCTCGACCTACGCGAGCGCAACGGCCGCGGCCTCTACTGGTCCCGCGGCAACGGCTGGGTCGCCGCCGGCCTCGCCCGCGTCCTCGATCTGCTTCCGCAAAACCACCCCGACCGCTCCCGCTACCTCGCGCTTTACCGCGACATGATGGAGACCGTCCTCGCCGCGCAGCAACCCGACGGTCTCTGGCGCCCCGGGCTCCTCGACCCCGCCTCGCACCCCGCGCGCGAGACCAGCGGCAGCTCTTTCTACACCTTTGCCATCGCCTGGGGTCTCAACCGCGCCCTGCTCGACCGTTCCCGTTTCGAGCCGGCCGCCCGCCGCGCCTGGCTCGCGCTCTCCGACAGCGTCACGCCCGAAGGGAAGCTCGAATACGTCCAACCGATCGGCGCCGCCCCGGAGGGTTTCGACCCGCACAACTCCGAGCCCTTCGGCGTCGGCGCCTTCCTCCTCGCCGGCAGCGAAATCCACCGTCTCGTCTCAACGCCCGCCCCCGCCACCCCGTAGCGAACCGCGTGAGCGTTTCGACTCCGCCCGAAATCCGTTCCATCCTCCGCAGATCGAAGCTCTCACGAGCTTCGCTACGTCGGCTCTCTCGCCTCTCACCTTCCGCCTTCTTCTCCCATGCACCTTCCCTGCGCCCCCCACCCCCGCTTCGTGGCGCTGCTCGCGAGAGCAGCGATTCCCTTCGTAGCCATTCTCGCGAACGCCGCCACACCGCCCGCCCCCTGGCTCCCCGACCGCGGCGACGGCACCTTCAGAAATCCCGTCCTCTTCGCCGACTACTCCGACCCCGACGCCATCCGAGTCGGTGACGACTACTACCTCGTCGCCTCCAGTTTCGCCGTCGTCCCCGCGCTGCCGATCCTCCACTCCCGCGACCTCGTCAACTGGACCATCGTCAACCACGCCCTGCCCCGCCAGATCCCGGCCGACTTCTTCGCCAAGTCCCGCCATGGCCAAGGCGTCTGGGCGCCCGCCATCCGCCACCACGCCGGCAAGTTCTGGATCTTCTACCCCGATCCCGACTACGGCATCTACCTCCTCACCGCCGACGATCCTCGCGGCCGTTGGAGCGACCCCGTCCTCGTGAAGGCCGGCCGCGGCCTCATCGACCCGTGCCCGTTCTGGGATGACGACGGGCGCCTCTACCTCATCCATGGCTGGGCCAGGAGCCGCGCAGGCATCGCCAACCTTCTCTCCCTCCACGAGCTCAGTGCCGACGGTACCCGCCTGCTCGACGCCGGCCTACACACCCGTCCCGGCCTCGACGGCTCCGCGCTCGATGTCGGCGACATCGTCATCGACGCCAACCAACTCCCCGGCTGGAACACGCTCGAAGGCCCGAAACTCTACAAGCGCCATGGCTGGTACTACGTCTTCGCCCCCGCCGGCGGCGTGAAGCCCGGCTACCAGGCCGTCTTCCGCTCCCGCTCCCTCCACGGCCCCTACGAGGTACGCATCGTCCTCGATCAGGGCTCGACCCCGATCAACGGACCCCACCAGGGCGCCTGGGTCGACACGCCCTCGGGCCAGGACTGGTTCCTGCACTTCCAGGACCGCGACGCCTTCGGCCGCGTCGTCCACCTCCAGCCCATGGTCTGGCGCGACGACTGGCCCGTCATCGGCTCCGATCCCGACGGCGACGGCAAGGGCGAACCCGTCCTCGTCGCCAAGAAACCGGACACCGGCGCCGCCCAGCCCATCGCCGCGCCCGCCACCTCCGACGACTTCGCCGCGCCCGCCCTCGGTCTCCAGTGGCAGTGGAACGCCAACCCGCAGGCCGCCTGGGCCGACCTCGTCGCGCGCCCCGGCTTCCTCCGCCTCGCCTGCATCCCCGCGCCCGCCACGCGCAACGACGACTCGCCCGCCACCGCCAGCATCTACGATGCGCCGAACTTTCTCCTCCAGAAATTCCCCGCGCCCGCGTTCACCGCGACCACCGTCCTCGACTTCGCGCCCGCCGCCGAGGGCGACACCGCCGGGCTCGTCGTCTTTGGCTACAACTACGCCGTGCTCGGCCTGCGCCGCACCGCCGGCGAGACAAAGCTCGTCCTCCTCGTAAACATCGGAGCCAATAAGCCCGGCGCGCAGGAACGCGAGCTCGCCAGCCTCCCCGCGCCCGCCGGCCCGGTGTACCTGCGCGTCAGCGTCGACGAACAGGCGCTCTGCCGCTTCGCCTACAGTTTCGACAACGCCACGTTCACCCCAGTCGGCGAGCCGTTCCAAGCCACTGTCGACCGCTGGATCGGTGCCAAGTTCGGTCTCATCGCCACCGCCGCGCCCACCGCGTCGCAGCCGGGCCACGCCGACTTCGACTGGTTCTACGTCGCTCCACCCGCCCACAACTCCCCGTAACTTTCCCGTAGCGAAACGCGCCAAGCGTTTCGATCCGCCACACCCCAGATCGCTCACACGCTTCGCTGCCGCACCAGAACCAGCCGTCTTCGCCCGACCGCCAATCTCCAATCCGAAATCGAAAATCCTCCGTCCATTCCACAATCCGCATTCCGCAATCCGCAATTCCCCCATGCACCGCCCTCTCCCCGCTCTCGCCCTCCTCACCCTTGCCGCCACCGCCATGGCCGCCAACCCCATCGTCACCCACCTCTTCACCGCCGATCCCGCCGCGCGCGTCTTCGGCGACCGCCTCTACGTCTATACCTCCCACGACGAGAAGGACGCCACCTACTTCGACATGTTCGACTGGCGGCTCTTCTCCACCGCCGACCTCGCCACCTGGCAGGACCACGGCTCCATCTTCGGCCTGAAAGGCTTCGCCTGGGCCGAGAAATGGGCTTGGGCGCCCGACGCCGTGCACGCGAACGGCAAATACTATCTCTTCCTCCCCACCGACCGCGCCCGCATCGGTGTCGCCGTCGGCGACTCGCCCACCGGCCCGTTCCGCGACGCCATCGGCCGCCCGCTTCTCGACAAGGCGCAGATGCCCGAGGTCGGCCCCGAGCCAATCGATCCCGCCATCCTCCTCGACGACGACGGCCAGGCGTACATGTACTTTGGATGCCGTTTCCCGAAGGTCGTGAAGCTCGCCCCCTCGCTCACCGCACTCGCCGGCCCCGTGCAGGACGTCGCGCTGCTCGATCCGCAGGGCAACCCGATCCCCGTCGCCGCGCCCGAGAAGCAGCCCGCGCTCCCGATGGGCTACGGCGAGGCGCCGTTCCTCTTCAAACGCGAGGGCCGCTACTACTTCGTCTACTCCAACGGCTGGGCCAAGGAGTCGACGCTCGTCTACGCCACCGGCACCTCGCCCACCGGCCCGTTCACCTACCAGGGCGAGGTGATGAAGCACGTGCCCTGCGTCACGCACCACGGCTCCGTCGTCGCCTTCCGCGGCAAGTGGTACGTCGTGTACCACACGAGCGAACTCTCCGGTGGAAACACCTTCCGCCGCGCGGTCTGCATCGACGAGCTCACCTTCGACTCCGCCGGCCGCATCGTCCCCGTCGCCGCCACCAAGACCGGCCCCGCCGCAATCGCTCCGTAGCTCCGTCTCGTAGCGAAACCCGCCAAGGGTTTCGCCTCCGTGTGGCGCTGCTCGCGAGAGCAGCGACCGTCCCTGGGAACGCCAACTTCGAACTCCGCCTGCCGCCCAATCGCAAATTTCCGGCCATCTCCGCCCCACTCGCCCCTCGCATGCGCCGACTTCTCCACCTACTGTTTCTCCTCGCCATGACCGCCACCACGCTTCCCGCTGCCGACTTCAACGTGCGCGCCTTCGGCGCCAAGGGCGACGGCATCGCCCTCGACTCGCCCGCCTTCAACGCCGCCATCGAGGCCGCCAGCGCCGCCGGCGGCGGCACCGTGCGCATCCCCGCCGGCACCTACCTCTGCTTCTCAATCCGCCTGCGCAGCCGCCTCCGCCTCAAGTTCGAGCCCGGCGCCACCATCGTTGCCGCCAAGCCCGCACCCGGCTTCGGCGCCTACGATGCGCCCGAGCCCAACGAGTGGGGAGACCTCCACCAGTACCAGGACTTCGGACACAGCCACTGGCACAACAGCCTCTTCTGGGGCGAGGGCCTCGATAACGTCACCCTCTCCGGCCCCGGCCTGATCGACGGCACCCACGGCCTCGTCCGCCACGCCAGCTACGCCTCCACCGGCCCCAACGGCACCGTCGCCCGAGGCTCTGCCACCGGCACCCCGCCGCCCGAGGTCCTCGGCCTGGGCAACAAGGCCATCGCGCTCAAGAACTGCCGCGGCGTCACCCTCCGCGATTTCTCCATCCTCAACGGCGGCCACTTCGCCGTCCTCGCCACCGGCGTCGACCACCTCACCCTCGACAACCTCCGCATCGACACCAACCGCGACGGTTTCGACATCGACGGCTGCCGCCACGTCCGCGTCTCCAACTGCGCCGTCAACACCCCCAACGACGACGCCATCGTCCTCAAGACCAGCTACGCCCTCGGTGCCCTGCGCTCCTGCGAGAACATCACCATCACCAACTGCACCGTCAGCGGCTACGACATCGGCTCGCTCCTCGACGGCTCCTTCCGCCGCACCGTCACCCACGCGCCCGACCGCGACGGCCCCACCGGCCGCATCAAGATCGGCACCGAGTCCAACGGCGACTTCCGCAACATCACCGTCTCCAACTGCACCTTCGACCGCTCCCGCGGCCTCGCCCTCGAGTCCGTCGACGGCGCCGTCATCGAGGATGTCGTCGCCTCCAACCTCACCCTGCGCGATGTCTCCAACTCCCCGATCTTCATCCTCCTCGGCAACCGCGCCCGCGGCCCCCAGGGCACACCCGTCGGCGCCATCCGCCGCGTGAAGATCAGCCACGTCTCCGCCTCCTCCGCCGACGGCCGCTTCCCCATCCTCATCGTCGGCCAGCCCGGCCACCCGGTCGAGCACGTCACTCTCAGCGACGTCCACGTCGCCTCCGCCGGCGGTATCAAGCTCTCCGATGTCGCCGCGCAGTCCGAGAAGCACGTGAACGTCTTCTTCCTCCGCGGCGACGAGCCCGGCGTCATCGGTCCCCGCGACCCCTTCGCCGTGCCGGAACGCCCGCGCGCCTACCCCGAGCCGAGCATGTTCGGCCTGCTCCCGGCTTCGGCCCTCTACGCCCGCCACGTCGAACACCTCACGCTGCGCGACGTCCGTTACGAGTTCGCCGCTTCCGACGAACGCCCGCTCGTCGTCCTCGACCACGCGACCGACGTCACCTTCTCCCGCTTCCGCGCCCCCTGCCGCTCTGTCACCTCGCCCTACCACCTCACTAGCACCCACGCCTTCGAGACCTTCAGTTGCACCCCCTCGCCGTGACGATCCGCCCCGACCCGTCCGTCCCGTAGCGAAACGCGTGAGCGTTTCGACTCCGCCCCGATCTTCACCACGCGTCGAAGCAATCCGTCGAGCACCGCTCGCCTCCGCCCAATCTCAAACCCCGAAGGTTCTTCCGAATGGAAGAAAGCAATCGCAAATCGAAAATCCAATGCGCCTCCTCGCCGCCATCACGATCCTTCCGCTCGTCTTCACCGCCGCCTGCACCGCCACGCCCTCCGCCGCAAACACGCCGGCCGCCCCTTCAGCTTCCACGTCCAACTTCAACTCGCCGCCCGGCGGCGCCAGCGACGTCCGCACCTTCGACTTCGCCCACCTCACCGCCACCGACACCTTCACCGCCGAGCGCGGCTACGGCTTCGACCTCGGCACCGCGCCCTCCGCCGCGAACACGCCGTTCTACTTCTCCGTCGCCCTGCCCGAGGGGAACTACCGCGTCACCATCACCTTCGGCGACGCCGCTGCGCCCTCCGCCAACACTGTGAAGGCCGAGTCGCGCCAGCTCCTCCTCGAATCGCTCGCGACCAAACCCGGCGAGTTCGTCACCCGCACCTTCACCGTCAACGTCCGCAACGCCGCTCTCCCGCCTCCGCCGCAGAACGCCCCCGGCGGCACCGCCGTCCTCCTCAACCCGCGCGAGGTCGGCCTGCTGCGCTGGGACGACAAGCTCACGCTCGAGTTCAACGGCGCCGCGCCGCGCATCCGCTCCGTGGAGATTGCGCCCGCACCCACCGCGCCAACCGTCTTCATCGCTGGCGACTCGACCGTCACCGACCAGCCCTTCGAGCCCGCCGCCGGCTGGGGTCAGATGCTCCCGCGTTTCCTCAAACCGGAGATCGCCGTCGCCAACCACGCCGAGTCCGGCGAGACGCTGAAGTCCTTCCTCTCCGAGCTGCGCCTGGCGAAGATCCTCTCGCAGATGAAGACCGGCGACTTCCTCTTCATCCAGTTCGGCCACAACGACGAGAAGAAGCAGTGGCCGCAGACGTACGTCGAGGCGCGCACGACCTACAAGGCCTACCTCCACGCCTTCATCGCCGAGGCGCGCCTCCGCGGCGCCACGCCGATCCTCGTCACCTCGATGCAGCGCCGCACCTTCGACGAACACGGCAAGATCAAGAACACCCACGGCGACTATCCCGCCGCCGTGCGCGAGCTCGCCACCGAGGAGAAGGTCGCCCTCGTCGACCTCGACCGAGCCAGCACCGCCTTCTACGAGGCGCTCGGCCCCGGCCGCGCCCCGCTCGCCTTCAGCGCCGGCGGCAAGGACGCCACGCACCACGACAACTACGGCGGCTACGAACTCGCCAAGGTCGTCGCCCAGGCGCTGCGTGACGCCGGCCCCGAGCTCGCCGCCCTCGTGTCGCCGGATTTCAACAGCTTCGATCCCGCCCATCCCGACGCCCTCGCCCCCGCCGACGAAACCGCGGCCGAAGGCT
>CAZXHR010000157.1:0-9946 GCA_964640465.1 uncultured Opitutaceae bacterium
GAGACCTACACACGCGCCAAGACTGCCCAGCCCGAGTACCTCGCACTTCAGACCCAGATCAAACAGCTGCGCATCCAGCTCGCCGCCACACGCCGCAACCGCCTTCCCTCCCTCGACCTCGAATCCACCCTCGGCTACAACGCCCAGCGCAGCTCCGCAGCCGACGCCATCGACGACCTCCCTGGCAACGACGGCTACAACTGGCAGGTCGGCCTCGCGCTCTCCTACCCGATCGGCTCCCGCGGCGAACGCGCCAAACTCATCCAAGCCACCAACAACCTCTCCCGCGCCGAGCTCCAGCTCCGCCGCCTTGAGCAGGACATCCTCGTCAACGCCCGCAGCTCCGTCCGCGCCGTCTCCACCAGCCGCGAAGCCGTCCGTGTCGCCACCCTCGCCGTCGAGCTCGCCCAGAAACAGTACGAGCTCGAAAAAGCCCGCTTCGATGCCGGCAAAAGCACCGCCCGACTCGTGCTCGACGCCCAGACCGACCTCGACAATGCCCGCGTCAATCTCCTCTCCTCGCAGGTCGATCTCCTCACCGCCTTCTCGCAGCTCCGCCGCCTCGAAGGCCGCAGCCTCGAAAGCTACGCCGTCGCCGAGCCTCCGGCCCGCACCGGCAAGTAGGCTTCGCACACAACCCTGTCCGTTTTCCCGTTGGGGCGCCGTCATGCGGCGCCCCTTTTCGTTTCGCCGCGGCGTTCCCCCGCCGCGAGCCTCCCTCACGCGTTGCGACTGGTATATGCTCGTGTGCCCGTTTAGTGGCGATGCGGCGTCCCCGCTCCTCCATCATCCTAAATTCCGCAGACGACAAAAGGTAACGAAGGGAACAATGGCACTGCAGATCAAGGGAGTTGAGTGCCCGCACGCCCGCGTACTCTCCCTTCACCTGCCAGGTGAAGACCGTGGCCACGGATTTGTGGCATCCAAATCGTTCACACATCGTCCCCTTTGTTGCCTTCTATCGGTCCTAACTGCGCCTTTCAGGATCATGAGACCAACGCATACCCGCCCGCCATGCCGGCCGTTTTTCGTTTGCCCGTGGCGCCGCGAACTGGCCACCTAGGCCCCGGCAATGGATTCTGCCTTCCTGTACATCGCAGGTAAACCGCCCGGCTCGCGCCGGTGCTGATGACTCCTACTGCGGTTAACGCACTAGGAATCCTCATGTCCCTATATCTCTGGATAGCACTCGGCAGCGGCCTTGGCGGCTTGGCGCGTTTCGCGCTCTCCGGCTTCGTTGCCCATCACATCGGCGAGACATTCCCGTGGGGCACAATGATCGTGAACGTCTCCGGCTCCTTCCTCATCGGACTTTTTGCCACGCTTACCGATGCCGACGGCCGCGTCTTTCTCGGCGCCACCAGCCGGCAGTTCGTCATGACCGGCGTATTCGGCGGTTTCACCACATTCTCCTCGTTCAGCCTGCAAACGCTCACCCTCGCCCGCGAAGGAGAATGGCTCCGAGCCGGAGGCAATGCCGTCGGCTCTTTCGTCCTCTGCTTGGTCGCCGTCTGGCTCGGACACATCACCGCGCTGCTCCTCAACTCCCTCTCCAAAGGTTCCTGATCATGACGCTACCTCACGAATCCCTCCTCCTGCGCATCTTCATTGGCGAGTCCGATCGCCACGGCAGCCGTCCGCTCTACGAGGCGATCGTCCTGAAAGCCCGCGAAGTCGGCCTGGCCGGTGCGACCGTGCTCCGCAGCCCGATGGGGTTCGGCGCCACCAGCCGCATGCACACCGCCAAGATTCTCCGCCTCTCCGAAGACCTGCCCCTCATCATCGAGATCGTCGACGAGGAGGCGAAAATCGACGCTTTCCTCCCGGTGCTCGACAGCATGCTCGGTGGCGGGCTGGTCACGCTCGAGAAGGTCCGGGTGTTGCACTACCGCCACGAGAAAGCGGAGGGCGCGGCGTAATGAAGCGCCTGTTGGACTTTCGCGGGCACGCCCATGCCCTCTGGCAATTGCTGAAGTGGACGGCGCTCGTCCTGCCGGTCGGCGTCCTGGCCGGTTCGGCCAGCGCATTCTTCCTGTGGTCGCTCGACCGCGTCACCGAGTTTCGGTGGCAGAACGGCTGGCTGCTGTTCCTGCTGCCGGTGGCCGGTGCGGCCGTGGGCTGGATCTACGTGCGCTTCGGCCGTTCGGCGGCCGGCGGCAACAACCTCATCATCGAGCAGATCCACGAGCCCGGCGGCGGTGTGCCGCGGCGGATGGCTCCGCTGATCCTCGGCAGCACGCTGGTCACGCATCTGTTCGGCGGTTCGGCCGGCCGCGAGGGCACGGCGGTGCAGATGGGCGGCAGCCTGGCCAGCGCCTACGGGCGGCTGTGCCGGTTCGGCGAAGACAACATGCGGGTGCTGCTGATGGCGGGCGTGGCGGCGGGCTTCGGCTCCGTCTTCGGCACTCCGCTCACCGGTGCGATCTTCTCAATGGAAGTGCTGGTCATCGGCAGGATGCGCTACGACGCGCTCATCCCGGTGCTCGTCGCCAGCTTGGTCGGCGACTGGACGTGCGCGGCATGGGGAATCGGCCATGCGCACTACCACATCGGCTTCGACCCCGTTTCAGGCGGATCGCTTCACTTCGACCTGCCTCTCGTCGGAAAAGTCGTGCTCGCCGCGGCGGCCTTCGGCCTTGCGAGCCGGCTATTCTCCGAACTGACGCATACCCTGCAACAGGGTTTCCAGCGGCTCATCCCGCAACCGTGGCTCCGCCCGGTGCTCGGTGGCGCGCTGGTGATCGGGCTGGCGTATCTGCTCGGCACACGCGACTACCTCGGCCTGAGCGTCCGTCCGGAAACGCCCGGAGCAGTCACTCTGCTTTCGGCCTTCGAACCCGGCGGTGCCACGCCATGGAGCTGGTGGTGGAAACTCCTATTCACCGCCGTCACGCTCTCCGCGGGGTTCAAAGGCGGCGAAGTTACTCCGTTGTTCTTCATCGGTGCCGCGCTCGGCAACACGCTCGGCGTGCTCCTCGGGGCACCGGTCGATCTCTTCGCCGGGCTGGGATTCGTCGCCGTCTTCGCCGGCGCGGCCAACACCCCGCTTGCCTGCACGGTGATGGGGCTCGAGCTCTTCGGCGCCCACTATGGCGTCTATTTCGCAATCGCCTGTTTTGTGGCCTACCACTTCAGCGGGCACACGGGCATCTACCTGTCTCAACGCGTGGGCGAAGCTAAACGCGATGACCACGGCCTGCCGCCCGACGCCTCACTGCGCGAAGCCCGCGAACTGGGCGCCGAGATCGACGGCCTGCGTTTCACCGACCTCGCCGAGGCCCTGCCCTTCCTGCACGGCAACGACGAATCGGGATCAGACTCTTCCATGAAAACCAACCACAGCATCGTCTCCCGCGAGATGGGCAAGGTCCGCATCTATCTGGCGCCGCGCGACCGCGTGCCGGCCAAAGGTTTGCTCGCCCGCCTCGGCGCCAAACCCGTCTACCGCGCGCTCATCCAGGCCGCCAAGGCCGACGGCCTGCAAAACGCCGCCGCCTTCACCACGCACTACGGTTTCACCGCCGGCGGCAAAGTGCAGGCCCAGGGCGCCGAGATCGCCAACCCGCAGCTCACGATCTGCGTCGAACTCATCGACACGAAGGCCGCATTGGAAGCGTTCTGCTGCAAGCATGGCGACCTGATCCAAGGGCGCACCATCGTCTACAAACACGTCGAACACTGGGATATTGCCGGAAACGGCATCGCCGGTCACGACGCCTCGCCCGACGAGGTCATCGACGGCAACAAAGGCCGCAAGCTGCCCGATCGGTCCTGATTCCCCGCTTTGGGCGGCGACCGTTTCGACGCGGTTGGCCGGCCGCCGCCCCCACTCGAGATTCAGCCGCCGAACAGGTTCGATAACTCATGAAAACAACCTCATCGAAAAACGCCGTGTCTCACACCCTTCGCGACATCGTCGCGCAGGAGATCCTCGATTCGCGGGGCAACCCGACCGTCTCCGTCACCGTCCGGCTCAAGAGCGGCGTGACCGCCACGGCATGCGTGCCTTCCGGCGCCTCCACCGGCATCCGCGAAGCCGTCGAACTGCGCGACGGCGACGCCAAGCGCTACGGCGGCAAGGGCGTGCTCAAGGCCGTCGCCAACGTCAACAAGCTCATCGCACCCAAGCTCAAGGCCCGCTCCGTGTTCGAGCAGCACGAGATCGACGCGCTGATGTGCGCACTCGATGGCACCGACACCAAGGCGAAGCTCGGCGCCAACGCCATCCTCGGCGTGTCGATGGCCGTTTGCCGCGCGGCCGCTCTGGCCGCCGGAGTGCCGCTCTATGTTTATCTCCGCCGCCTCCACGGCGGAAAGGCTCGCGCCCCGTTCGTCCTGCCGACGCCGATGATGAACGTCGTCAACGGCGGCGCGCACTCGACCAACAACGTCGATTTCCAGGAGTTCATGCTCTTCCCCGTCGGCGCCCCCAGCTTCGCCGAGGCGCTGCGCTACGGTGCCGAGACATTCCACGCCCTCAAGAAGATCCTCCAGAAGCGCGGACTCGTGACCGCCGTCGGCGACGAAGGCGGCTTCGCCCCGAACCTGAAAACCAACGACGAAGCCGTCGAGGTCATCGTCGAGGCCATCCGCGCCGCCGGCTACCAGCCGGGCAAGGACATCGCCATCGCGCTCGACCCCGCCTCCAGCGAGTTCTTCGACGAGGGCAGCTACGTCTTCAAGAAGTCCGACGGCTCCCGCAAAACGCCCGCCGAGATGATCGCCCTCTACGCCGAGTGGACGAAGAAGTACCCGATCCTCTCGCTCGAAGACGGCATGGGCGAGGAGGACCGCGACGGCTGGAAGGCCATCACCAAGGAGCTGGGCAACAAGCTCCAGCTCGTCGGCGACGACAACTTCGTCACCAACCCCAAGATCTTCGCCGAGGGCATCCGCGACGGCATCGCCAACGCGATCCTGATCAAGCTCAACCAGATCGGCACCGTCTCGGAGACGCTCGCGACCATCGCGCTGGCACAGAAGAACGGTTACGGCGCCGTGATCTCCCACCGCTCGGGCGAGACCGAGGACACCTTCATCGCCGACCTCGCCGTCGGCACGGGCGCCGGCCAGATCAAGACCGGTTCGCTCTGTCGCTCCGAGCGCATCGCCAAGTACAACCGGCTTCTCGCCATCGAGCGCGAGCTCGGCAAGAAGGCGACCTACGGCGGAAAGCCGCGCAAGTGAATGATCGCGTGCCTCCGGCACGCCCACCCGCTCATCGCTGGCAACTGGCGGCTTCCGCGCCGCCAGCCGCCAATTCCGATGACCGCAAGTACCATCGGCCCCGTTTGGCGCTCCATGCACCCGGGGTTCCGTCTTTCCACTGGTTGGAGGGCATCTGGCCGTGCTGAGGTTCGCCGGAATGGCGAGCCGCCCCACAGGCAGGTTACTTCACGAGAAACCCTGTCGCCGGGTAGCGAGTCATGAAGATCCTCATCCTCTCAGACATCCACGCCAACTGGCCGGCCCTTGCCGCGGTGCTCGCAGCGGAGCCCGTTTTCGATCGGGTGGTTTGCCTCGGAGACCTGGTCAACTACGGCCCACACCCTGTGGAATGCGTCGCTTGGGCACAGGCCCTGGTCGCGCGCGGATTCATCGTCCGGGGCAACCACGATCACGCCGTCGGGCTACGTGAGCCTCCGCGGTGCTCGCAGCCCTTCCAGCGCCTCGCGGCGGCCACCCACGACTACACGCTCTCGGTGCTCTCCGCAACCGCCTCGGTTTATCTGGCAAGCCTGCCGGTCCTTCACCGCGTCCAGATGGGAAATGCCGCCTGGGTCCTTTGTCATGCCGTTCCTTCGGATCCGCTATTCGAATATGTGCCGCCGCATAGCCGCAGTCGCTGGGTGCGGGAGTGGGAGGAGATCGGCCGGCCGCAGGTGCTGGCGGTCGGACACACGCACCTGCCATTTGTACACCACGTTGGCTCAGGGGTGGTGTTGAATCCGGGCAGCGTCGGGCAGCCGAAGGATGGCGACCCGCGGGCCGCCTACGCTGTGTGGAACGACGGCGTGGTTGAGCTCAAGCGAGCGGCGTACGACATCGACGCGGTAGCCAGAGACCTGACCGATCGGTTTCCGCCGCACGTGGCGCTTCCTTTGGCAGGCGTGCTGCATACCGGTGGCCAGCTACCGGAAGCCGGAACCGAGTAAGCCGCCATGTCCGGGCAGGAGCTCCAGTTGAACGACAACCATCGAAACTCGCTTCTCGCGGGTTTCCGATACATCGATCAGTTGCTGTCGGAATCGCTGGTCAACCTCGCGCCTGCCGAGGACGGCGCGATTTTCGGGGCCGTGCGAGCCGATGCCACGCCCGTACAACAGAAAGTGATCGACGCTCTCGCAGCCCGCCTGCGCGCCAAAATCCGGGCCGCGCTCGTCGCCTGTGCCCTGCCGGTGCGCCCGCCCGCCATCGGCGCGCTCTGGGCGCTTCGCTCGGCACTGCTGTCGATCGAGATCGCGCTGGAGGAGATGGCCCCGGAAAACCTTCGCGGTTACGGGGCCATCGACGATGCGACCGCATCCGGTTTCACCGCGCTGCTGGCGGACATCCGTCACGCGCTGAAGGAACTGGATGCCTACGTGGAGTCCGGCCTTGGCGGCGACCTCGCCGCCCGCATCGACCGACTCGACACAACAGCCGACGAGGTGGCACTGCTGCGGGAACTCGAACGGATCGTCACCGCCCACGGGTTGGTGGAGTTCCGTCCGGCCCTTGGTCACCTCATCGACCGGCTCGAACACAACTGGTGGACGGTCGCATTCGTCGGCCGCGTGAGTTGCGGAAAATCATCCCTCCTCAACTTCCTGCTCTCGACTGCGGTGCTGCCCTCCGGCGTCACCCCGGTGACGGCCGTGCCCATTCGCATCGTTCCGGGGGCGGCGGCAACGGCCACCGTCTCGTTTGCGACCGAGAAATCCGAGCGGGTACCGGCGGACCAACTCGGGAACTTCGCCTCCGAGCAGGGCAATCCCGGAAATCGCCGCCATGTGACCGACATCCTCCTGGAACTGCCCACGCCACGCCTCCCCCAGGAAACCTGCTTTGTCGATACGCCCGGGCTCGGTTCGCTGGCGACGGCGGGAGGTGCGCAGACGCTCGCCTTCCTGCCCCGGTGCGATCTGGGTGTGTTGCTGCTGGACGCCGGGTCGGTGCCGACGACCGAAGACCTCTCCGTCGCCCAGGCTCTACGGGAAAACGGAGCGGATCTGCTTGTCGTGTTGAGCAAGGCCGATCTGCTGACTCCGCCGGACCGCGACAAGGCCATCGCCTATGCGGGCACTCAACTGGCCCTCGCCTTGGGCGGGAGCGTAACCGTGACGCCGGTGAGCGTCGCCGCCGGCCACAAGGAGTTGGCGGAAACATGGTACGCCACGGAAATCGCGCCGCGGCAAGCGCAGCACCGCAAGTTGGCTGCGGTGGCATTGCGACGAAAGATCGGGGCACTACGCGATGCCGTGGCCACAGCGTTGTCGGCCGAGTCCTCCGCCCGGCCCGGCCCACAGGAAGCCGCTGCGGCCGCGCACGCAGTGGCCGAAGCGAGAGCCGCCATCGAACGGGCGCGCCGCGAACTCTTCGATCTGCCCTACACCGCCGTGCCCGCGGCCGAGGCCGTGCTCGCCGACGCCGCGAACAGTCTCGTGGCTTGCGCCGAGCGGGACTTCTCCACGCATCTGGCGGCCTTGCTGGGACAATCCGCCGCGGCACTCGGCGACAAGTTCACAAGCCTTCTGCTGGGTGTGCTCAAGACCACCTCCGATTCGCTGACAGCGGGAGGGGCCGGAGGCGACGATTGCCAGCTGCCTCCGCCCGAGGCGCGTCCGCTTTTCGATCCGGCAGGGATCGTTTCCGCAGGCTCGGCATCGACGGCTTGGCGGCGTTGGCCGGGAACAGGATTGCGCCGGTGCATCCTGCGCCGAGCGCTGCAACGCGAACTCGCCGTCCCGCTGGACGAAGCGCTCCGCGCCCATGCGCGAGCGTTGGTCTCCTGGGGCCAGCACTACATCGACGACCTCGACAGGCTCTTCGGTGCCCAGACCGCCTTCATCGAAAGACGCCTGGGGCCGCGGGCTTCCACCCCAAAAGCCGTAAGCGACGAAGCCCGTCGCGATCTGGAGTTGCTGCGTTCCTGGCCCTCTCGCCGCGAGGAGGCGCCGGTATGAGCCCTTTCCCCGCCCAGCTTCCGTTCGTGGGCCGGGTCACGCTGCTGCGCCGGCTGCAGGATCTGCATCGCACCAACCAGCACGTGCTGCTGCTCGGCCGCCGCGGGACCGGGAAAAGCCGCATCATTGCGGAAATGGCTCGGGATCATCCGCTGCTGGTGGTGCCTCACTGCGATTGTCTTGGGCGAGTGATGGATGCCATCGAGTCGCTGGCGGGACTCGAACGCGGCGAACTCAAGATGGCCGCTCGCGTGCAACGCGCCATCGCGTGTCTGGCGAAAACGGAGAAACCGGTCGTGTTCGAGAACGTCGCACGAGTGCCGCCGAAGGTGGCGCACTTCATCCGCATCCTGCTGGCACAGCAGCCAGTGTGGCTGGTCGCCCGCTCGACCCAAGCCGCGGACATCGGCCATGTCTGGCCTTTCTTGTTCTTTTTCAAGCAGGTCGAGGTTCCGTCTTTCGCACCTCGCGAATCCCTCGCGCTACTGGCCACCGTCGATCTACCCGGCGAGCGCGAGGACCTGCTCGGGGCGGCACCCCGGCTGCACCGGCTGGCCGCCGGCCATCCAGCCACCCTCGCCGCGTTGATTGCCGAAATGCAAAAGCGTCGCCATGACCTCCGCTCCGCCGAGGGGATTCGTATTCTCGCGACTCACGCACGCATCACCGAGACCGAAGCTGCCATGAACAACAAGGACTCCCGCCCATGAACTGGATATTCTGGTCGCTGCTGTCGGCCCTATTTGCCGGGCTGACGGCGATTCTCGCCAAAGTCGGAGTCGCTGGAATCGACTCCAACCTTGCCACCGCGGTGCGGACTACAGTCGTGCTGTTGTTCGCGTGGGGCGTCGCCGCTGCAACCAGCCCGATGGCGACGCTGGCCACGCTGAGCAAGAAGACTTGGATTTTTCTGGCGCTCTCGGGCGTGGCTACCGGGTTGTCCTGGTTGTGCTATTTTCGCGCGCTGCAAGTCGGCGAGGCCTCGAAGGTCGCTCCGATCGACAAACTCAGCGTGGTGTTCGTGCTCGTGTTCGCTGCGCTCTTTCTCGGCGAGTCCCTCACTGCGAAAACGATGGTGGGTGGCACGTTGATCGCCGCAGGGGCCGTCGTGTTGGCGTTGAAGTAGCTACGGCCGCCCAGCGCGCTTCGCAGACTTTGCAGCGCGCTTCGGTGACGGAGTCCTGTTGCCGCCCATCGCGCCCTCGGCCCCCGCGACCTCGACGCTGAAACGCCGGAAGTCGCGCCGACCTTCCTCCAACGCAGCCGCAGCCTGCTTGGCGAGCTTGCCGCCGAAGAAGTCGCGGCTCCGCGCCTTGACCAGCCAGTTGTCGAGCTTTGTCAGCTCGACCTCGTTCTCCTCCAACTCGGCGAACGTGAAGTGTTTCTCTTTGCGCTCCTTCTCCAGCTCAGCATGCAGATCCCGACATTTCCCGAGGAACTCCTGATACTCCTCGTCGGCCTGTTGGCGGAAACGTTCCACCATGGCGGCATGCTCCTTGGCTGCAGGAAACAGGATCGTGGAGACGGTGGCCTCGCCGCCGGAGTCGGCGATCTCCTTGGCCAGTCCCTCCAATAGGGCGCGATGGGCGGGCTGGTCTGGCAGCAGGCAGACCGAATCCTTCCAGTAAACGACGCCGGCGCCCTTGAGCTTGCGCCACACATAGACCCGCTGCGTCGAGGCACGGGCGGGCAGTTGATAGAGCAGCATCAACCAGGCGGGGGGGGGGGTTGAAGGGAAGTTGGAATTGGGGTTGGTTTGGGGGGGGGTATGGGGTTTGTGG
>CAZXHR010000158.1:0-9943 GCA_964640465.1 uncultured Opitutaceae bacterium
CCCGCCCCCCCCTCCGGCATCCGTTTACCATCGTGTCCGGTCCGGCGCCCCCTCCCAGCTCCCTGCGCGGCGTCCTCGAGCGCATCATCTTCCTCAACGAGGAGAACAGCTACACCATCGCCGAGCTCCGCCCCGATTCGCCCGATCCCCGTAGCGAAGCTCGCCAGAGTTTCGCCCCCACCTCTTCCGCCTCCGTCCGTAGCGAGGCGCGTGAGCGCATCGATTCCGCCGCTTCCACATCTTCCTCTCGTAGCGATGCCCGTAAGGGCATCGTCCGAATCGGTACCGCCGCCGCCCGCTCCGCGCAGCGCGTCGCCAAAGCCTCCGACTCCCCCCTCGTCACCGTCGTCGGCCTCCTCCCGGGCGTGCAGTGCGGCGAGACGCTCTCGCTCGACGGCGAATGGGTCCACCACCCGCAGCACGGCGCGCAGTTCAAGATCGTCGCCTGGCGCTCCGAGCTCCCGGCCAGCGTCTACGGTATCCGAAAGTACCTCGGCAGCGGCCTCGTCCCGGGCATCGGCAAGACCTACGCCAACAAGATCGTCGACCGCTTCGGCGCCGACACCCTGCGCGTCATCAGCGAGGAATCCGCACGCCTGCGCGAGGTCGAGGGCATCGGCCCCACCCGCGCCACCGCGATCAAGAAATCCTGGGAGGACCAACGCGCCCTCCGCGAAATCCTCATCTTCCTCCAGACCTACGGCGTCACGCCCTCGCAGTGCGTGAAACTGGTCGGCAAGTACGGCCCGCAGGCGAAACAGATCCTCCTCGCCGAGCCCTACCGCGTCGCCCGCGAGATCGACGGCATCGGCTTCAAGACCGCCGACAAGATCGCGATCAACCTCGGCTTCGCCAACGACGCCCCGCCGCGCCTCGACGCCGGCCTGCTCTTCGCCCTGGCCGAGCTGGCCGAGGAGGGCCACACCGCCTACGGCGAATCCGACCTCCGCGCCTACGCCGCCGAGCTGCTCCAGACCGATCCCGCCCTCCTCGCCAAACGCATCGATGCCCTCGTCGAGAGCCGCGACCTCGTCCGCCACGGCGATGCCGGCCAGCCGGCCACCACGGTGCAACTCCCGCTCTACCACCGCGCCGAGGAGAAGATCGCCACCTCCTTCACGCGCGTACTGCGCTGCACGTCCTGCCTGCCGCCGATCAAGGTCGATGCCGCGATCACTTGGGCGCAGGAGAAATCCCAAATCCAGTTTGCCGAGCAACAAGCCGCCGCCCTCCGCGCCGCGCTCACCTCGAAGATCTCCATCCTCACCGGCGGACCCGGTACCGGAAAAACCGCCACACTCCGCGCGCTCGTCGGCATCCTGAAGGCGAAAAAAGTCCGCGTGCACCTCGCCGCGCCCACCGGCCGCGCCGCCAAACGCATCGCCGAGACCACCGGCGGCTTCGCACAGACCATCCACCGCCTCCTTAAGTACGACGCCGCCAAGGGCGGTTTCTCCCACGACTCCGCCTCGCCGCTGCCCACCGATTTCCTCGTCGTCGACGAGGCCTCGATGCTCGACGCCCGCCTCGCCGCCGCGCTGCTCCAGGCCGTGCCGTCCTCCGCGCACATCCTCCTCGTGGGAGACGTCGACCAGCTGCCCTCCGTCGGCGCCGGCAACGTCCTCAAGGATCTGATCGCCTCCGGCCTCGCGCCGGTCACGCGCCTGGCCGTCATCTTCCGCCAGCAGCACCCGAGCCAGATCGTCGTCACCGCCCACGCGGTGAACAACGGCGACTCCGCAGTCCCGCCGACCGTCGTCGATCTCACCACGCACCCGCTCCACCACGACCTGTTGTTCCTCCCCGTCGGCTCGGCAGAGGAGTGCGTCGCGCGCGTGGTCGAGCTCTGCACGAAGATCATCCCACAGAAACTCCGGCACTTCGATCCCGTCGCCGAAGTTCAGATTCTCGCGCCCATGCACAAGGGCGTGGCCGGCGTGGGCAACCTCAACCGAGAGCTCCAGACCGCGTTGAATCCCCGCGGCGCCGCGCTCCGCTCGCCCGCCGGGGAGCTCCGCGCCGGCGACAAGCTCATCCAGCTCCGCAACAACTACGACAAGGGCATCTTCAACGGCGACATCGCCGTCGTCACCGCTGTCGACCCCGAGGCCGGCACGCTCGAGGCCGACTTCGACGGCACCAAGCAGACCCTCGACCGCGGCGACCTGGGCGACGTCGCCCTCGCCTACGCCTGCTCGATCCACAAATCCCAAGGCAGCGAGTATCCGGTCGTGATCGTGCCGCTGTTGAAGGCGCACTTCATGATGCTCCAGCGCAACCTGCTCTACACCGCGATCACGCGAGGCAAGAAGCGCGTGTTCATCGTCGGCGAGCCCGCCGCCTGGGGCATGGCCGTGCGCAACAACGAGAGCCACGACCGCCGCACCCACCTGCGTGAGAAGCTCGCCGCGCTGGCGGAGAAGTAGCGAGGAGTAAGGAGCGAGCATCCGAAGGTAGGCGAACCGTCCCGGTGAGCCGCGGCAGAAACGGCTGAGGCGAAACTCCGCCCTCCGGAAGAACCGCCTCAGCCCTTCCGGGCGACCAGAAGGAATATCGGGAACGTCCGCAGCGCTCCGCCAGCGGTCGGCCTTGTGACCGATGTCGCCGTGCCGCACTGGATCGCGCCGAAGCCGAGCGCCGTGAGCGTGCGCTGCAGCTCCGCCCGCTCGAACCCGAAGTGGAAGACGCCCGTGTTGTCCGGATGGAACTCGCCGCCGTCGGGATCGAGATCCACCAGACACAGAGTGCCGCCGGGCCTGAGCAGGTCGCGGAAACGAACGAGCAGCGCATCCACGTCCTCGATGTGGTGCAGCGCCAAGCTGCACACACCGGCATCGAATCGCCCGCGGCTGCCCGCCCAGTCGAACGTCGTGCTGTTCGCGGCACGCACGTTAGCAAGACCGAGCGCGGCGGCCTTCTGCCGCAGCATATCGAGCATGCCCTCGGAGCTGTCCAGCGCCGTCACCGATCCGACCGTCGGCGCCAGCTTGAGCGTCTGCAAGCCGGTCCCGCACCCGAAATCGAAGACGTCCATGGCGGCGCTCCAGCGCACCGCCTTGGCCAACGCTTCAGCGATGTCGGTGCCCACTTTCAACCGCATGGGATTCTCGTCCCACGTTGCGGCCTCTTTGTCGAAATTGCGTTGGTTCATCGTCTCGGACTCTCGGTAGGGGGCTGTGGTTGAGGTTAACGGCACAACGGCGCCGATTCCAAGCGGCCTGCGGTGCGAAACTCGACCTCATTCCAGAAACGGCAGTTCGGACAGGTCACAGAAGCAGAGGAAAGGCGGAAGGAGAGCACAGAGAAACACGTGGGGAAGCCGTCACCGGCAGTGGGATATTCGCCCCAATGGTGTGAGCCTTGGGCGGGTGTTTCTCTCCGCGCTCGCTGGGTCGCCCGACTTCTCTCTGTGGCCGCTGAGCCCGACGACTTCGGCTTAGCTCACTTGTCCGCCGAGCCCTTGCTCTTGCCCTTCGAGGCCGAGCCGCCGCCGCCATTGCCCAGCAGCAGGAAACCGAGGAGGAAGCATGCCGACGCGCCGTAGATCGTCACGATCCAGAATCCGGGCACCAGCGACGCCACCTCGGCGACCAGCGACGGCCCGCCGCAAACGGTGACCAGCGACGAAGTGGCCAGCACCGCCGCGATACCGAAGCCGAAGACCAGCAGCAGGAACCCGAAGCTGCGCTGCTTGAGATACGCGCGGCACGCGAGGATGAAGACGAGGATCGCCGCGGCATGGGGCAGCGCGCTGTGGATGAATGCGGAAGAGAGCATGGACGATGTGTCGGGTTGCGCGGCCCAGAGTTCCCGATCCGCCACGAGAAAGTCCACTCCCCAACCCCATCGCCGCGCACCTTCACACTTTCCTTGCGAGAACTCCCACCGCGACAACCCCGCACATTGCAGCCCGGTCCGCCCCATCCTCACGCGGCGGCGCAGAGGCGCGGAGAAGAGTTCGATCCACCAAACACTCAACACAACGAAGGATCGCGCGCGTCGCCCCACCCCGCCCGCGCAGCCGATCGTCCGCTGCGTCGCCCAGCAAGCTGCGTCTTTTTGTTTGGTTTCTGCCGCAATTGCCACGTGATCGATGCCCGTCCCCCATCGCTTCCCCATGAATCGCTCCCTCGTCGCCCTCCTCCACTCCCGTTTGCTCCGGTCCCTCCTGCTGGGTCTGGCACTGACCGCCCAGGCGTTCGCCGCCACGCCGCCCGCAGAGCCTGTGCTCGTGAGCCCCGCGCATCGCGAGTTGCGCTACAGCGGCCGCACCGGCGAAGTCGCCGCCGGCGAGGTTGCGCTAGGCTGGAGCGGGACGCGCGTCCGCCTGCGCTTCCAGGGCACCGCCGTCTCCATGCGCATGACCGACGACACCAAGCAGAACTGCGTCGTCGTCCGCATTGACGGCGTGCGCCGCACCAAGCTCCGCCTCGACGCCGCCGATGGCACCTACACCCTCGCCACCGATCTCGCGCCCGGCGAACACACCGTCGAGGTTGTCCGCGCGACCGAGGCCATGGTCGGCCTGCCGCGCTTCCTCGGCTTCACGCTGAACCCCGGCGCCACCGTCCTCCCGTGGGGCGCGGAGCCCGACCGCCGCATCCTCTTCGTCGGCGACTCGATCACCTGCGGCTACGGCATCGAAGCCGACGATCCCAACCTGCACTTCACCCCCGCGACCGAGAACTTCTGCGACAGCTACACCGGCCTCACCGTCGAGGCGCTCCAGGCCGACTACATGGTCGTCTCGCGCTCCGGCATCGGCATGCTCCGCAACTACAACGGACCGCGCGGCGGCAGCCCCGACGCCATGCCGGCGATCTTCCCGCGCCAGTTCTTCCAGACCGAGCAGCCCCGCTGGTCCCCCTCGCGCTTCACGCCGCAGCTCATCTGCATCAATCTCGGGACAAACGATTTCAGCACCACCGGCCCCGACGTGGAGAAGTACGTCGCCGCGTACCGCAAATTCGCCACCGGCCTCCTCAAGCAGTATCCGCAGGCCAAGCTCGTCCTGCTCCAGGGCCCCATGAACAACAGCGCCGCCCTGCGCGACGCCCTGCAGCGCGTCCTCGCCACCCTCCCGCCCAAGCTCGCCGCCCGAGCCTCGTACTTCGAGCTCTCCGCCCAGGGCCAGCTTGGCTACGGCGCCGACTGGCATCCCAGCCGCGCGCAGGCCCAGCGCAACGCCGCCGAACTCACCGCCCACCTCCGCCAGCTCATGGGCTGGTGAGCCGCCTCTGGTTCGAGAAAGTCTGGAACTCAGCGCAGACGCGCGCCGGCGCGTGGCCTTTCTGAACGCAAATGGGGCGATCGGAGTGGGGCCGTCTGGATGGGATCTGCTTTGAGCGGTGAGCAGAAACGGACGTTCACCACAGAGGGCACGCAGGACACAGAGGTTGGAGCGGGAACATCATTTCAGGACTCTTCCGGTTCTCGGTGCCCTCTGTGGTGCAATTCCGGGGGCAATTTGCTTGAGAGGAAATCAAGAACGGGATCGGTCCGGCCTGCCGCGACCGATTCTGCTCGCGTGGCCGCCAGTGAGCCAGGTCGTCGACCTGGCTTTCTCCGGCAAGCCACCTCAGCGAGGTGGCCTACAGCCGACACTTATCCCATTGCTTCGACAGCGCGTCGTGAGAATCGCCGGCCCTTGCGCCGACTACGAGGTGTCGCGCCGGGCAGCGTGCCGAGGCCGCCAAGCCCGCGCCACAGTCTCCTTCGCCATTTGCGCTTGCCGCCGCACGATACGCCCGCCGCGCGTCGGGCAACAAAAAGCCCGGGGCGGTAACGACACCCACCCCGGGCGACCCCACTATGGGCCAGCAGAAATCGGATCGACGCGTCGTGCTACTTCGCCGGCGCGGCCGCCTTCTTGCGGGAGAGACCGCTCTTGCGCTCGCTCTTCCGCACAAAGCCCATCGCCTCGTAAAGGTCGCCGTTCTCGCCCTCGGCGGGGTCGCCCTTCACGGCGTTGACGACGAGCGCCATCGTTTCGAGCGCGGCCTGGTCGAGATCGTCGCGACGGTTGAGAGCCGACTTCAGCTGGTTCTCGAGATCGACGACTGTCGCCCGGGCCGTGCGGCACGGGGTCATCCTCTGGGTTTCGAACTGATCGGGGGTGAGACCGGCGAATGCCTTGGAGGGACGGAGCTTCTTCCAGGCGCTGACAAACGTATCGAGGCGGGTATAGGCCGCCGCAGGGCTGAGTGTAGCCATAGGACTCCTTGTTGTCTTTAGGGTAACGGCGGCCTTCCCCAAGCGGCGGAACCATCCCACCACCCGCGGCCGTCAGGTCACTCTACGTATCGAGTTCCCCGGTTTTGTCACGCTGTTTTCGGTACTTCGTCACCACTTTTGCAGTCCCGCCCAGCGCCCGGTCTCGTGCGCCACGCGCTCGGCCGCCCCGCCGACCCACTTCGCCCTTCGCCACGCGCGCCCGGCGTGGGTGCCCGCCGGCACCGTTCGGGTGCGCGCCCCTTCCAGCCGGGTTGCCGCGCCCTTGCCGTGGGTAGGAGCGGTTACCCAATGGGTAATCGCTCCTACCCGCTGGGGAATCGTGCCCACCCAGTGGGTAACCGCGGCTACCCTTTGGGTTATCTTGGTAACCCGCTGGGGAATTGCGCTTACCCCGTGGGTAATCGTGGCAACCCCGTGGGTAATCACGCCTACCCACGGGGGATTCGCCACTCCCCACGCTTCGCCCGCCCGCCGAGAGTCTTCCGGCCCGCTTACCCGCAACAACTTACGCCGCTGCGCCGCTCGTTGCGCGCCCAGCCGCCCGAGGTGGACGGCGTTACCCTCAACGCCGTCGCAGGGGCAGGCGAGGCCACCGGTGCCGGCCTACCCGCGCCGCCGCACCGTCGTCCTGTAGCCGGGGGCGTCGCCCCCGGCCGCCCGCCGACGCGCCTTGTACGCGACAGGCGGCTCGGACCGTTTCCCATGGCGAAATCCGCAACGCGGAAGCCGACTGTGACGCACGACGCGAGTTGGGAAGGATAAACCCGAAAGGCGCAGTTAGGACCGACAGAAGGCAACAAAGGGAACGAAGTGTGTACGTGTTGGATGCCAAAATCCGTGGCCACGGTCTTCACCTGGCAGGTGAAGGAGAATTCCCCGGACGTGCAGGCACTGATCTCCCTTGGTCCGCAGTGCCTTTGTTTCCTTCGTTACCTTCTGTCGTACGTCTATGGAATTTAGGATGAATCCCCCCCACGAGTCTATTGTGCCGGTCCGCTGTTCAACGACGCCGAGCGCGCCGAGATGGCCGAGATCGCCGCCTGCCTGGAGCAAGCCGGCTACTCGACGTTCCTGCCCCACCGCGACGGGCTGGAGTTTGCGAGTCTGCGGCCAACGCTGCTCGCGCAGGGCTTGGACGAGCGCGAGGTGTCGCGCCTGCTCGCCCGCGCCGTGTTCTCGCTGGATGCCTTCGAGCTGATCCGGAGAGCCGATGCGGTGGTCGTAAATCTCAACGGACGCGTGCCCGACGAGGGCGCGGTAGTGGAGGCGGCGCTGGCCTGGCACTCCGGCAAGGCGCTCGTGCTCTACAAGCACGACTCCCGCAGCCTGCTCGCAGGCGAAGACAACCCGATGCTCACGGGGCTCGGACGGTTCTGCGTGCGGTCGAGCCTCGCGGAGTTGCCGGCGGCGGTTGGCCACGAGCTCGCGCGCAACCGTACGACCGACGTCGCCTCGACGGTATCGCTCGGCGAGCAGGTGGCGGCGTTTCGCGCGGCCCATTCGGACCAGACCGAGATCGGCGCCTTTCTGGTCGCCCTGCTCGGAGAATCCGCGCCGCCAACACGGGCCATCTGAACACGGCGGGCGGGGGCCGCGCCTCGCCTACTTTCGGTTCTATGTGATCCCCCGCGAGGAGGCGTATCTCGCCCGCCGTTTCGGCCCCGAGTACGCGGACTACTGCAGCAAGGTCCGCCGTTGGCTGTAGCGGCAGCGGGGGTCGGCGCTCCCCGGCTGTAGCAAGGCATCGCTCCGTTCCCGCCTTCCTGATTTCCACAGCCATTCCCTTCCGCGGGAAGAGCCACGTCGACGACGTGGCCTACAGAAGCTCGTTCCTGAGTTCGTGAGTTCCAGATAGACCGTCGGCGCAAATCGCTGCTCTCGTGAGCGGCGCCACAGTCGCACAAGGGAACACCGCGTTGGGGGATGCGGCGTTCCATCTTCACCTCCTTCGTTCCATTTCAGCGCACAGCGCGTCCTCGGCCAAGGGTGGTCCCCCACCTCCTTGCCGGAACAACCGCATCCCGCGGCAACCGGCCAGTCATTGCAGTCGAGAGCCCAGCCAGGCACGCAGGACCGCCATTTGCTCCGGCGTGTGGAAGTAGTGCTCGCCACCCGGCATCACCTGCAGCTCGCAGCCGAACCGCCGCACGAAGGAGTCCAGCACGTCGCGCTCCGTGAGATTGTCCCGATCGCCGTACAGGATGGAGGTGGGACTCTCCCACTTCACGACCGGATGCGCGCGGACATACTCGAAATAGTCCCAGGAGAGCGTCTCGCCGAACGGAGTCGCCACTTCGCGCTCCGTCCGCAGGCGTTCCTCGCTCACGCCGGCCCAGGCCATCATGTTGCGGATCAGCCGCTCCATATCGAGGATCGGCGAAAGGAAGAGGCAGCGCTCGAACCGGACATCCGCATACGCGATCAGGCTGAAGTAGGCGCCGAGGCTGCAGGCATGCAACGAGAGGCGCCGGTACCGGGGAGCGACCTCGGCCAACACGCGCCGCAGATCCGCCACGCCGTTCTGCACGGTGCAGGCGGTCGGCTCGCTCTTGCGGTCGCCGTGTTCGGGCAGGTCGAATCCGATCACCTGATAGCCCTTGGGGCAGACGATGTCGGCCAGCTCGCAGGCCTCCTCCTTGCGCGCCTGCCGCCCGTGAACATAGAGGTACGCCGACTCGGCGGGTTCGCCGAATGTCACAGCGGGGATGCCGGCAATCTTGGTTATCTTCGCGTCCATGGGGATGATGATCCCAGCAGCGTCATAAACAGCCCAACACGTGGCGAGAAAAGAAGAAGGCCGCCCCGTGATGGAGGCGGCTCTGGAGATGCAGAGGGGCTGGAACGCACCGAACGACGCGGCTCAGGACTTGGCCGCGGGGGCCGGCGCTTCGACGTAGTTGATCTCCTTTTCGAGCG
Organism: uncultured Opitutaceae bacterium; assembly: GCA_964640465.1. GTDB lineage: Bacteria > Verrucomicrobiota > Verrucomicrobiia > Opitutales > Opitutaceae > CAJCBL01. Next base: position 9,151 of record CAZXHR010000158.1, read on the forward strand.
CGGAGAGCTTTTTCACCAGTTCCAAGAGCGTCTTCGCATCCTTGGTCGCAAGCAGCGCATCGACGGAGCTGCGATACTGCTGGGCGAGTTCGAACTGCTCGCCGCCCGCCGCGGTGTGCTTCTGCCCGGTGAACGCAAGAAGCGGGGGGCCGATCAGAAGAACCTTCGCCCCGAGAAAGATGATCGAGCTGTTCTTCGACTGGGAGAACTTCTTCGCCATCGTCGCCAACCCATCGGCACGCGACACGTCGCGCGCGTGAAGTTCCGAATCCTGCTGCTCGGCGGGAACGGCCTCGACCGGCCTGGGAACCATCGTTTTCTGCACCTCCTTCTGCGGCGCGGGACATGGGGCAGTCTTGGCGGCGGGGGCAATCTCCTGCTTCGACTTGGCAACGCCCTGGGGGATGCAGGCAAGGGCGAGTACTGAGACGAGCGCGAACGCGATGGCTTGGGGCCTTTTCATGAAGACGATGCGGGATGCAGTTGGAGTGTTTGGGATGACGGCGGCATCGGAGCCTCCGCAACGACATACGGTCGCGGGACCACCGAGCCCGGCTGGGGTGTAGTCAGAACTACCTCACTCGTCGGCGGCCGCGCAAGGCGCAATCGGCGGCGCGTGGTCGCTAAACCAAACAAGAAGGCCGCCTCGCGAGGAGGCGGCCTTCGAAGTCGGAGGGGCTGAATCGCTTCGCGATCCAGCTACGCGGAGAGGGCGCCGACGAGCAGCGCCCCTACTTCCGCATTCTGCGTTCAGCGTTAGCGCGCAGCGCGTGCTCAGCCGAGGGTGGCGCCG
>CAZXHR010000159.1:0-9834 GCA_964640465.1 uncultured Opitutaceae bacterium
GCGGCGTCGATCGCGGCGGGTGCGGCGGCCGGGCGTGCGGGGGCGGCGGAGACAGCGGGCGCGGGCTCGGCGGCGGGTTCCTCGAGCGCGACGGAGAGGAGAGGCTGGAGGTGGTTCCAGGCGCGGTCGACGGCGGCATCGTCGCCGGTGAGGCGGAGGGCGGGGGCGTGCTCGAGCCAAGCCTTGCCGAGGGCGGAGACGGCCTCCTCGGCGCCGGGGGTGTGGGCGAGCTGGTCGAAGCGTTGCTGGAGGCAGATGGCGGCGCCGGCGAGCAGGGAGAGCTCGGCGGCGAGGGCCTGCTGCTCGAGGTCGCGCGCGCCGGTGAGTATCCGCTCGCAGGAGGCGGGATCGACGCGGCCGCTGCCGAGCTGGTCGCCGAGCCGTTGGACGAGCCGGAGGATCTGGTCGGGGGTGGAGGAAGACGAATTCATGACGGGCGGCGGCGGTAGAGCATGGTTTCGGCGCAGGGGACGGGCTCGAACCAGTCGCGCAGGTGGAGCGCGGATTCGGAGGGGCCGAGGAAGAGCCAACCGCCGGGCGCGAGGGCGTCGCGGATGTTGGCGAGGACCCGGCGGGCCGAGGCGATGTTGAAGTAGATGAGGACGTTACGGCAGAACACCACGTCCAGCCCGACCAGCGGGAGCGGGTCCATGAGGTTGTGCTGGAGGAAGCGGGTGTGGCGGGCGACGGCGGGGCGGACTTGGAAGCCGTCGGGATGGGGGACGAAGCCGAGCTCGCGTTGGGCGGGCGTGAGCTCGCGCAGGCTGGCGGGGCGGTAGAGGCCGGCGCGGGCGACGGCGAGGACGCGGGCGGAGAGATCGAGCCCTGCGATCTCGACGACGGGGCCGCCGGCCACTCCGTAGGTCTCGGCGGCGGTGATGGCCAGGGAGTAGACCTCCTCGCCGGTGGAACAACCCAGGGAGGCGATACGGACGGGGCGGTCGAAGCGGCGCAACTCGGGGAGCACGCGCAGGGCGAGCGCCTCGAAGTGCGGCGGGTTGCGACCGCAGACGGTCTCGTGGTTGAGCATGTCCTCGACGAGGGCCTGGAGCTCGGCGGCGCCGTTGCGCGGGTCGTTGATGACTTCCCAATACGCTTCGAAGGAGCGTCCGGCACGGTGCCGCGTGATGGCGGCGACCATGAGGGACCTGGCGGCCGGCCGCGGCGAGTAGCCGCAGCGGGACTCGACCAAGGCGCGGACGCGCTCGGCGAAGAACTCCTCCGCGTGGTGGGCGCGGAGGGGCTCGGTCGGTTGGGGGGAGAGCATCACCGGCGTGACGGGTCGGCTCAGACCTTGAACTTCGCGGCGCGGCCGAGGAGCTCGCTGGCGAGAGTGGCGAGGGTCTCGGTGGAGCGCTTGGTTTGCGTGGCACCGGCCTGGGCCTGCTGGGCGATGAGGGAGACGGTCTGCATGGCGGCGACGACGCCGTTGGCACCGCGGACCTGCTGCTTGGCGGCCAGGGAGATCTCGTTGATGAGCTCGGCGGACTGGATGGAGGCCTTGCTGATGTGGTCGAGGGAGACGCCGGCGGAGGCGACGGTCTTGGAGCCTTCCTCCACCTGGGAGGTTTGTTGCTCCATGGCGGTGACGGACTCGTTGGTCTCGGCTTGGATGGAGGCGACGAGCTTCTCGATCTCCTGGGTGGCGGCGGCGGCGCGTTCGGCGAGCTTGCGGACTTCCTCGGCGACGACGGTGAAGCCGCGGCCGTGTTCGCCGGCGCGGGCGGCCTCGATGGCGGCGTTGAGCGCGAGCATGTCGGTCTGGGCGGAGATCTGGTTGATGGTGTTGACGATGGTGCTGATCTCCATGGAGCGCTCGCCGAGGCGCTTCACCTTCTTGGCGCCGGCCTGCACGTTTTCGCGGATGAGCTCCATGCCGGAGATGACGTCCTGGACGGCGCGGGCGCCTTCCTCGGCGGCCTTCTTGGCTCGGGTGGCGGCCTCGTTGGCGGCGACGGCGTTGGCGGAGACGGACTCGGTGTTGGCGGCCATCTCTTGGACGGCGGAGCTGGTGTTGACGATCTCCTGGCTCTGGGTGTTGGCACCGCCGGCGAGCTGCTCGGCGGCGGCCTGGATCTCGAGGGCGGCGGAGGAGACGGACTTGGCGGACTCCTGCACGCTGCGGATGAGATCGCCGACGTTCTCGAGCATGAGGTTGACGGCGTCGGAGACGTTGCCGAGGGCGCCGTCGGTGACGGGGGCGCGGACGGTGAGATCGCCGTCGGAGGCGTCGGCGGTGACTTGGAGGAGGGCTTGGATACCGGCCTGGAGCTTCTTGTAGTCGTCGGTGTCCTCCTTGGCCTTGACGCGGGCGTCGAGCATGGCGTTGAAGGCGTCGCCGAGCTGGCCGATCTCGTCGTCGGCGCGGACCTCGGCGCGGGCGTTGTTGTCGCCGGCGGCGATGCGCTTGGCGGTGGCGGTGAGGTCGGTGAGGGGTTTTGTGATACCCTCGGCGAGACGGTGGCTGACGACGAGGGAGAGGACGGCGATGACGAGAGCGACGCCGACGGTCCACCAGAGGAGGGTGGTGAGGGTGCCGAGGGCTTCGCTCTGGGATTGTCGGTACTCGTCGTAGTAGGCGCTGGCGCCGATGACCCAGTCCCAGGGCTCGAAGTAGGTGACGGCGACGAACTTCTCGCGGGGGGCGGAGGCGCCGGCGTCGAGCCAGGAGTAACGGAGGTGGGCGGACTGTGTGGACTTGGCCTCTAGACCCTTCTTGATGATGTCCTGGACGACGAGGCGGCCGTCGGCGTCCTTGGTGTCCCAGAGGATCTTGCCGTCCTGCTTACCATCCTGGGAGACGATGTACTGGCCGCGCTGGGCGCCCTTGGTGCCGAAGGCGAAGATGTAGCCGGACTGGCCGAGGCGTACCTTCATCATGGATTCGCGGATGGCGACGGTGGAGGCGGTGATGTTGCGGCCGACCCAGATCATGCCGATGACGCGGGTGTGGGCGGGGTTCCAGAGGGGCTCGTAGGCGGCCTCGTACCAATTGCCGGCGGCGCTGGTGCGGCGGTAGAAGACCTGGCCGGCGACGAGGGCGGCGTTCATCGCGGAGGTGGAGCCGTCGGGGTTGATGGCGGGGACGTAGGTGCCGACGGCGCGGGTGCCGTCGGGGTTGGTGAGGGTGGTGGCGACGCGGAGCATGTCGCCGGCGTCGTTCATGCGCAGGAAGATGGTGATGTCGCAGTTGGTGATGCGCTTGGCGTCGTCGACGATGGGCATGGTCTTGATGGCGCCGGAGGCGGGCTCGAAGACTTCCTTGCCGATGAGGAGGCGGGGGAGTGCGACGTTGGTGACCTGGGAGGTCTCCTTGTTCTCGGCCTGCCAGGTGACGGTGTCGTCGCTGAGGGAGGCGGTGCCGCGGGCTGTGACGAGCTCGTGGAGGACCTTCATGCTGTGGTCGAGGTCCTGGCGGCCCTGGGCCTGGACGCTGGCGCAGGTGTCGCGGACGAGCTGGACGATCTTGTCGGCGCTCTCGAATGCCTGGTTGTCGAGGTAGCTGCCGAGCACGGGGGCGAGGCGGTTCTTCTGCACCACGACGATGGCGGTGAGGATGACGACGGTGAGCACGACCATGCTGAAGCTCAGCAGTGTGATCTTGCGGCTGACGGAGAGGGCCTTCTGGCGTTGGCCGCCGGTGCGCAGGGCGGACGGGCTCTGGGCGCGGGTAGTAGTGGTGGATTTCATGTGACGATGCCGGGATGCGATTGGAAAAGGGACGGGAGGAATGGGCGGGCGCGGAGTCAGCCTGCGACGGTGGCGAAGCGGAGCTGGTCGACGACGGCGCCGAAGAGCGCCGGGCCGTCGAGCACGGTGACGAGCTGGTGGCGGGGATCGACGCGGAGGTGGCTGAGCCAGGGGCGCCGGGTGGCGAGCGGGTGCGGGAGCAGATCGCCCGGGGCGATCGCGATGACGCCCAGGACGCGGTCGAAGGCCAGGGCGCAGGTCGCGCCGCGATCCTGGAGGAGGGCGAGAACGGAGGGCCGCGTGCCGGTGTCCTCGACCTCGAGGAAGGAGTCGGGGCGGACGACGGGGATGATCTCGCCGCGGAGCTGGAAGGAGCCGAGCAGCTCGGGCGGGGCGAGGGGGACGGGCTCCAGTTCGGGCAGGGGGAGCACCTCGCGCACAGTGAGGACGGGCAGCGAGAAGCGTTGTCCTGCGCGTTGTGCGATCAGGTGCACCACAGAGCCCGAGGAGGAGGCGTGCATGGCGGGACGGCGGCGGTTCAGCCGAGGTGCTTGCGGATGATCTCGACGAGGGCCTTCGGCTCGAAGGGCTTCGTGACGTAGTCGTTGGCGCCTTGGCGCAGGCCCCAGAAGCGGTCGGTCTCCTGGTTCTTGGAGGTGACGAGCACGATGGGCGTGGTGGCCGTCTCGGGCAGCTTGCGGAGCTTGCGGCACACCTGGAAACCGTCGGTGTTTGGCATGACCACATCGAGGAGGATGAGGGCGGGTTTCTCGCTGGCGGCGAGACGGAGGGCCTCGTCGCCGTTGGTGGCGACAACGGCGATGTGTCCGGCCTCGGACACCGCGGCTTGAATGAGCGCCACCTGGGTGGCGGAGTCGTCTGCAATCAGGATCTTGGACATGGTGGTGGAATGAAGGATAGGGAGAGCGGTTGGGTTCAGGCGGCCGCGACTTCCGCGACGACCGGGGCGGCGACGGTGCGCAGCAGGCCGAGGCGGAGGAGTCGGTAGGCGGCGGCGCAGGTGGCGAAGAGTTCCTGACCGGTGGCGGTGGCGACGGACTGGAGCGTGCGCTGGCCGTCGAACTGCCGGAGGACTGCGGTCTCCTCGGGGGTGAGCGGGAGGGCGGCGGCGTGCTCGGCGCGGTCGGGGAGGACGGCGTAGACGGTGTCGACGGATCCGGCGGCAGCTTCGATCTCGAGCCAGTCGTCGACGAGGCGCAGGACGGCGAGGACGAAGTCGGGCATGGGCAGGCCGAAGGGGAACTGCCGGGCGTACTCGGGTAGGGTGTCGGCGGAGACGAAGGCGTAGCGGGTGGTCGGCTGGAGGAAACCGCGGTGGACGGCGCGCACGCCCTGGGTGAGGAGGAGGCGCTCGAGTTCGGCGGTGTCGGACAGGACGCCCTGGCGACAGAGGGTGACGAAGAAGGGGGTGCCGTCGCGCTGCTGGGCGGCGACGGCGGCGGAGACGACCGGGGCCGGGAGCCCGCGGAAGTTGTAGGCGGCGCCGTTGCAGTAGGCCTTCGGGCTGCTCGAACCGACCATGACAACGCGGCCTTGGGAGATCGATACGGAGACGGTTTCGCCGTCGAGGCGGAGCGTGAGCACGCCGGTGGCGGACGTGCGGCCGAGGTGCAGGAGGGTGGCGTCGATGCCGACCCAGCCGTGGGTGCCGGAGATGTCCGGAAGGGCGGGCGCCTCGGCGGCGCGGGCGGCGGAGGCGGCGATCTCCGTGAGGAGCTCGTTGCGCAGGAAGAAGGGGAGAAAGAACGTCTCGGCGGGGATGGTACCGCGGCGGCGCTCGAGGTCTGGGATCATCTTGGCGATGCCGCGGAAACGGGCGTTGAGCAGCGTGCGCAGGGCGGTCGTGCGGTCGGGCGCCGGTGTGGAGGATGAACTTGCGGACGGTTCGGCGGGGGCGGCGGCGAGGACGGCGCCGGAGGTGTCCTCGGCGGGGGCGGGCTTCTTGGCGAGGAGGTGGTCGATGACGGACTGGAGGACCTTCGCCTGGAAGGGCTTTGTGAGGTAGTCGCGGACGTTGCGGCTGTCGGCGTAGAGCTGGCGGATGGCGGCGCCGTTGGTGCTGATGAGCAGGATCGGGATCGCGGCGGTGTCGGGGGCGGCGAGGAGCTGCCGGCAGATCTCGGTGCTGGGCAGGTCGGGCAGGACGAAGTCGAGCAGGATGAGGTCGGGCTTGACGGTGCGGGCGAGCTCGAGTCCTGCGGTGCCGGTCTCGGCCAGGAGGACTTCATGGCCGGCGCCGCGCAGGATGATCTCCACCATCTTGCGGATGGTGAGGCTGTCGTCGATGGCGAGGATCCGTGGCACGTGAGTAGAAGTTGGAGCCCCGTCGCGAGATTTCGGTGCCGCGGCGGAGAAATTGACGTTTGTTTCGAAACCAACCTACCGGAATCCGCGGCGCGGCGGTATCGGGTGGATCGGAGTTGGGGCCTCGTAATTCCTTAGCCGGGTGCGCGAAGCCTGAGGACGGCTTGCGGCATGCGGACGTGCGGCGGTCTCCCATGGCCCAGCAAGGCTTCAGGGTCGCCCATCGGCGGCGGGGCGGCCTGCCTGCGTAGCGGCGCAGTGCCGGCAAACCCGACGCGGCGAGGGGACATACCCTCGGTTTTCCCCATGGGGATCGGGGAAATGCCTAGGTGGCGGCAAATTTCCCGATGGTGCGGCGAAATCCGCCGGGCGTGGAAGATGTGCCCGCGGTGCACCCGGCGCCCACGTATGGGGGCGTTTCCGGGATGTCCGATCCCGCGGCGGCCGCCCGGGGGCAGGCGGTGCCAGTCGCGGGGAGCGATGGGGGCGGCGGCTAGAGGTTCGTGAACCCGTGCCGCAGGGCGTACTTGGTCAGGCCGGCCACGGTGTTGATCTTGAGCTTGGCCATGAGATTGAGGCGGTGTGTCTCCACTGTCTTCGGACTCACCTGCATCGCGAAGGCGATCTCCTTTGTCGTGAGTCCGTTGGCGATCTGGCGGAGCGTCTCGAACTCCTTCGCTGTCAGGACCCCGTCGCTGCCGCCGCTGCGCTGGCGCTGGAGCTCCTTGACGATGATGGTCGAGGCGGCCGGCGAGAGGTAGATCTGACCGGCCAGGACGGCGTCGATGGCTGTACCGAGCTCATCGGTGGTGCAGCTCTTGAGGACGTATCCGGACGCGCCGGCATCGAGTGCGCTGTTGATCTTCTGCCCATCGGTGTGCGCGGTGAGCGTGAGGATTATGATGCGGGGGAATGCGGCGTGGATGCGTTTGGTGAGCGCGACGCCGTCCTCTCCGGGGATTTCGACATCCATCACGATGAGGTCCGGCTCGTGCTGGACCACGGCCTGCCATGCCTCCTCGGCGCTTTCCGCCTCGGCGACCACATCGAAGCGTGCGGAATATTTGCCGAGGTAGTCCCGCACGCTGGCGCGCAGCAGTGGGTGGTCGTCGACGAGGAGGATGCGAACTTGGGCTGTTTTCATGGCGGACGGGACCTAGGACGCGTTCCGCCTGCAGGGCTGGATGCTGTCTAGGAAATGCATAGGGAATGAGGATGTCTACAGTGGCATGGCTATGCCCATATGTCGGATGCACAAGTGAACAACAGCTTGACGGTCCACTCGTGAGGAAAATAGGGGGAAATCCCCTAGTCCCGAGAGGGCCGACTGCCGGTGCTTCACCCTTTCCCTTGGCCCTGGGCCGATCCACGATGGCTCCCCTCTATGGACTTCGCCGCCCACCTCCCGCAACTCCGCATCGAGGCCGAAAAGGCTCTCGACCGCTACGTCCCAGCGGCGCAGACGCGCCCGTCGCGTCTCCATTCCGCCATGCGCTACAGCCTGGAGGCGGGCGGCAAGCGCATCCGGCCGGTGCTCGTGCTGGCCGCGGCCGAGCTCTTCGGCAAACGTGCCGATGCCGCGGCGGCGGCTGCCGCGATCGAGTGCGTGCACACCTATTCGCTCATCCACGACGACCTGCCGGCGCTCGACAACGACGACCTGCGCCGCGGCCGGCCCACCTGCCACAAGGCCTTCGACGAGCCGACCGCAATCCTCGCGGGCGACGCGTTGCTCACGCACGCCTTCGCGCTTCTCGCCTCGCACTATGCCGATCGCCCGGCGCTCGCCACCGCGCTCGTGCGCGAGCTCGGCCAGGCCGCCGGCAGCGCCGAGCTGATCGGCGGTCAGATGGAGGACATCGAGGCCGAGCGGACACCGGCGACGCGCGATCAGGTCGAGTTCATCCACAACGGCAAGACCGCCGCGATGATCGCGTGTAGCTTGGCGCTCGGCGGACTGGTCGGCGGCGCCGACGCCGCCCAGCTTGCGGCGCTGCGCCGGCTCGGGCGCGCGGTGGGACTGGCCTTCCAGACCATCGACGACGTGCTCGACGCCACGGCGACCTCGGCCGAGCTCGGCAAGACCGCGGGCAAGGACGCCAAGTCCGAGAAGGCGACGATGGTGCGCGTACTCGGGCTGGACGGAGCGCGCGAGCGCGCCGCCGCGTACACCGCCGAGGCGGTCGGCGAGTTGTCGAAGCTTCCCGGCGACACGGCGTTTCTCCGCGCGCTGGTCGAGTCGCTGCTGCACCGAGGCAACTGAGGCGCGAACTCATGAGTCTCGCGTGATGAACTGACGCCTTGTGGCAGGGCGTTCTGCCGTACGGCAGAATGGGCGCGCCGCAACACCGTCCGCCACCCCGGCGGGCCCAGCGGTCCCTCCCTGCCTCGGTCAGTCCATCAGGCGGGGCTCAATCGTTACGCTAGGTAGCCGGCTTTGGCTGGCTGCGGGCGCGTACGAGGGCATGGCTCCCCTGGGCCGCCGAAATCGTGAACGACGGTGACGATGTGTCGCGTCCGGCATGCGCGAGCCGGTGCGGGGTCTCCGGCTCGGGACATGAAAAAACCGGTCCCGCGAGGAGACCGGTTTTTGAAAGAGGGAAGGACTGTCGCTCAGGCGCGGCCCATGTAGGTGCCGTCGATGGTGCTGACCTTGATGGGCTCGCCTTCCTTGATGAAGAGCGGAACCTGGACGACGAGGCCGGTCTCGAGCTTGGCGGGTTTCTGGACGTTGGAGGCGGTGTCGCCCTTCACGCCGTCGGCCGACTCGACGATCTTGAGGGTCACGGAGCTTGGGAGGTCGACGGAAACCGGGACGTCGTCGACGAAGAGCACCTCGACCTTGCCGCCGGGGACGATGTAGTTCTTGGCGTCGCCGATGAGGGTCTCGCTGAGCTCGAACTGCTCGTAGGAGGTCGGGTTCATGAAGCAGTAGGTGTCGCGCTCGACGTAGCTCAGCTCGAGGGTCTGGCGGTCGGTGGTGAGGACTTCGACGGACTCGGTCGAGTTGAAGCGCTGGTCGCCGGAGCGGCCGGTGCGGAGATTGCGGAGCTTGGCCTGGACAAAGGCTCGGAGGTTTCCGGGCGTGCGGTGCATGACCTCCATGACGAGGCAGCTTTCGCCGTTGAAGTTGATGACTTGGCCCTTGCGGAGGTCGTTGGCTTGCATGGCAGAGACGGATCGGAGTTGGTAAAAGGGCGTCGAGTAAGGGGGGGCGCGAGCGGGTGTCAACCCGCCAGTCGCGCAACTTGGCTCAGTTCACGGTGGTGGTGGGGGCGTCTGGCACTGTCAAAACTCTTGCCAGTCCGGAGGGCGGGCCGACACTTGGACGCTTTCTTGATGAAACAACGCACCCTGCTGCGCGAGGTCTCCACCAAGGGAGCCGGTCTCCACACCGGCGACATGGTTCGCCTCACACTTAAGCCCGCTCCCGTCAACCACGGCATCGTCTTCAAGCGCGTCGACATCCACGGCCAGCCCGAGATCCGGCCGTCGGTCGATGCTGTCGTGGATCTGATCCGCAGCACGACCATCGCCAACGGCCATGCGAAGATCCACACCGTCGAGCATGTGCTCAGTGCGCTGACGGGCTGTGGCATCGACAATGTCCTCGTCGAGATGGACGGTTCCGAGCCGCCGATCCTCGACGGTTCCTCGCGGCCGTTCGTCAACCTGATCCTCGAGGGCGAGCCGGTGGAGCAGGAGGCCGAGCGCGAGTACTTCGTCCTCGATCAGCCGATCTCGGTTTCGCGCGGCAGCTCGTCGATTATCGCGTTGCCCTGCGACCAGCTGAAGATCACCTGCACCTCGGCCGACGAT
>CAZXHR010000160.1:0-6346 GCA_964640465.1 uncultured Opitutaceae bacterium
TCTGTGTTCTCTTGCCTTATCTCCGTGCCCTCTGTGTCCAACTGCTTCGTTTAGGATCACTCGTTGGGGTGAACGGACTGGAACACGCTTCCGTTTCGCCGCGTTCCTCGCTGTTCTTTCCGTCAGTTGCTTCTCCGTCTCCGTGCCCCGCCCGAACCGCCGTTCCCCATGCCCGAGTCCAGCCCCACCCCTGTTCGAACCAAACGTATCGAGATCGTCGACGCCCTCCGCGGCTCCGCCCTGCTCGGGCTGTTCCTCCTGCACTGCGTCGAGCACTTCGAGTTCGGTGCGTATCCCGAGCACCGGCCCGACTGGCTGCTGACGCTTGACCGCGGCACGCGCGATGTCGCGTACTTCCTCTTCGGGGGCAAAGCCTACGCGATCTTCGCGATGATGTTCGGCCTGAGCTTCTTTCTCATCCTCGACCGCGCCGCGCAACGCGGCCTCGATTTCCGCGGACGCTTCGCCTGGCGGCTCTGCGTGCTGACGGCCATCGGCTACGCGTTTGGCGTCTTCTACTGCGGCGAGATCCTGACCATGCTGGCCATCCTGGGCTTGCCGCTGGCACTGCTCTACCGGGTGCCCACGCGCTGGCTCGTCGGGTTGTCCGCACTCTTCCTGATACAGCCGCCTTTCCTGTGGCAACTGGGCCACGCGCTGGCCGATCCCGCCTACGCGCCGGGCCGGTTCGATGTCGGCGGTTACTACCGGAAACTCGGCGCTGTCTTCTCGCAGGAGGGCCTGCTTGAGGTGCTGAAGGTGAATCTATGGACCGGGGTGCAGGCCCGCTGGTCGTGGTCCATCGAGAACGGCCGCTATCTCCAGATGTTCGGGCTCTTCCTCTGGGGCCTGCTGCTCGGCCGCGCCCGGATCTTCGAGGACCGCGAACGCAGCCTGCGCCTGGCGCGCCGCGCGCTCGCCGCCGGTCTTGCCGCCTTTGTCGTCGTCCTACTCCTGCAACGCGCGCTCCCCGGCTGGGGGGTGGCGGACGCCTCGCGCGGCATCCTCCGCCGGCTGCTCGGCTCGTACGGCCGCCTCGCGCAGATGACGGTCTGGGCCGCCGGCTTCGTCCTGCTCTACCACGCCACCCCGTGTCGCCGCGCGTTGGATCTGCTCGCGCCGTACGGCCGCACGAGCCTGACCAACTACGTCACCCAGTCGCTGGTGGGCATGACGCTCTTCTACCACTTCGGCTTCGGGCTCTTCCGGCACCTCGGGGAGCTCTACAGCATCCTCTACGGCGTGGGCTTCTTCGCGCTCCAGGCCGCCGTGTCGCGCCTCTGGCTGGCAAACTTCCACTACGGCCCCCTCGAATGGCTCTGGCGCAGCCTGACGTTCCTCTCCTTCAAGACGCCCTTCCGGAAACCCCGCCGCCTCGCCGAAGCTCCGGCCCCCGTCGTCGCCCTCGAGGTGCCCTGAGCATCCGCGTTCCCGGCAGCACTGCCATCGGTTTCGAAGTGGCGCGCTTTCTGGTCTGCGCTGTGGCGGGAGCTGGGCGACCGTCCATTTGCCGTTGCGCGCCGTCCGCCCCGGCTCCTTGACACTATGCACGTCCTGCGTGCATAGTCCGCCGCGGTGATCCTTTCGTTCGCCAACGACGCCTCGGTCCGGCTCTGGGACGGTTTCCGTCCGGCGGAGCTGCCACCTTCGATCCACAAGACCGCGCTTCGTAAACTCACCCAGCTCCACGCCATCCAAACCATCGACGAACTCCGCATCCCGCCCGGCAACCGCCTCGAAGCCCTCAAGGGCGACCGCAGCGGCCAATACAGCATCCGCGTGAACGACCAGTTCCGGGTCTGTTTCCGCTGGGACGGCCGGAACGCCCACGCCGTCGAGATCGTCGACTACCACTGACCGCCATGCCCACGTCCAAGTTTCTCAACGTCCATCCCGGCGAGCTGCTGCGCGAGGAGTTCCTCGAGCCGATGGGGATCACCGCCTACCGGCTCGCGAAGTCCACCGGGCTGCCGCCGCAGCGCATCAACCAGATCGTGGCCGAGAAGCGCGGCATCACCGTCGACACCGACCTGCGGCTGTGCGCGTTCTTCGGGCTGGAGCCCGGCTACTGGCTGCGGGTGCAACTGGCCTACGAACTGCGCGAAGCGCTCCACACCATCGGCCCGAAGATCAAGGCCAGCGTCCTGCCGCTGAAGGCGGCGTGACGCCCTGTAGCCAGGGGCGCCAACCTCGGCCCGAAGTTCCGGAAAACCGGTGCGGGCATTTCACCACGGAGCGCACAGAGGACACGGAGTCCGGACTCTTCCGGCTCTCCGTGGTTCAACGCTTCCAGTCGCGGCCCGTCTAGCGGACGTGCGGGCCGGCCGCATCGTCAAGAGTTACGACGTGGCCCCTTCATCTGGCCAAAACCCAAGCATTAGGCGAAGGCAACTGCGGCGTCGCGAGACGCCGTGGGGAGGAAGCTGGAGTCAAAACGGCGAGCCCACGAACAGGAACCGGCTGTGAGGCCGGCGACACGGACAAGTTGGCACCACACAACGTGGTCCGGGATTCGGTGTCGCAGGTAAAGCCGGGGTTTGTGCCGGGAAAGTGCACTCGCTTACTCGGGGAGACCTGTCCGCCAAGCGCCGCGGCCCATGCGCGGAGCACCGGAGGCGGCAACGCCGCCGGGGAGCGGACAGGGGTCAGCAGAGGTCGTAGTAGTGCCGGACACGAGCCGGGAGTAGGGAGCCGGAGCCCGGGGCCGGACTCGAATGGACCGGAAGGTCCCACGCACGCACGAAGGACTGAACTCAAGGGGCGGACCGTCAATCGCAGTAATCTCACGCAAGCGCTGACGCCGACCGGCCGAGCTTGGCAGTGTCGATTACTGTCGGGTGAAACCGACACCGCGCGGGGCGCAAGCCTCGCTCATTCGTGACCCTCGGGAACCGCCCGGTACGGACCCGTACGCCGGGTGGTGTGGGGGCCGGGGAGGGAGACCTCCCTGGCTACACGATTGGGCTTTTTCATGCGCGGGTGATGAAGGCCACGAAACGATCGCCGATCTCACTGGTGCGCTTCGCAAACATGCCGTCAGCAGTCATCATCCCCGACAGACTCGGTGTATCAGTAAGTCCACGTGCGTGAATGTCCCTCCATAGAATGTCACAGAGCGCTTTCTTACCCTGCAACTCCGGATAGACATTCTCAATCACCATGACCAAAGAGCCGGTCATGACGCTTCGCCGGTCGAATCCAGCGGTATCGAGTGCGGCTTTGGGATTCTGAAAAAGGCGAATGAGTCGCAGATGCCACTCGGTGAAGGAATCGATCAAATCCAGGAAGATCTGCTGAAGCGCGTGATCGGGCGCTCCGGGTGCACCGGAATTGAACACCGCATTACGCAGCGCTTGCCGCTTCTCCTCATTATGGTTGCGAATCGCGATCAACGTGGCCTTGGCAACACAATCTACGAACACTTCATTCTCGGCCAGTGTGTCGATGGGACAACCGATCTTCTGCGAGAGGTCCGCTATTGCCTCGGACACTTCTTCTTCCCACTTCCGCCGGCGGCGCTCAAGGGGAGCGCTCACGGTCATCGCAAACACTTCGGACGCGACTGGCACAATGGACAGGGCAGCTTTCGCAGCGGAGTGCGCGAAATCCAGTTTGGTCGATTTCGGTGGCTTGAGTATGTCGTTCATGGTTTGCCGAACAGAGAGATTCACCCGCACCGCGTTTCACCACCTGGGTGCGGCGGAGTGCTTGGTTCAAGGGAGGGGATCTCAGGGGCGAATTTTGTTCCGGGCACCATGCCGACCGCGCGCGCCCGGTTCCGTATCTCGATCAAGGATCATCTCACGGGCGCCGGGCTCAAAGTCGAGCTTGTTGACGCTCCCGGCCTGTGGGGCGAGAGGCGCTACACCATCCGCCTCAACGGCAAGCCGGCCACCAAGGTGAAGGTGGCCACGTTGTCGGAGGTGTTCCACCGGTTGCGCCGCTGGACCGTCGCGCGGGCGGAGCGGGCGTAGGTCGTCCCTTCAGGGCGACCTGGCGGGCGGGAGTGGTGACACCGGACTGCGGGCGTGATCGGGCAAGGGCGGGCTGAAGCGCCGCCCTACGTTGCCGGACTGATTCGGACGCGGGCGGCGCGGGCGTAGGTCGTCCCTTCAGGGCGACCTGGCGGGCGGGAGTGGTGACACCGGACTGCGGGCGTGATCGGGCAAGGGCGGGCTGAAGCGCCGCCCTACGTTGCCGGACTGATTCGGACGCGGGCGGCGCGGGCGGAGCGGTTGGCCCGGATGTCCTGCCGCCCGTGCGTGGCACCGGTGCGGCGAGCTGCTCTCGCAAGCGGCTCCACCGGCGATGGGGGCTGAACGACTGCGTCGTTCAGCTACGACGCGGCCGGGGTGGCGGCGGAGGCGGATCGTGGCGAAGGCCACCAAGGCCTTCGTTGCTCGTGTGATGCGGGCGGACGGACGAAACTCTGGCGAGTTTCGCTACGAGGATCGCGGCCGGCTACGGGGGACGGCTGCCGACCGGCGCCGAGGCTTCGGGTGCCGCGCTTGATTTTCGGAGAGCCGACGTTGGCCTTTCGGGGTATTTGGGCGCGGGGCGCCGGCGTGTGGCGTCACGGCCGGGCGAGGGGATAGCGCAGGGTCTCGTTGGGCGCTCCGGCGAGGATGACGATGGCGTCCTCCGCCGGGAATGCCGCCGGCGCGAAACGGCCCTTCGGGAGCGCGGCCTCGGTGCGCCACGCGTTGGCGCGGGGATCGAACGACTCGACGACCGCCAGCCCGGGGTGGCCGCCCAGCACATAGATCCGGCCGCGTACGGTCACGGCGGCGCAGTCGGTGCGGGCCGTCGGCATGTCGGCCATGCGTCGCCACACGTTGGTCACGGGATCGAACTCCTGCACGATGTAGCCGGGGTTGTCGGGCCCGACCCGGTGGCCGCCGATGGCGTAGAGCCTGCCCTCGTGCGCGACCAGGCACAGGTTGCGCATGGGCAGGGGCATGTCGGCTTTGCGCGTCCAACGGTCCGCCTTGGTGTCGTAGGCCCACGTCTCCCGCGCGGGCTCGAGGAGCGCGTGGTCTCTCGGCCCTCCGCCCACGATGTAGAGCACGGGCCCGAGGCTCGCCATGCCGTGCTGGTAACGCGGGGCCGGCATGTGCGAGACGACGCGCAGCCGACGCGTGTCCGGATCGAAGCCGTACAGACTGTCGTCCGCCACGAGCCCGGCGTCGTCGCTGCCGCCCGCGAAGAGGATCGCGCCGCCGACCGCCGCGGCGGCGAAGCCGCTGCGGGCCGGGCACGGGGCGACGACGCTCCACTCTCCGCGCCGCAGATCGAGCGCGAGGACCGACGGGACGTTGCCGCGGAAGCGGCCGCCGGCCAGCGACGCTCCGCCGAAGTAGTACACGGTGTCGCCGAGCTGGGCCGTCGCGCCGCCCACGCGGGGCTCCGGCAGGGAGGGAAGCGGCGCCGTTTCGCCGCAGGCGGCGACGGCGGACACGGCAATCGCCGCGGCCACGATGTGGACGCGGCAGGCATGGGCGAACCGGGGAAATGGAGCGAGCGGGTGTAGGGCGGGCATGGGGATGGGTGGAGACGAGCAAACCCGAAACCCGCGCGCGATCCACCCCCCACTGGATGAGCGGTGTTTGGCTAACGACAGCCGGTTGTCACTCGTCGCGACCGGGCGCCCTATCCGGTTCCCGCACTCGTGGCTGGGCGCTCTATTCGCCGCTACTGCCGCTCACTCCTCGCGCAGCAGCTCGGTGCCGGCGAAGAGTTTTCGGAGGAAGCGCAGGGCGGCGGGCTTGTCGGCGGGGTCGATGCCGAACTCGATCTCGTAGTCGTGGCGGCCGTCGAACTTCGTAGCCTTCGCCGGATCGAGCGCGATGCGCAGGAGGGCGGGGCTGTAGTGGAGGCGGCGGATCACGTCGTAGCCGCTCCACATCTGGCCGTCGCACTCGAAGCGGATGTCGCCGAAGCGGCCGGGCTTGAGGTCCGCGCGCCGCTGGATCGTGAGGTAGTGGTCGTCGCTGGAGAGGTGGAAGACCAGCAGGTCGTACTCGGAGGTCTCGGCGAGCAGGGTGGTGACGGCGAAGCGGATCATGCGGTGGGCGGTAGACGGTAGGCAGTGGGCGGTGGTCAGTGGACGGTAGCCGGTTGCCGGTGGACGGTAGGCGGTGGGCTGTGGGCGGTAGCCGGTTGCCGGTGAACAGATGACGGACGACAGAGGACAGAGGGCGGAGGACGGTCGATGGACGACTGAGCGCAGACGACGGACTACGGACGATGGGAGACGGAGAATCTGGAACTCACGAGATCAGCGTGGACGCGCGCCGGGGCGCGGCCTTGCGGGGAAGCAACACGGCCGAGCCGGTGGAGCGGAGGA
>CAZXHR010000160.1:6356-9736 GCA_964640465.1 uncultured Opitutaceae bacterium
GGTCGTACTCGGAGGTCTCGGCGAGCAGGGTGGTGACGGCGAAGCGGATCATCGAGGGAGACGGAGGGGAATGGGAAGAAGGTAAAAGTTAGGAGCTAGAAGACAGAGGGCAGACGACGGAGGGCTGAAGACAGACGATGGAGGTCGGAAGAGAGAATGCGGAGGATGGAGAATCTGGAACTCATGAAATCAGGAACGGGTGTCGGAGGACGCGGCCCCCGACGGCTTCCATCGGCCTCGGTTCTAGGACGACAGAAGGGAACGAAGGAAACAAAGGCTGCCCTGAAGTACGCCTCAAGCGATGCGGATCGTCGTTTGCCAGTCGGGTGGAGGCAGGCGGGCGAGTGCCAGTAGACCGACTCATCCGCGCTTCGTTCTCTTCGTTGCCTTCTGTCGGTTCCGACTGCGCCTTCTGTGTCCAGAATTCTAGCTCCTAACTTCCAGACTCTAGCTTTCTGCCGTCCAACTTCTGCGTCTATCTCCTGACTCCTTCTGTCTCACTGGCTCGGCTGGGCGCCGGGCAGGAGCCCCCACGTGGTGAGGTGGAAGCGGCCCTTGCGGTCGGAGGCGAAATCGAAGCGGAAGATCCCGTTGGTTGCGGTGATGACGAGTCCCTCCTGGCGCGGCAGGGCGTTGAGCATGTCGTCGAGGGCGCCGGTCCGGCCGGCGACCGAGAGCTTGCCGACGACCGCTTCGACTTCCCACACCGTCATCTTGGGCTTCAGCTGCGCGGCCTGCTTCACGGCGGCATCGACCTCGGCGGTCGTCAGGCCGGCGCGGGCTATCAGCTTCTCCTCGGTCGGCTTGGTGGCCGAGCCGGGGTTGCCGGAGCCGGCGGCCTGGAGGACGGGCAGGCCGAAGCCGCCCAAGGCAAGGGTCAACGAGAGGACTGCGAACACGCGTGTTCCAGTGGTCATAGGGAAACGCAGGAAAACGCCCCGCCACGCCGGAGTCGAGTCTTGTGCGGACACGAGTGCCGGACGTGCGGTGAAAGCCAAGAGGGCGCCGCAAGACGACGCCCCTACGGCGGACCTGGAAACGCCGGTTCTACGGCGCCTTCACCTGCTCGATGGTGCAGCCCTTCTTCCGGAGCGCCTCGATGAGGCCGTCCTTGCCGGCCAGATGCGCGGCGCCCACGAGGATGAATTCGCGCGGCTCGGTGGCGAGCAGGGCCTCGATCTTCGGCAGCCAGGCCTTGTTGCGGCGCACGATGAGCGAGGCGTAGACGCTCGGGAACTTCGTGCGCATCTCGTCGGACATGAGCTTGTCGATCTGCGCGAGGTCGCCGGTGCGCCAGGCGGCGACCATCTCGGAGAGGATCTTCGGCACTCGGTCGATGTCCGCGAAAGTGGCGACGATGAGCGCGCTCTCCGCTCCCTCGCCGAGGTGGGTGATGAACTCGATCTGCTGCTCTACCGACTCGAGCTCGCCGAAGCGTTTGCCGGCGGCGGCTCCCTTGGCCTGCATCTGGACGTCGACGCCCTCGGCGGTGAACCCGTAGCGCTGCAGCTCGAGCGAGGTGATGGTCATCATGAGCATCCAGGGCTTGAGCGGCTTGAGCTGGGCGGCGGGGAGGTGGTTCTTGGTGCACCAGGCGACGGTCGCCTTCCAGGCCTCGGGGGAGAGGACGGTGTCGAGGGTGGTGCCGTCGGTGTACATGGCCTGGGCGGCGAGGGCCGCCTGTGTCTCCGGAGACTGGAGCTTGGCCATGTCGGTCTCGAAATAGATCGTCTTGGAGTCGGCGAAGGCGGTATCGAACTCGGGCGGTAGGGGCATGTCGGCGGCGCGCAGGTAGTGGCAGGTGCCGCCGAGGTAGAGGGATTTGCCGGCGCGGGAGACCTTCCATACGGAGGTCTCGGCCGTGAGCGAGAGGGCGGAGAGGAGGGCGGCGACGAGGGCGAGGTGGCGGCGCATGGGATTGCGGATATCGGAATGCGTTCTCCCATTCGGGAGAATCTTCGAGATTTCGGATGGGATGGGGCGGGTGGTCGGGCCGCCGCCAGCGCAGCACTACGGCGCGGGGCTGGCAAGCGCGGTGGCGCAGCGCGGGATGCATCCATCCTGGAAAGCGCAGTCGGAACCGACAGGAGGCAACGAAGAGAATGAGGGACGGCGGAGTTAGGCTACTGTGCGCCGAACAAGAGTCTTCAACCGGGAGGCGAACATAGAACCGGAATCACACGAGCGCCATTCTCCCCGTGCTTGGGGCCCTTAGGTCCCCTCGCTACCTTCTGTCGTCTGCGGGGAAGCGGTTCATGGGAATGTGGAGGGGCTGAAAACGAAAAGCCGCGCCGGAGAATGGCGCGGCTGGGAGGAAACGGGTGGCGGCGGGTCAGTCCTTGCGCTGGCGGTAACGGCGGACCGCGACAAAGCCCAAGG
This sequence comes from uncultured Opitutaceae bacterium, assembly GCA_964640465.1. GTDB lineage: Bacteria > Verrucomicrobiota > Verrucomicrobiia > Opitutales > Opitutaceae > CAJCBL01. The sequence continues at coordinate 8,736 of CAZXHR010000160.1, forward strand.
TGGCCGCACCGAGGAGAGCGGCGTAGGTGGCCGGCTCGGGGACTACCGTCATGTCGACGTAGAATTGTCCGGAGTTGTTGTTCCACTCGTAGGCGTCCATCGTGCCGAGGAAGAGTCGGGTGGCGCCGGTCGGGGCGACGAAGGTCTGCGTGAGCGTCGAGGTCTTGTTGCCTTTCTTGATCGTGGCCAGACCGTCGCCGATGAAGAAGGCTTGGTTGAGCGTGGGCGCGAGGGTGGTGAAGTTGGTGCCGAGGTGATTCGAACCGGTGGTGTCGAAGTTCAGGATGGTGCCTTGTTCGCCGCTGAGGGGAACGGTGCTGTCGAGAAACACGCCGATGAGGGAGTTCATCGGGGCGATAATGTCGGAGATGCCGTTCTGGGTTCCGTTCCGAAGCTTGGTGATAGTGCCGCCATCGGGCGAGAGGCCGGATGCGGAGGGCGTGTTGCTGACGGAGCCGGTGACGGAAAAGGTATAGGTCGTTCCGGCGGTGATGCCGGTGATTTCCAGCGGCGCGGCATTGGTCAGCTTGTCACCGCCGTCGGCGGTCGTTGTCTCCGCGGCACCGGCCAGCCAGAGGTCGGAGGTGCCATAGACCGTGTATTTTGCGCCAAGCGCGGTGGAGGCTGCCAGCAGCGGGAGAAGAACGATCAGTGATGCTTTCATGTGGGGGGCAGCCCCGGTGATTGGTGGGGTGCGTCCCTCATGTCAAAGATAGGTGATTGTTGATGAGGCAAAGACCCCAGTTACGCCTTCGCGCGCAAAATGGGCCAGAAATGCCTGCGACGGTACCGGGCGACGGCGGCACGGAGCGCGCGACTGCGGGAAACTAAAAGGCCGCGCCGGGAAATGGCGCGGCCGGGAGGGCGGAGGGGTGCTGGCCGCTACTTGGTCGGAGCGGCGGCAGGAGCGGAACGGTCGAAACGCTCACGGGTTTCGTTACTATGCAGGAGCGGGGGTGGGGGCGGCGGTCGCGGGCGCGGTCGGTTCGGGCGGCGGGGTC
>CAZXHR010000161.1:0-9494 GCA_964640465.1 uncultured Opitutaceae bacterium
AGGGCGGCTGAAAGGCCGCCCTTCTTCGTGCTGTTGGCGAGCGCTGGCTGTGGCCGCTCAGAACGGATCGGGCTCGCGGAAGACGGGGGTGGCCTCGACATGGTGGCCGGCCGGGATCGCGATCGCATCGCCTTGGGCGGCGATGTCGTCGTTCTTGTAGAGCTGGATCTTGACCGGGACGGTGGCGTCGGAGGCTTTCCAGGACCACTTGCCGATCGAGATGAACTCCATCGGGACACCCTTTTCCCAGCTCAGGCCCGGACCTTCGCCGCGGATGAAGACCTTGTTGCCGATGCCGATGTAGGCGGTGACGAGCAACCGGGTGGAGCCGTCGGAGCTTTTCGCGGGGGCGGAGTGGGCGGCGGGCTCGGCGTCGTAGACGATCTCGGGCTCGGCGAAACCGGGGAGCACAGCTTCGCCCACGGTGCGCGCGGAGGATTTGCGGCGGGGTTCGCGCTTCGGTGCCGCCTCGGTGGGCGCGGCCTCGGCGACAGTTGTGGGCGCCGGTGTCGCGGGCGTCGCGGCAGCGGCGGCGGGCTCCGCGGTGGCCGAGGTGGCGGCAGCCTGAGGAACTTCGACGGCCGCGATCGGCGTCGCGTCGGTCTCCGGTGTCGGCTCGGCGGAGCGCGGGGCAGGCGGCTCGCGTTTCACCCGGGGAAACGCGGTGAGCTGCATGACGGGGATGCCGGTGGCGGCCTCGGCGGCGACCGGCGCGGAGGCGGTGGCCGAGGAATCGGGCTCCGCGGTCTTGTCCTCGGCGGCGGGGCGGGAGCGGTGGGCGGAACGGGCTGCCGTCTCGATGGCGCGGGCGGCGGCATTGAGCTGGTCGATACGCTGTTGGATCGAGGAGTCGAGCTCCTGCTCGAGCTGGCGAAAGGCCGCGGTGCGCTCAAGCAGGCGGTTGGAAAGCGCTTCGGCGGCGGCGATGGTGTCGTGGAGCTTGGTCTCGACGGCGGCGATGGCGGTCTGGGCGTGCAGGGCGGACTGGTTGAGGGCGGCCTCGGCTCGAGTGGTGGCGGCGCCGAGTGCGGCGGCCAGGGCGGGCGCGGCCTCGGCGACCTCGTGCCGCGCGGCTTCGGTGGCGGCGCGGGCCTCCTTCTCGAGGGCAGCGAACTCCTTGGTGGCCGTCTGGATGGTGCCGACGAGGGCGGTGAGCCGCTGGCCCTCGGTGTCGCGGAGGGCCTCGAGTTCCTTGGTCATCGCGGCCTTCTCCTCGTCGTCGTGCTGCTGAAGCTGCGCGGTGAATTCGGCGATCTTCTCCTGGAGCTTGTAGGGAAGCGCATCCGCGGCGTGGACGGCCTTGGCGGCCGACTCCTGGGCGGCCTTGAGCTGCGTGCCGGCGGCGGCGAGGGTCTCGATGTCGTGCGCGAGCCGGGCGCTCTGTGCCTCGAGCTTCCGCTGGAATTCGAGCACGGTGGCGCGCTGTTCGGCGAAAAAGTCGAAGAGGTAGGGCAGGGCGGCGAGGACGCAGCCGAGGGCGACGCAGCCGAAGATCACCGAGAGCACGAGCGGGGAGAACGGCGACTCGGCCGAGAGTCCGACGCTGCAGGCGAGGGCAAGCAGGAGGGCGTCGCCGAGGAGGTAGGGCCACTTGGGCGGGCGAGGGGAGGATGGGAGGTTCATCGCGCGGGGTTGGTGCTGACGTAGCCGGGTTGTCCCTATTCTTCAGAGCGGGCGCCGGTCGCAAGGCCAAAGCCGGGCACCCCGGATCGCGGGCGCTCAGTGCAGCCGGCGCCAGAACACGCCGATGAGGGAGACGAGCATGCCCACGCGCAGGGCACCCTCGAAGGTGAGGATCACGAGTATCCAGCGCAGCGGGCTGTTCCGCCGCAGCAGGAAGCCGCCGAGGCTGATGAGAAACAGCGCGAGCGCCTGCAGCCGGCCGACGGAGCTGCCGAGCAGCAGGCCGATCCAGACCCAGTAGAGGAAGAGCAGCAACGTCCACGTGAAGGCGCGGCGTTCGCTCATCGGCAGCGAGCGCGGGTCGCGCCCTGTCGCCAGTTGGCGGATGCCGAGGTAGCGCTCGCACTGCACGAGCTGCCAGATCTCGAGGATCAGGAACAACGGGGCGAGGGTGAGCAGCCAGAGCATGGAACGATGCCGGCAATGCTGGGCGGCGCCGGGGCGGAGGCAAGGCCGACGCCATGCCGGGCGGCGCGCACCGGCGTGCGGAAAAAGAGCGTCCGGCGGGCGTTTCCTCCTCAAGGCCGATGGCCGGTCGCCGATAAAATGGAAACCCCATCGCGCGATGAACAACTGCCATTTCTCGGGTTGGATTCCGTTCGCGCCAGAGACGCGCTACACCCCCTCGGGTCGCAAGGTCATCTGCTTCGCGGTTCGCGTCCGCGACGACCACGGCGCCGAGTCGATCCTGCGTTTCCAAATGGATGGCGACCCGGTGGCGCCCACGCCGCCGGAGCTATCGCCGGGCCATGTCGTCGAGATCGACGCCGAGGCTGCGACGCAGGCCGTGCACCGGCCCGACGGGCGCACGGTCTCGCAGCTCGTCTTCCATGTGCGGCGGCTCGTCGGGCTGGAACGGCGTCGCCGGACGGCGGATTCGCCGCTGCAACTGGCGCTGTTCTGAGCGGCGCGGTGCCGCCGGCGGCGGTTCGCTCTGCCGCCGCCCGACATCCCGTTTCTCCCGATCGTCCAATTTGGTCGGCGGCATCCTGCGCTCCGTGGCAGTCTGCCCGGAAATGAACGGACCGATCGCCATGCTCTGCGGCGTGCTCAACGCCGTCTTCCTCGCCTTCCATCTGCTGCTCGCCGCCTGGATCCAGCGCATGCCGCTTGTCCCCGACGCGAGGGCGCTCATGCATGCCTTCAATGTGGGCGGGCTGCTCATGATCGGCTTTCTTGCCTATGCATTCCTGTTTTGCCGCGGGGAACTCGGCACACGGATCGGCCGTGGCGCGATCCTACTCGGTGCGCTGGTCTATCTCACCCGGGCGGCCGACGAACTCGCGCTCTTTACCCGACCCAGCCCGGTGATCGTCGCCACATGCGTGGTCGCGGGTGCGCTGCACCTGGCGGCGCTGCGCTCGGCGTGCCGGCGGGCGTGAGGAAGGCCGGAGCGGCGACGCTCCACGCGGGAGTCTGAAGCGGCGGCGGGATGCCGGAAGGGCGCTGCAGGACAGCGCCCCAGCGGGACACGGGGCGAGGGAAAGCGCGCGGTTATTGCGCGGCCGGAGCGACGGGGGCGAGGAGCTCGCTCAGCTTGAGGGCGTAGATGCAGCCGTCGCCGGCGCCGAGGTAGGCTTTCTCGGCGTCGAGAGCGGGGGCGGACGACCTCGCCTTCTCGATGCGGAGGCTGTTGATGAGTTTGCCGGTGGCGACGTCGAGCAGGTAGAGGTAGCCGGTGCCGCCGAAGTTCGTGCTGTTGACGAGGATGGTGGAACCGTGGAGCGCGGGCTTGGTGAAGAAGATGCCCTCGCCCTTGAACGCCCAGGCGATGGCGCCCTTGTCGAGACAGAGGACGGAGTTGGTGAAGACCGTCGTGGCGATGATCACCCGGCCCTCGTGGACGAGCGGGGTGGCGGGCAGGTAGGTGTGCTTCGGTTCGACGAAGGTCCACGCGGGCTGGCCGGTGGCGACGGCGAGCGGGGCGAACACGTCGTGCTGGCTGCCGAAGTAGACGAGCCCGTCCTGCACCACGAATTCGGAGACGACGGCGCCGTAGTAGGGCCGGCAGTTTTCCTGCGTGTGCTGCCAGAGCAGCTTCCGCTCGGCGAGCGAGATGGCGTAGACCTCGCCCTCCCAGTCGCCGAAGAAGACCTTGCCGTCGGCCACCGCCGGGGTGGCGCGGATGGGGCGCTGGGTCGGAGTCGTGTATTGGAAGACGAGCTGGCCGGTGCGGACGTCGACGCCGTTGAGGTTGCCCCAGTCGTCGCCGTAGTAGGCCACGCCGTCGACGATCACCGGCGAGGAGCGGTGGTAGTCGGTGAGGTCCATCGAGGCGATGGGCCGGAATGGTTTGGCCACGAACTCCCAGAGTACCTTGCCGGTCTTGCGATCGATGCCGGAGAGGGCGTTGCTACATTCGAAGCAGACGATGTCGCCGGCGACGGCGGCCTTCGAGCTCACGGGAAATTTGGCGTCGACCTTCCAGACGAGGGCGCCGGTGGCGGCGTCGATCGCGTAGAACGCGTAGCCGGTGCTGCCGCAGTAGAGGACGCCGTCGGCAAGGACCGGCGACGCGACGACCTCCTTGCCCGTGTCGAACTTCCAGGCGACGGCGGGGCCGGTGATGGAGGGCGGCTGGGCATCGGCGGCGAAGGTCGTGGCCGCGGCGGCGGCGAACAGGAGCGAGGCGGCGGCGAGCAGATGAAGGCGGCGGATGGGCATGGTGAGTCGGGGCTAAGGCGGGATATGGTGAGAACCCCGGCGGGGCGCGGAGCCCTTCGAAATTATCCGCTTCGTGGTTCGGCGGAGCGTTCTGCGTGTTGCTATATCTCGACTGCTTGCAGCGGCGGCGACGGATCGATCTTCTCTAGCAGCGTTTGAACTTCGCGGAAGCACTTGTCGAATGACGCGCATGCTATGCGTGCGGTATCGAAGTCGAAGAGCTGCGTGAAAGCCGGTTGGTCCTCCGTCTCGGAGTAGGCACGGCCATGTGGCATCCGGTCGGAGATCCATCCTTTGCAGTCCCGTGGCGTTTCGGGTGCTGGATGATTGGCGAGGTCGACTGGTAGACCTCGTTTTCCTGAGAGGGAGGCGGCGCTGCCGAGAAACCAGGCTTCGTACTCCCGATACGCCAGAACCAGCGCGATGGGCGTGCCCGGTCGTTGGGTCTTGGCGCGCTGGAGGAGCTGCGGCCCGAGCGTGGCCGGGCAATGGTCTTCGCAATCGAGGAGGATGAAAACACCTCCATCGTTTCCCGCCTTTCGCGCAGCCAGTTCGACCGTGCGTTCGAGTTCGCCATCTTTGAGCAGTTTGGATGCAGGGACCCGAAATGGTTTGATGACATCGATCCGGCCGGGACGATTGAGCCGCTCTCCAATGCGTCGCAGTAATATGGGAACTGCCGAAACCTCGCCGTCCCCTTCGACTATGGCAGCGATCCGCGGCATTTCAGTCCGTCTTGAAGAGCTCCAACTGCGTGGCGGGCAGTCGTTCGACGTAGCCTTCGTCGGCCTCGAGCTGGTTCAGGCGGAGCAGCTCGCCGGCGGTGAACAAGCGGTCGTGTAATGCACTTCGACTCGTCTCGTCGAGAGGGCTGATCAAGGTCTCACCGGCCCGGTTGGTGACGGCATAGATGGACTCCTGGGGGATCTCTTTGTCGTCTAGCAGGTCGGGGCTATGGCTGGTGATCAGGAGCTGTTTGCGTTGGGCTGCTTCGCGCAGGGCCGTGCGCAGCACCGCCGCAGCTCCGGGGTGCAGCGCCGATTCCGGCTCCTCGATGCCGACCAGCGGCACGGATTTGTCGGCGCTGATCGGAGGTTGGAAAAGAGCGACAAGGACGCCGAGGGCACGCAGGGTGCCGTCGGACATGTTGTCGGCGGGGAAGCGCCAAGGCGTAGGGTTGCTCCCAACTACTTGGCGAAACTCGAAGCTTTCCTTGTTGCCCAGCGGCAGGTGCTCGACGCCGGTGACTCCGGGCACGACATCGGCCAGGAGCTTCATCACCCGGGCGTGAACGGATTCGTCGTGCTCCATTATCCGTTTGAGGACGCTTGCTAGATTCCGCCCGTCCGGAGCCAAGATATCGCCGGGATCGGGCGGCTGCAGCTCGCGGATCGCATCGGGATTCAGGTTGTAGAACCCCATGTGGTGAAGTGCATCGTAGAGCGGACGGAAGGCCGGGATGCCGGACACATTCACCAGAAAGAGCCGGTCCGGCAGGGCTGCGGGAGGAGTCGCGAGCGACGATTTGGCGACCCGGCCCGAACGAATATCGAAGAATGCGACGGGGGCGCCTCCGATCCCCGTCGCGGGGGCGATGAGGCAGGACTCCTGTTGGACCTCGAAAGCGCCTTGGGATTTCGCGCCGACGCGGAACGCATAGTGCCCGGTGTCGCCATTGGGCATCACGAACTCGATGCGCACGCCGAAGTGGGTTGGGTGTCCGGACGACCGCCTGCGCACCTCATTGATGCCGCCGCGCTCGCGCAACGCATGCTCGATCGAGCTGTGGAGCGACTCCGAGATGAAGCGCAGCGAGTCGAGAAAGTTGCTCTTTCCTGCGCCGTTCGGGCCCACCAGATACGTTAGCGGGCCAAGTTCCACCGAGCAGCGAGCGATGCTCATGAAGTTGCTGAGAACGACGCGGCGGATGAATACGGGGGCGGGCATGGGTTCGGAGTACGGGAAGAGCATCGCGGTTTGTGGCGGGGCAGAGAAGCGGAAACTGATCGGCACGGCTAAGTTGCATGGACCGCCTTCAACCTCGCGATTGACCGCCGCCACCTACGAGCAACTCGGCGAAGCGGCGGCGTACGATGTCGATGCGCGGCTTTCCCGAGAGAACCACAAGGGACGCGTGCTTGCCGCCTTGGCCCGCCGCGCCTTGGCAAACGCGGATATTCGCGAAATCACCCAGTTGGACCGTCAGGGGGCCAAACGCCTCATCCAGGAATTGCGCGATGAAGGTCGGGTCGTCCAGCAGGGGCGAGGTCGAGCCAGTCGCTGGGTACTGGCCTCCCGTACACCGCCCTAAGTGCGGGCACCGAAATGGATCATGTCCCATTAAAAACGGATCATGTCCCATTTCCGTCAGGTAAACCTCTGCTAACGCGTAAGTTGAGGTCTCTCTGATCGTCCATATCCCGACTAGCCCGTCCCGACGCGCTACCACATTTGCCCGGCGGTCAATCAATTGACCACCGGGCAATTCGGCTTCTTCCGCACCGCCTATTGCGCGGCGCGCATAGTTATGCGCGCTCATGTCGCGCGTGGTTCAGCTACACTCTGATCGCAGCACCTCAATTCAGCCGCTGGCCGTGGCTTGGCTGTTCCAATGCCTGCCGACTGCCCGCTTTCGGGAGAACCCGGAAAAGAAAAACCCGCCACGATTGGGCTTGGCGCGAACCAGAGGCCTGGCGGGTGTGCTGTCAGGAGTAATCGGATGGGTTGTCGCGTGGTCAAGCGACGTTCCGCTGATCGCAGGCAGCCCGTTTTTTTTGGGGGGCTGCTCACTCCGCCGTATCCTCGCTCAGGACGAAGCGGAGGTCGGCGAGGCTCATCACGGTGGCGAGGTTCTCCTCGTGGACCACGGCGCGGGCGAGCTCGGCCTTCGCCTGCTGGAGCTTGCGGATCTTCTCCTCGATGGTGCCTCGGGCGAGCAGGCGGTACGCGATGACCTGCTCGGTCTGGCCGATGCGGTGAGTGCGGTCGATGGCCTGCGCCTCCACGGCGGGATTCCACCACGGGTCGAAGAGCACGACGTAGCTGGCGGCGGTGAGGTTGAGGCCGGAGCCGGCGGCCTTGAGCGAGAGGAGGAAAACGGATTCGCCCTCGGCGGACTGGAAACGGTCCACGAGATCCTGCCGGTTCTCGGTCTGGCCGGTGAGCGTGAGGTGCTTGATGTCGCGGGCCGTCAGCTCGGCGGCGATGAGCTCGAGCATCGTGACGAACTGTGAGAAGACGAGCACGCGGTGCCCCTCCTCCACGAGCGGCTCGATGGTGTCGAGGAGCGCCTCGAGCTTGGCGGAGGCGTTGTCGCCGTTCCTCGGCGACTCGGTGTCCGCGGCGGGCGCCTTCTTCTTCGCGCGGGTGCGGGCGGTCTTGGCGCCGGCCTCGTCGAAGCCGACCAGGCGCGGGTCGCAGCAGATCTGGCGCAGCCGCAGGAGGGATTGAAGGATGTTGAAGCGCTGCCTGTCGAAATCGCGGTCGCTTTTCACGCCGAGGAGCATGGCGCGGGTGCGCTTGAGCTCGGCGTCGTAGAGGCGGCGTTGCGAGCCCTCGAGATCGACGAAGAGGTCCTCCTCGGCACGGGTCGGGAGGTCGGTGGCGACCTGGCCCTTGGTGCGGCGGAGCATGAAGTGCTTGACGCGGCGGGCGAGACGGGAGCGGGCGCCGGCGGGATCGGTCTTGTCGTTGAAGGCGCGCTTGAACGTGGCCTGGCTGCCGAGCAACCCGGGCATGGCGAAGGCGAAGAGGCTCCAGAGGTCGAGCGTGCGGTTCTCGATCGGTGTGCCGGTGAGAACGATACGGTGCGCGGCGCGCAGGTCGCGGGCGGCGCGGGCCGTCTGCGACAGGGGGTTCTTGATGTTCTGGGCTTCGTCGAGGATGACGGCGTCCCACCGCTCGGCGCCGAGCGTCTCGGCGGCGGCGCGGAGCTGGGCGTAGTTGACGACGACGAGGTTCGCCGCGGCCGGGATGGCGCCGCCGGGGCCGAGCGGGGCGGCGACGAGCGAGGGGGCGAAGCGTTTCGTCTCCAGTGACCAGTTGGGCACGACGCTCTTCGGGCAGACGACGAGGGCGCGAAGGGGTTTCGCGGCCTTGCCGGCGGCTAGGTGGAGGAGCCAGGCGAGGGCCTGGACGGTCTTGCCCAGGCCCATGTCGTCGGCGAGGACGCCGCCGAGGCCGTTGGCGGCGAGGTGGGCGAGGAAGTGGAATCCTTCTTTTTGGTACGGGCGGAGCTCCGCGCACAGGCCGGCGGGCACGGGTGGCTCGGCGATGGCGGTGAGCTGGGCGGCGCGCTGGCGGGCGCGGGCGGCGTGCTGCTCGGGCAGGAGGCCGGCGATGCGTTCGTCGGCGAGCTGGAGGGCGTGGAAGCGTTGTTTCTCGGTGCCGCCGGCGAGGGACTCGGCGTCGAGGCCGAGCTCGGCGAGCTTGGCGTTTTCCTCGGGCGAGAGCTCGAGGGAGAGGCGGCGCCAGCCCTTGCTGGGGAGGCGGACGAAGCGGCCCTTGGCCTTGAGGAGAAGTTTGATCTCGGCCTCGGTGAGCGTGGCATCCTCGGCGCGCACGGCGATCTCGAGGTCGAACCAGTCGATGCCGGAGCCTTCGTCACCGGACTTCACCGACACATCGACGCGGGCGCGGTCGGCGGGGCGGGCGAGGCCGGCGAGCGCGGGGTCGCACTCGAACTCGACGCCGAGGCCGCGGCAGCGCTCGACCCAGGCGGCGAACTGCTCGGGGAATGCCTTGGCGGCGACGGTGCGCAGCCACACCGGTTTCTCGTAGTCCGGGCCGAGCTGGAACTCGTGGAGGAGCGGGAGCGCGGCCTCGGCGCGCTGGTGGTCGATCTCGCGGACGACCTTGCCGTCGCTGGCGGCGGTGCCGCGCTGGGTCACCCATTTGCCGTTGTGGTTGCGGCGCTGGAGGAGGGCACCGTCGGGGGAGACGGCGCAGAGTTCGACCTGGAGCCATTCGCCGGGCCGGTCCCACGGGTCGCCGCGGTCCTGCACGAGACGGCACACGAAACGCGGGCGCAGGGGGATGACCTCGACCTGCGGCAGCTCGATGCCCTCGACACGGGCGGCGGCGCGGTGGAGGGCCTTGGCGGCGGCGGGAGTGGCCGCTTCCGGATCGGCCGCTTGATTGGCCGCGTA
>CAZXHR010000161.1:9504-9722 GCA_964640465.1 uncultured Opitutaceae bacterium
CCGCGGGCGCCGGGGGAGGCCGGCGCCCTGCGGCTGCGCGCGGCCCTCGCCCCGGGCGGCGGCGCGGGGGAGGGCCTTGGCGGCGGCGGGAGGGTCGAGGGCTTCGCGGGGGACGACGACGGCGCGGGGGCTGTGGCCGGGGAAGGGCGGCGGGAGGAGGTAGACGGCGTTGCCGGCGATTCCCAGCAGGGGCTGGCCGTGCAGGCGCAACAGCGGGT
>CAZXHR010000162.1:0-5539 GCA_964640465.1 uncultured Opitutaceae bacterium
CTCCACGGCGCCTACAAGCCGACCGGCCTCGCGCGCACTTGGCCGAACTACATCACGCAGGAGGGCGTGCTCGGCAACGAGTACAACAAGATCCCGTGGCTCGCCGATTCCTGCACGCCGCTGCACACCGTCACGCTGCCGTTCACCCGCGGGCTGCTCGGACCGATGGACTTCACGCCCGGCGGTTTCCTCAACCGCACGAAGGCCGACTTCAAGGTCGCCGAGCCGGCCCAAGTCATCGGCACCCGCGCCCGCCAGCTCGCGGAGACCGTCGTCTACTTCAGCCCGCTGCTCTGCCTCTGCGACCACCCGGACAACTACCGCGGCCAACCTGGCGTGGAGTTCTTCCGCGGCCTGCCCACCGTGTGGGACGAGACCGTGGTGCTCACCGCCGAGGTCGCACAGCACGTCGTCATCGCCCGCCGTTCCGGCTCGCGCTGGTATCTCGCCGCGATGAATGGCGCCGCCCCGCTCACCCTCACCGTGCCGCTCACGTTCCTCGGCGCCGGCGATTGGAACCTGCGCGCCTTTGCCGACACTCAGGCTTCCGCGGCCACTCCGACCGCGCTCGCGGAATCGACATCCACCGTTCGCGCCGGGATCACGCTGACTCTCACCCTTGCCCCGGCCGGCGGTTACGCCGCCGTGCTCGCGCCGAGACCCACCCAGTAACCTTCAGCAGTCAACCAAACCCCTGATACACCCATGATCACCCCAGTCACGTTCTTCAAGGTGACCAAGGCCGCCGCCCTGGCCTCGGTCTTCGCATTCGCCGCTTCCGCGTTCGCGGAAGACGGCACCATCCTCCCGTTCGACGCCCCCGCCGAACCCAATGCCATCCCGCTCGGCACCGGCGGCGTCAAGGACCAGCCGGCCACCGAGAGCTGGTTCCGCCAGTGGGGCGAGCCGATGGTGCGCAACGTCTCCACCGCCACCCTCACGCCCTACCTGCCCGATCCCGCGAAAGCCAACGGCACCGCGGTCATCGTCGCGCCCGGGGGCGGTTTCCGCTGGCTGTCGATCAACAACGAAGGCTGGAAGATCGCCAAGGCGCTCAACGAGCGCGGCGTCGCTGCCTTCGTCCTCAAGTACCGGCTCATCCCGACGCCTCCGACCCTCGAGGGCCTGAAGGAGTCGATGAACCGCACGTTCGCCGCTGTCACCCCGAAGGACGGCGAGGCCGCTGGCAAGCCCGCTGCCGAGGCTCCGCGCCCGCCGCGTCCCGACCTCAGCAACCAGCAGGCCGACGCCGAGGCCGCCTATGCCTTGATCGTGAAGAACGCCAAGGAGTGGGGGATCGATCCCGACCGTATCGGTATGATGGGCTTCTCGGCTGGCGCCGGTCTCACCATGCATTGCACGCTCCACTCGGAGAAGATGAAGTTGGCCTTCATCGCCCCGATCTATGGCGGCATGGCCGCGGTTGAGGTGCCGAAGAACGCACCGCCGCTGTTCACCGCCATCGCCGCCAACGATTTCCTCTTCAAGGGCGAGTTCGGCGTGGTGAAGTCGTGGTTCGACGCCGGCAAGCCGGTCGAACTCCACCTGTACCAAGATGGCGGGCACGGCTTCGGCATGGGCTACCCCGGCCACCCGACCTACTACTGGTTCGAGCCCTTCACCCACTGGCTCGACCACAACGGTTTCCTGAAGGCCAAGGACGCGAAGTAATCGCCGCGCGATCGCGCACCTTCTTTCGACTCCGACCGGGACCGCTCAACGCGGTCCCGGTCTTGCCTTCTCGCTCCATGCTTCGCCCCCCCGATTCACTCTCCCTCCTGACACTGATCTGCGCTCTCGCGGTCACCGCTCTGCCGGCCGCCTCCGACATCGCACCTCGCAGTGTCGCTCTGGAGATCGACGGCGGGCACCTCACACTCCAGCCGCTGCTGGACAACGCCGTCCGCGTCCGCTTCACCCGCGACGCCAAGCCTGCGGCGCCCAGCCTCATCCTTTCCGAAAACGTTCCCTCACCCGCTGCCGTCGTGCACGAGTCCGCGGAGGAGGTCGCTCTCGAGTTGCCGCACCTGCGCACTACCGTCGACCGCGCGACTGGCACCATCGCTTTCGCCGACTCCACCGGGCGGATATTCCTGCGCGAGCTCGCCGGCTCCCGCCGTGTCGAGCCCGCCACCGTGCAAGGCGAGCCCACTTGGGCCGTCGCCCAATCTTTCGATTCTCCCGCCGAGGAACACCTCTTCGGCCTCGGCCAGTTCCAGGACGGCTTCCTCAACGTCCGTTCCCTGCCGCGCCGCCTCACGCAGGTGAACACGCAGATCGCGATCCCGTTCATCGTCTCTAGCCGCGGCTTCGGCCTGCTCTGGCACAACTACGGCCTCACCGAGTTCAACCCGGCCGATGAGCGCATCCCGCTTTCCGCGGCCACCGACCACGGTGAAAGTACCGCCGTCGATGTCACCACGACCGAAGGCACGCGCCGTGAGATCCGCCACGAGGGCGTCTTCACCGGGCGGTTCACCGTCGTTGCCGGCGGACGCCAGGCGTTCTTCCTCGATCTCGGCCAGAAGATGGCGCGCCGCTGGCACGTCGAGATCGACGACCGCACCGTCGTCGACTTCGAGAATCTCTGGCTGCCGCCCACCACGAGCTGGTTCACCGATCTGGCCGCGGGCGAGCACACCGTCCGCGTCGTCGGCGTGAAAGAGGATCGGCCTTCCCTGAGTTTCCGCCCAGCCGCAGCGCTCACCGAGTTCCGTTCCCCGGTCGCCGAGGCACTCGACTACGTCGTGATCGCCGGCCACGGCGACGCAATCACTGCCTCCTACCGCCAGATCACCGGCGCTGTCCCGCTGATGCCGCGCTGGGCTCTCGGCTACATCCATTGCCGCGAGCGCTACAAGAGCCAGGCCGAGCTGCTCGCCAACGCCGCCGAGTTCCGCGCCCGCGGCCTGCCGATGGACGTGATCGTCCAGGACTGGCAGTACTGGGGCCGCCATGGCTGGAATGCCATGCGCTTCGACGAGGCCGATTACCCGGATCCGGCCGCGATGATGCGCCAACTCCACGACTCGCACACCCGCCTGATGCTTTCGGTCTGGTCCAAGGTCGACCCGAAGTCCGAGGTCGGCCGGGCGTTCGTGGAGCGCGGTCTCTTCATCCCCGGCACCGACTGGGTCGATTTCTTCAACCCTGCCGCGTCCGCCTTCTACTGGGAAAACTTCCGCACCCGGCTCGTCCCGCTCGGCATCGACGCCTGGTGGCTCGACGCCACCGAACCCGAGAACGACGACCTCGCCGGCCGCCGCACGCACCTCGGGCCGGGCGAGACCGTGCGCAACATCTACCCGTTCTTCGTCAGTCGCACCGCCTACGAGGGCCTCCGCCACGACGCGCCTGATCGACGCGCCTTCATCCTCACGCGCAGCGCCTTCCCCGGCCAGCAGCGCTATGCCTCCGCCACCTGGTCCGGCGACATCGGCCACAGTTGGGACACGCTGCGCCGCCAGGTCGCCGCCGGCCTCGACTACGTCGTCACCGGTCTGCCGTGGTGGACGACCGACACCGGCGGCTTCTTCCGCCCCGGCGCCGGCCAGTACACGAGCGCCGAGTACCGCGAACGTTTCCTGCGCTGGCTCCAGTTCTCTACCTTCACGCCGCTCATGCGCGTGCACGGCTACCAGACCGACACCGAGCCCTGGCGTTACGGGGAGACGTTCGAGGCGGAGACCCGCCGCTGGCTCGAACTGCGCTACCGGCTGCTGCCCTACACCTACAGCGAGGCCGCGCGGGTGAGCTTCGCCGGCTCCACGCTCATGCGACCGTTCGTGCTCGATTTCCCTGCCGACCAGCAGGCGCTCGACCAGAACGCGGAGTTCATGTTCGGCCGCGCTCTGCTCGTCGCACCGGTACTCGCTCCCGACGTCGCGGACTGGCCCGTCTACCTTCCTGAGACGCGCGGTGGCTGGTACGATTTCTGGACCGGCGAACATACCACCGGCGGCCGCACGCTTCGTGTCGCCGCACCGTTGGAGCGCGTGCCGCTCTTCGTGCGTGCCGGCTCCATCCTGCCGCTCGACCCTGTCGTGCAGCACACCGGCGAACAGCCCTCCGCGCCGGTCGAGCTCCGCATCTATCCCGGCGCCGACGCCACGTTTACCCTCTACGAGGACGACGGCGAGACCTACGCCTATGAACACGGTGAGCGCGCCACCTGCGAACTCACCTGGGACGACGCCGCGCGCACCCTCCGGCTCGGCGCCCGGCAAGGCTCCTTCCCGGGCCTGGCGCCAACTCGCCGCTTTGAAGTGCGGCTCTGCGGCACCGGCAAACTGACACCGAGCCGCACGACCACCTACGACGGCAGCGCCCAGATCGTCCACTTTCCCTGAGCACAGCTCTCGTTCCGCCCCACCCGACCACCATCCCTTTTACACGCCATGAAACTCGCGCCCTTTTTGCTGATCATCCCTCTCGCCCTCTCGCTTCAAGCCGAGGATGCCGCCGCCCCCCGCAAACTGCCCAGCCCCCAGGATGGCGGCATGTATATCGCACCGACTCCGGCACGGCCCATCGCGTTGCTCCCGGCATTGCCCGCACCGGAGGACGAGCAGTTCTACGCCGAGCGTGACGTGCCGCACGGCACCGTCGAGGTCGTGAAGTACCGCTCCACCGCCGGCGCGGAGAAGCAGATGCACATCTACCTCCCGCCCGACTACGCGAGCGCCTCCGACCGGCACTATCCCGTCCTCTACCTCGTCCACGGTGGCGGGGAGAACGACACCCACTGCACCAAGAGCGGCTGCACCCACCGCATCCTCGACAACCTCATCGCCGACGGCAAAGCCCGCCCGATGATCGTCGTGATGCCAAACGCCAGCGACCTGTTCACTGGCACGCCGCCCAAACTCGGCGAGGACGACGCCTGCTCGCGCGAGTTTCTTCAGGACATCCTGCCCTTCGTCGATTCACACTACCGCACCCGCCCGAACCGCGAGAGCCGCGCCATCGCCGGCCTCTCCATGGGCGGCTTCGTCGTCCTCAACACCGGACTCACGCACCTCGAAACCTTCGGCGAACTCTACGTCTTCAGCTCGGGCTACTGGCCGCGCGAGCTGGAGGTGTTTAAGGCCAACATCGAGCCGCTGCTCGCCGATCCCAAGATCAACGAGCGCTTCGTCCAGCCCATCTACTTCGGCGTCGGCGAGACCGACATCGCCTACCTCAACAGCATGCGCACCCTCGCCGTCTTTGACGACCACGGCGTGCGCAATTTTTCCGTCCTCAGTTCCCACGGACACGAGTGGCTGAACTGGCGCCGTTACCTCTGGCAGCCCGCCCAGATCATGTTCCCCGAAACCCGCTGATCCACCCCTTTGTTTAGCCCATGAAAAAATACCTAATCCGACTCGCAGCCCTGCTCTTTGTCTCCGTTTTCGCCACCGGAGTCGCGGCCTTCGCCGCCGACACCTCGGCGAAGCAAACCTTTGTCGTCGTCCACGGCGCCACTGCCGGTGGATGGGAATGGAAACGCGCTGGCCAATGCCTCACCGACGCCGGCCACACCGTGGACCGCGTCACC
>CAZXHR010000162.1:5549-9673 GCA_964640465.1 uncultured Opitutaceae bacterium
CGCCGTCTTCGCCGACCACGGCGTGCGCAACTTCTCCGTGCTCAGTTCCCACGGGCACGAGTGGCTGAACTGGCGCCGCTACCTCTGGCAAACCGCCCAGATCATGTTCCCCGAAACCCGCTGAACTTCACATTCCGCCCCTTTGCTTCACCCATGAAAACAAACCTGATCCGACTCGCAGCCCTGCTCCTGGTCTCTTCGTTCGTCGATGTCGGCACCACCCGCGCTGCCGATGCCCCCGCGAAGGAGACCTTCGTCCTCGTCCACGGCGCCACCGCCGGCGGCTGGGAATGGAAGAGCACCGGCAAGTGCCTCACCGACGACGGCCACACCGTGTACCGCGCCACGCTCACCGGCCTCGGCGAGCGCATGCACCTCAACGGCCCGCACATCGACCTCCAGACCCACATCAACGACGTCGTGAACCTGATCCTTTTCGAGGATCTCCATGATGTCGTCCTCACCGGCCACAGCTACGGCGGCATGGTCATCACCGGCGTGATCGACCGCATTCCCGAGCGCATCAAGCATGTCGTCTACCTCGACGCTGCGGTGCCCAACGACGGCCAGTCCATCTGGGACCTCTTCGGCGGCGGCAACCCGCCCAACACCAACATCGTCGACGGCATGATGCAGGTCTCGTGGGTAAAACCCGGTGACAAGCCGCCGCACAGCGTCGCCCAGTCGATCAAGTGCTTCAACCAGCCTGTCTCCTACAAGAACCCCGCCGCCCTCGCGCTTCCGGTGACCTATGTCGCCTTTGTGCCGAAGGACCAGTCGGCCGAGGAACGCGCGAAGAAGGACAAGAGCTGGCAGAACGCCGTCGCTCGCGGCTGGACGATCCGCACCTTCCCGGGCCACCACGTCGCCCAGCAGGAAGACCCGCGCGGCGTCGCCACGCTCATCGAGCAGTCGGTTTCCGACGTGAACAAGCCGGCTCCCGCCGCCGCGCCTGCGCAGAAGTAAACAACCCATCGCCGTCGTGCCCACCATGCACTCTGTTCGTCATCTCCCTTGTGTGTGCCGTGCTATCGTAGCCGGCGCGTTACTGCTACAGGTTGGCACGACGGTCGGTCTGGCTCAGCCGGAACCCTCGACTCCGCGGGTCAAGAAACCCACCGGCATCGAGATCGTCGACACACTTCCGACACCGGCCCACACGTTCCGCGAACAGGACCTCGCCGGCTACGTGATGGTCTACTTCAAGGACCGCACCCACTCCGCCTACCTCGCCGTCAGCCGCGACGGCACCACCTTCACCGACATCAACGGCGGCGAGCCGGTGTTCAACGGCGAACTCCTCGCCGAGCAGAAGGGCGTGCGCGACCCGCACCTGACCCGCGGGCCCGACGGCGCCTTCTACCTCGCGATGACCGACCTCCACATCTTCGGTCAGAAGGCCGGCTACCGCGACACCGCGTGGCAGCGCCCCGAGGCGGAGCACGGCTGGGGCAACAACCGCGCCCTGGTCCTCATGAAATCGTGGGCCCTGATCCACTGGACCCACTCCGATTTCCGCGTCGACCTCGCGTTTCCGGAACTCGGCGACATCGATTGCGCCTGGGCGCCGGAGACGACCTACGATCCCGTCGCGCGCCGCATGGTCGTCTACTTCACCATCCGCTACGAAAACAAGAACGCCAACATCTACTGGGCCTACGCCGACGACGCCTTCACCAAGCTCACGAGCACGCCCAAGATGATCCCCGGCATCGGCGGCATCGACGGCGACCTCACCCTCGTCGGGGACCAGTGGCATCTCTTCTACGTGGGCGGCGCCAAAATCTTCCACGCCGTCTCGCCCCGCTTCTCCGACGGTTTCGTCGGCGACACCCGCCGGATCGATCCCGAGACGAAACCGACCGAGGCGCCCAACCTCTTCCGCCGCCTCGGCACCGACACCTGGGTGCTGATGTACGACGTCTACGGCGCCCGGCCCAACAACATGGGCTTCAGCGAGACGAAGGACTTCGTCACGTTCCGTGACCTCGGCCACTTCAACGAAGGCACGATGAAGGGCACCAACTTCGAGCGACCCAAGCACGGCGCCGTCTCCTACCTCACCGCCGACGAGCTTGCCGCCGTCGCGGCCCACTGGAACCTCCAGCTCGACCCCAAGTAGTCGCCCGCTTTCTTCATTCGTTTTGGCCACCTCGATGAACCTCCGTCTCGCCTTCGCCTGTCTCGGCCTCGTTCTGGTCTCCAACGCCTTCGCCCAGCCGACGCGCCAACCGCCCGTCGTCTCGCCGGTTGTGAACCCCGACCGCACCGTCACCTTCCGCCTCCGCGCGCCGGACGCCCAGAAGGTCGAGCTCAGCGGCCAGTTCCTCATGGCCAACCAGCCGCTCGCCAAGGACGAGACCGGCGTGTGGAGCGCCACCGTCGGCCCCGTCGCCCCCGATCTCTATCCCTACAACTTCGTCGTCGACGGGGTGGGGGTGGCCGATCCGGGCAACCAATACGTGTTTCCCAACGAGGGGTTCAAGGCCAGCCTGCTCGACATTCCCGACGCCGAGCCGTCGCTGCGCTCGGTTCAGAACGTGCCGCACGGCGAGCTCACCTACGCCTTCTACCAGTCGGAGGCGCTCGTTTGCACCCGCCCGCTCGTCATCTACACGCCGCCGGGCTACCGCGCCGGCACCGAGCGCTACCCGGTGCTCTACCTCGTGAGCGGCACGACCGACACCGAGGAGACGTGGTTCCGCGTCGGCCGGGTGAACTTCATCCTCGACAACCTCATCGCCCAGAAGCGCGCCGTGCCGATGATCGTCGTGATGCCCTACGGCAACATGCTCATGGGTATGCCGCGGCCCTGGACACCCGAGGTGGCCGCGATGTACAAGGCCTTCGGCGACGAGCTCCTCGCCGAGATCGTGCCCTACGTGGAGACCAACTTCCGCGCCATCCCCGACCGCGAGAGCCGCGCCATCGCCGGTTTCTCCCGGGGTGGGGGACAGTCGCTCTTCACCGCGTTCAGCCACCTCGACACGTTCGCCTGGATCGGCTCCTACAGCGCCTACCTCACGCCCGAGGTCATCGAGCTGCACCTCCCCGCGCTCGCCGCCGACGCTGCCACCACCAACCGCCGCCTCAAACTGTTCTGGCTCGGTGTGGGCAAGGACGACTTCCTCTACCCGCAGGCGTCGGCATTCCTCGACTTGCTCGCCGAGCGAAAGATTCAGCACCAGAAACTCATCACCGGCGGCGGCCACACCTGGATGAACGCCCGCCACTACCTCACCGAAACCCTCCAGCTCTACTTCAAATAGCACGGTGATCCCACGCCGTCCCAATTCTCCGATCAATCCTATGAAACATACCACCTCAGTTCTCGCCATCGGCCTCTTCGCTGTGGCCACCGCATTCGCGCAGGAGAACCCCGAGCAGGTCTCCGATCAGCGCGCCCGCGCCAACTTCGCCCGGCCGATCGAACTCGCGGCCGACGATGTCCGCGCCTTCCCGGAACCGCCCGCCGCCTTCCGCACCGTGCGCGCCGACATCGCGCACGGTCAGGTCGTCCCCTTCGAGTACGATTCGACCGTCACCGGCATGCGCCGCAAGGCCAACATCTACCTGCCGCCCGGCTACTCCGCCGACCGCAAGTACCCGGTACTCTATCTCCTCCATGGCATCGGCGGCGACGAGAATGAGTGGCTAAGCTTCGCCTCCCCGGCCGTCATCCTCGACAACCTCATCGCCGACGGGAACGCCGTGCCCATGATTATCGTGCTGCCCAACGGCCGCGCGATGGCCGACGACCGCGCAATCGGCAACCCCTTCGAACCCGAGAAGGCCGCCGCGTTCGGCAAGTTCGAGGGCGACCTCCTGAACTGCCTGATCCCCGCCGTCGAAGCGAAGTTCTCCGTCCTCTCCGACCGCGAGCACCGCGCCATTGCCGGCCTGTCGATGGGCGGCGGGCAGACCTTCAACTTCGGCCTCGGCCACCTCGACACGTTTGCGTGGGTCGGCGCCTTCTCCGCCGCGCCCAACACCAAGCCACCGGCCCTGCTCCTGCCCGATCCCGCCGCCGCGAAAGCGCAGCTCAAACTCCTCTACATCTCCTGCGGCAACAAGGACGGCCTGATCAACTTCTCCCAGGCCGTGCACCGCTACGCCAAGGAGCA
>CAZXHR010000163.1:0-9659 GCA_964640465.1 uncultured Opitutaceae bacterium
ACCGCGGCCAGTTCGAGGAGCGCATCAAGGCCGTGATGGACGAGATCAAGCGCGCCAAGAACGTCATCATCTTCATCGACGAGCTTCACACCATCGTCGGCGCCGGTGCGGCCGAGGGCGCGATGGATGCCTCCAACATCTTCAAGCCTGCGCTCTCCCGCGGCGAGCTGCAGTGCATCGGCGCCACCACGCTCAACGAGTACCGCAAGTACATCGAGAAGGACTCCGCCCTCGACCGCCGCTTCCAGAACGTGAAGGTCGAGCCGCCCTCCATCGAGGACACCATCACCATCCTCAAGGGCATCCGCATCAAGTACGAGGACCACCACAAGGCCATCTACACCGACAAGGCACTCGAGGTCGCCGCCAAGCTCTCCGATCGCTACATCACCGGCCGGTTCCTCCCCGACAAGGCGATCGACGTCATGGACGAGGCCGGCGCCCGCGCCCGCATCCAGTCCTTGAACCGCCCGCCGGAGATCGAGGAGCTCGCGAAGGAGATCGAGAGCGTCTGCACCCAGAAGGAGGATGCGATCGCCAAGCAGCACTTCGAGGAGGCCGCCAAGTTCCGCGACAAGGAGAAGCACCTCCGTGCCCAGCAGGAGGAGACGCTCGCCGCCTGGAAGAAGTCCCGCGAGGACCACCGCGTGAACATCGACGAGGACCTCATCATGCAGGTCGTCGCCGACTGGACCGGCATCCCGCTCTCGCGCATGGAGAAGAAGGAGAGCGAGAAGCTTCTCACCCTCGAGAAGGAGCTGCAGAAGATCATCATCGGCCAGAACGACGCCTGCGCCGCCATCGCCCGCGCCCTGCGCCGCTCCCGCGCCGACCTCAAGGACCCGCGCCGGCCGATCGGCTCGTTCATGTTCCTCGGACCCACCGGTGTCGGAAAGACGGAGACGGCCAAGCAGCTCGCCGCCCAGATGTTCGGCAACCAGGACGCGCTCGTGCAGATCGACATGTCCGAGTACATGGAGAAGTTCGCGATCTCGCGCCTCATCGGCTCGCCTCCGGGCTACGTTGGCCACGAGGAGGGTGGCCAGCTCACCGAGCAGGTCCGCCGCCGCCCGTACTCGGTCATCCTCTTCGACGAGATCGAGAAGGCTCACCCCGATGTCGTGCAGCTCCTCCTCCAGATCCTGGAGGACGGCCGCCTCACCGATTCGCTCGGCCGCCAGGTCGATTTCCGCAACACGATCATCATCATGACGACTAACGTCGGCGCCTCCCTCATCCAGAGGCAGACGACAGTCGGCTTCGGTGCGGCCGCCGAGGGCATCGGCGACCTCGACAAGATCAAGGACAAGGTGCTCGAGGAATCGAAGCGCATCTTCAAGCCGGAGTTCCTCAACCGCATCAACGAGCTCATCGTCTTCCGCCCGCTCACCAAGGACGACCTGCTCAAGATCGTGGATCTCGAGGTCGCGAAGGTCGTCAAGCGTGTGGCCGAGCGGAAGCTCGTCCTCGACGTGCAGACCGACGCCAAGCTGTTCCTCATCGAGAACGGCACCGACGAGAAGTACGGCGCGCGTCCGCTGCGCCGCGCTGTGGAGCGCCACCTCGAAGATCCGCTCGCCGAGTTCATCCTCCGCGGCGACTTCAAGGAGGGCGAACCCGTCCTCGTCGTTCGCGGCGAGAAGTCGCTCGAGTTCAAGACGAAGAATCCGACCTCCGAGACCGGTATCTCGTCCTGATCCGGAATCTCCCGTAGGGAGCGACCTTGGTCGCTCCGCTCCGTTTTCACTCTGCGGCGACGCCTTCACCGGCGTCGCCGCTTTGGTTTTCAACTCCCGAACAATACGTGCGCGCGCCTTGAGCCACCGCTCATCCTCGGCAAACTGCCGGCGTAGAAATAGGACGGCTTCACGCATGCCACAAAAACTCACCCTCTCGGAGTACGCGATTCTGGTGGAACAGGCGCCGATCATGATCTGGCGCGCTGCGCTCTCGATGGAGTGCGACTACTTCAACGATGTCTGGCTGGCGTTCACCGGTCGCACTCTCGCGCAGGAGAGCGGCAACGGCTGGGCGGAGGGTGTCCACGCCGACGACCTGGCCCGTTGCATGGCGGTCTACACCGAGCATTTCGAGCGGCACGTCGTCTTCGAGATGGAGTACCGGCTGCGGCGGCACGACGGCGTGTACCGGTGGATCTTCGACCGTGGCACGCCGTACTTCGATGACTCCGGCGCGTTCCTCGGCTATATCGGCAGCTGCATCGACGTTACGGACCGAGTCGAGGCGCAGGCCGCTCTGAAGGAGGCCAAGGAACGGGAGATCGACCAGCTGCGGGGATTCATCCCGATCTGCTCCTACTGCAAAAAGATCCGCAACGACCGCGACTACTGGGAGCAGATCGAGGCGTACATCAGCCATCATTCCCGAGCCCAGTTTACCCATGGCATCTGCCCCGAATGTCAGGCGAAGCTGATGGCCGAGATTAAGAATCTGCGCACGCCTTGAGCGCGACGGAGGTTGGGCTTTGAGACGGCCCTGTTTCTTCGGCTAACGCCATGTGAAGCGCGCATGCGGCTGGATTTGGGTCGGCTGACGCCTCCCTCGCCGCGCTTCCCGCCGCGTACCAACCGGAACGCGGCGGCGCGTTGCCGGAGCTGCGCCCCGGTTCGCCGCGTTCTCAGTCGCGTACCAACTGGAACGCGGCGACGCGTTGCTGCGGTACGCGGTTGGGTACGCGGCTGGCTATGCTCCCGGGGCGAGGGGGAGAGTGATGCGGAAGGTGGTGCCGGCGGGGCCGGTGGAGACCAGCGCGATGTCGCCATGGTGACTGTCGACGATGCGTTTGACGATGGCCAGGCCGAGGCCGGTGCCTTCGGTGCGGCCCATCAGGACCGAGGCGAAGAGCTTGGGCTGGAGCTCGGCGGGGATGCCGCGGCCGGTATCGGAGAACTCGATCACGGCGGCGGCGGTGCCGTCGGACCGTTTCTCGCGGGCGGTGCGCAGCGCGATGCGGCCGCCCTGGGGCATGGCGTTGGCCGAGTTGAGGATGAGGTTGAGCAGCACCTGCTGGATCTGGCCCTTGTTGACCTCGACGAAGAGCGCCGCGGCGGCGGGCTCGTAGGCGACGGCGATCATGCTCTGGTGGAGCTTGAGGCGGACGAGCAGGAGGGTGTCGGTGATGATCTCGTCGAGCGGCCAGCGGGAGTGGATGGCGCCGGGGGCCTTGGCGAGGTTGAGCACGCGGGTGACGGTGGCCTCGAGCTGGTTGAGCTTCTCGCCGATGATCCGCATGTCCTTGATCCGCGGATCGCCGGCGGCGAACTCGACCTTCAGGGAGCTGTAGAGGAGCTTGATGACGGTGAGGGGATTGCGGACCTCGTGGGCGATCTCGGCGGCGAGGAGGCCGAGGGTGGTGAGGGTCTCGTTCTTGCGGAGCGTGTCCTCGCTCTGGAAAACGCGGGCGTAGAGGCGGGCGTTGGCGATGGCGACGGCGCCGAGGTTGGCCAGCGCGCCGAGGAGGCGCTTCTCCTCGTCGTTGTGGCGGTGCGGGCGCTCGGAGTAGCTGGCGAGCACGCCGATTACGGCGCCCTCGACGACGATGGGCGCGAGCAGTGCGGCCTGCACGGGGGGCTGGCGAGGGACATCGCACAGCTCCAGCACCTCGGCGGAGTGGAGATGCGGGTACTCGATGAGCCGCTCGGTGCGGACGACGGCGCTGGCGAGGCAGTCGGCGCAGGGCCAGTCCGCCTTCGCCGGGGGCTCGAACCCCTCGGGGCCGGACCAAGACTCGGCGCGGAGGGTGTCGGGCTCGGGCTGGTGGAGGAGGATTGCGCCGATGCAGCTGCCGAAGATGGAGCGGGTCTCGCGGGTGATGGTGTCGAGCAGTTCCTGAAGCTGGAGCTTGGAGACGAGGGACTGGCCGACGCTGGTGAGCGCCTCGAGCTGGTGGGCCTTGCGCTGGAGCTGGCAGAGCAGCCAGATGCGCTGGAGGGTGTGGGCGGCTTCGACGGCGAGGCGGGCGAGCGCGGCGAGGTCGTCGTCGGTCCAGGCGGCGGGGGTGTCGGAGTTGAGGGTGATGGCGCCGAGGATATGGCCGTCGCAATCCAGGGGGGCCGCCATGGCGCAGCGGGTTTCCGGGCGGAGGCGGATGAAGCGAGGGTCGTCGGCGACGTCGGTGGTGAGGACGGGTTTGCCGTGGAGGGTTGCCCAGCCGGTGATGCCCTGGTCGAGACGCAGGGCGTGCTCGCGGATGTCGGAGGGGAGCCCGTGGTGGACCTCGATCTGGAGGAGGCTGCTGTCGGGGTCGAGGATGGCGATGCCGCCGGCGTTGGCGTTGAAGACGGCGAGGCACTCGCGGAGGATCGTCTCCTTGGCGACGAGGGGATCGCCGGTGCGGCCGACCTGGCTGGCGATGGCGTAGAGCGCGGGTGCGAGGCGATCCATGGCGGGGAGTGTGGACGGCGGCGGTGGTGGGACCAATCCGAAAGGGGGCCTTGAGGGAGGGCGGAGAATCCTCACGCCGGAGAGTGCGGGATTGAGGGATGGCGAGGCGTCCCTGCCGAGCCGCGGCTCACCCGTTCTACCTGTGGAAGAATCTTTGAGAAGGGTTCGCCCCACCGGGTGGGCGGAGGAGGGCGCTGCAAGACAGCGCCCCTACGGTTGAGGCAGACGGCAGAACCGGGGCGGGCGGGTCGTCAGGAGGCTTTGGCGACGGGGAGCTCTTCGGGCGGGACGACGACGGCGGTGATGGCGTCGCGGAGGGCGTGGAGACGCTCGGTGTCGTCGACGGGGCGCTTGTCGGTGCTCTCGACGTAGAAGGTGTCGATGGCGACGTTTCGCTCGGTGCCGATGCGGGCGAAGGTGATGTCGAAGCCGTGCTCGAAGATGACGCGGGCGACGCGGTAGAGCAGGCCGATCTGGTCCTGGGCCTGGATCTCGATGATGGTGCGCTTGAGCCCGAGTTCGTGGTAGACCTCGACGATGGGCGGCAGGTTGCCGTGGAGGGCGCGTTCCTCCTGGGTGAGGCGGCTGACGCGGATCTTCTTGGCCTGGGCGACGATGTCGGGGAGAAGGTCCTTGTTTTGGACGAGGGAGGCCTCGACGTTCTTGAGGAAGAGGTCCATCGCGGCCTGGTTCTGGACGGGGCCGTGACCGGGCTCGATGACGCGGAAGGTGTCGATGGCGATGTGGTCGGAAACTTATATTAACTTGGCGCTGAGGATGTTCAGGCCGGCGCCGCTGAGGGCGCCGGCGAGGCGGTAGGAGAGGCCGGGGCGGTCGCGGGCCCAGGGGACGACGTTGACGAGGGTGTAGGCGCGGTTGAGGTCGTTCTTCCATTCGACGATCGGGCGTAGGGAGCCGACGGAGTCGGCGGCGTTGATGGTCGTGAGGAGGCGGTTGACCATGCCGATGTGCAGCGAGATCAGCTCGGGGGAGGCCTGGACGAAATAGCGCTCGGGCAGGAGGTTGAAATGGGCGTTGATCTCGTCGGTGCTGACGCCGGGGACTTTCTGGGCGATGAGGTCGCGGAGGAGCATGGCTTTGCGTTCGGCGTTGTGTTGATCGGCGGCGGCGTTGCCGAGCGTGAGGCGCTCGGCGGTGCGGGAATAGAGGGCGGCGTGAAGCGTGTTTTTGTAGCTGTTCCAAAGATCCGCGGAGGTCGCGCGGGCGTCGCAGAAGGTGTGAACGTAGAGGAACCGGAGTTTCTCGATGTCGCCCATCATCTCGGCGAAGCGCGCGATAGTCGCAGGATCGTCCAGGTCGTGCTTCTGCCAGAAGCGTGCCATCGCGAGATGGTTGCGGATGATGAAGGAGACGAGCTCGGCATCCTCGGGGGCGATGCCGAGGCGGGCGAGGATGGGGCGGGCGAGGTGGACGCCGGACTCGGCGTGGCCCATGACGCCGGAGCCCTTGCCGATATCGTGGAGGAGGAGAATGAGATAGAGAAGGGTGGGGTCCTCGCACTGGTGGAGGGCCTCGCGGTAGCCCTTCCCGATGTCGTCCTTGCCCGAGTAGATGGCGTCGAGCTCGGCGATGGTGTTGAGAGTGTGGATGTCGGCCGTGTAACGGTGGTAAAACTCAAGCTGCACGAGGCAGTTGAGCTGCTCAAATTCGGGCACGAAGCGGCCGAGAATGCCCAGCTCGTGCATGAGGGAGAGCGTAGGGTAGACGTTGCCGGCCTCCTGCATGATGGCCTTGAAGCTGTCGACGGCGCCGGGAGCGTTGCGGACGGCCTCGTTGCAGAGCGGGGCGGAGGAGCGGATGAGGGACTGGAGGTCGAGGTCGGGCGTGCACTCGAGCTGCTGGCAATGGCGGAAGACGCGCACGAGGCGCTCGGGGTCGTCGAGGAAGACGGAGCTTTTCTCGGCGGAGAGGCGGTTGCCGCGGAGGATGAAGCCGTCGATGGACTTGGGGCGCTCGGTGCGGCGGTAGCGGATGAGGGCGCGCAGGGAGAAGCGGCTGGGGGCCTCGGCGAGGGTGAGGGCGAGGCGGTCTTCGACGAGTTTGGACACCCGGTAGATGGCCTGCGCCTGCCGGTAGTACTCCTGCATGAAGGCCTCGACGCGCTCGACGGGGGACTCGGCGGTGTAGCCGAGGCCGAGGGCGACGCGGGGCTGGTTGTCGAGGTTGAGCAGGTCGGTGGCGTGGTTGGCGGTGTAGTGGAGTTCGTTGCGCACGCGCAGGAGGAAGTCGTAGCCGCGCTGGAAGTCGCGCAGCTCCTCCTCGCGCAGGTAGTTCTGCTCCTTGAGCTCCTCGATGTGCTGGAGGCCGAGCTTCACGCGGGCCATCCAGAGGGTGTTCTGGAAGTCGCGCAGGCCGCCGACGCCGTTCTTGATGTTGGGCTCCTGGAGGAAGACGGTACCGCCGTTCTTGCTACGGCGCTCGGCCTGGTCCTTGAGCCGCTCGGCGATGTAGGCGCGGGGGTCCTCGTTCTGGTAGTAGTTGCGGTATGCGGCCTGGAAGTTCTCGAAGACCTGGGGTGAGCCGGCGAGCAGGCGCGACTCGAGCAGGGCGGTCTTGGTCTGGATGTCCTTGCGGGCCTCGACGAAGGCCTCCTCGACGGTGCGGCTGGAGTGGCCGACCTTCAGGCCGCAGTCCCAGAGCAGGTAGAGCAGCGCGTGGGTGAGATACTCCTGGAAAGGCTTGAGCACCTCCGGCTTCACGCCGGACGGGTAGAGGAACATCAGGTCGATGTCGCTCTTCGGGCAGAGTTCGCCGCGGCCGTAGCCGCCGAGGGCGATGAGGTTCACAGGCACGGGCAGCTCGCCGGTGTGGGCGCGTTGCCACTGGGCGAGTGCGAAGTCGAAGAGGTGCTCGATGAGGGCGTCGATCTCGGTCGCGCGTGCCTGGGCGACAGCCAAGCCGCTCTCGCCGCCGCGGTGGCGCCGGAGGATCTCCTCGTCGACGTGCTTGAGAAAGGCCTTGGCGGCGACGAGCCGCTGGGCGATCGGCATGTCGGCCGTGAACACGAGTCGTTTGCGGGCGTCTTTGAGGATTCCTCGGATCATCGCGATATGGGGGCGATTAACGCGGCAATCGCCGTGGCCAGCCACTCAAATCTGGCGCGGCGGAGAGCGGCGGCGGGTTGTACGGGAGACTTCATGCGGGCGGTGCGGAGTGCGCCGGTGTGAAGCGCGTCGCGTGCCCGAATCCGGCTCGGGCACGCCTCCGTGTCCTGGAAAGAAGGTGCGCCGTGAGTCCCAGCCGAAGCGGCGGAGTCAGGGATTGCCGTGGGCAGCGGTGTGACGCCCGCCCTTCCCCTTCGGCATCGCCGACCGTTTACCTTCACGACCGTGAGGGTAAACGGTCGGCGACGGTCAGCCCCTCCGGCACGCGCGAAGCGCACCCGAATCCGGCGTTGCCTCGCCGCGGGCGGGGATCTTTTCTCGCCGTTTCCCTTTTTCCCATGACCGAGATCCCGAAGAGTTACGAACCGCGCGATGTCGAAAAGAAGTGGTACGCCGCATGGCAGTCCGCCGGCTGCTTCCGTGGCCAGCCCGTAGCCGGCCGCGAGAACTACACCATCGTCATCCCGCCGCCCAACGTCACCGGCATCCTCCACATGGGCCACGTCCTGAACAACACCCTTCAGGACACGATCATCCGCCGCGCCCGCCTCGAGGGGAAGACCGCCTGCTGGATCCCCGGCACCGACCACGCCGGCATCGCCACGCAGACGATGGTCGAGAAGCACCTGCGCAAGACCGAGAAAAAGACCCGCCGCGACCTCGGCCGCGAGGAGTTCCTCAAGCGCGTGTGGGAGTGGCGCGAGAAATCGGGCAACACCATCCTCAAGCAGCTCCGCGAACTCGGCAGCTCCTGCGACTGGGAACGCACCAACTTCACCATGAACCCCGAGTACAGCCGCGCTGTGCTCACGGCGTTCGTGAAGCTCTTCCAGAGCGGCCGCATCTACCGCGGCAAGCGCATGGTCAACTGGTGCCCGGTCAGCCTCACCGCGCTCTCCGACGAGGAAGTGATCATGAAGCCGCAGAAAGGCTTCATCTACAAACTCCGCTACGAGATCGTCGAGCAGCCCGGCCAGTTCCTCACCGTCGAGACGACCCGCCCCGAGACGATCCCGGCCGACGTCGCCGTCGCCGTCCACCCCGACGACGAGCGCTACAAGGCCCTCGTCGGAAAACACGTCTGGCGCCCGCTGGGCAAACGCGAGCCGCTCCCGATCATCGCCGACACCGCGGTCGATCCGAAGTTCGCCGCCGGCGTGCTCAAGGTCACGCCTGCCCACGACAAGACCGACTTCGAGATCGGCCAGCGCCACAAGCTGCCCGTCATCGACCTGCTCAACCCCGACGGCGTGCTCAACGAGGCCGCCGGCCCCGAGCTCGCCGGCATCGAGCGCTTCGCCGCCCGCAAGAAGGCGTCGCAGCTCCTCCTGGACGCCGGTCTGCTCATCGAGGAGAAGGCCTACGAGAACAACGTCGGCTTCTCCGAGCGCGCCGACGTGCCGATCGAGCCGCGCCTCACCCAGCAGTGGTGGCTGCGCTACCCGCGCGTCGAGGAGGCCAAGCAGGTCGTGCGCGACGGCCTGATCAAGTTCTACCCGGAGCGCTGGACCAAGGTTTACCTCAACTGGCTCGACGGCATCCAGGACTGGTGCATCAGCCGCCAGCTCTGGTGGGGCCACCGCATCCCGGTCTGGTATCGGAAGGGCATCGACAAGGAGAAGCTCACCGAGGCCGACCTCAAGGACCCGACGAAGGTCCACGTTTCCCTCGACGGCCCGGCCGACCCGCAGAACTGGGACCAGGAGGAGGACGTGCTCGACACCTGGGCATCCTCGTGGCTCTGGCCCATCGGCACCCTCGGCTGGCCGAATGCCGAGCGTCAGGCCGAGCTCGGCTTCGACGCGCTCTATCCGACCACCACGCTGGCCACCGGCGCCGACATCATCTTCTTCTGGGTCGCGCGCATGATCATGGCGGGTCTGGAGTTCGCCCGCCCCGGCGCGCCGGTCGAGCAGCGCATCCCGTTCAAGCACGTCTACTTCAACGGCATCGTCCGCGACAAACAGGGTCGCAAGATGTCGAAGACGCTCGGCAACTCGCCCGACCCGCTCATCCTGATCGACAAGTACGGCGCCGACGGCCTGCGCTTCGGCCTGCTCCAGATCGCGCCGCTCGGCCAGGACGTGAAGTTCGACGAGGACCGCATCGAGGGCGGCCGCAACTTCTGCA
>CAZXHR010000164.1:0-9569 GCA_964640465.1 uncultured Opitutaceae bacterium
CGCAGTTCTTCGGCAGGGATCTTGCCTCCGGTGAGGTCGATCGCGGTCTCGATGGCGGAGAGCGCGAAGCTCTTCACGCCGTAGCCGAAGAGGTCGAGGTTGCGCATCTCGGTGGCGTAGAGCGCCTGCTCGACGGTCTTTGGATCGTGGTAGCGCGCGAGCTTCGCCTGGAAGCGGCGGTGGTAGTCCTCGAAGATGGTCTCGCTGTGCCAGAGGGTGTCGTCGGCGGCGAAACCGATGGCGGTGAGCATGCGCCGGAGACTGTGCGGTGGGGCGGGGGGTGGCGAGCGGCGGAGGGGCACTATGCGACGCTCTGGAAGCGGCGCCGGCGCGAAGGCCGGCGCCACGCGGTTCTGGTACGAGGCTCAGCTTTGGGTCGCGGTGTCTGCCGTGGCCGGTTCGACCGGTGCCGCGGGGGGGCAGGGGGTGCCGGTCGGTTTGCAGTGGATCCGCTTGAGGTGGTCGATGCCGTAGCGTTCGCCGATGGCGGCGATGCGGGCCGGGTCGATGTTGCCGACGATGTTCACGAACACCGCCTCGTTGTTCTTGGCGAGCACGGTGACGGCCAGCCCTTCGACGGTGGAGTTGCCGCCGAGCTTCACGAGGACGGCGACATCGTCGCCGTTGTCCTGCACGGTGACGGCGCGCAGCCAGCCCTGCGAGGCGAGGTCGGCGCGGATCTTCTGCATGCGGGCGGTGAGCTCGGAGCGGTTCTTGTCGTCGATGCCCAGGACGTTCACGCGGACCTGCCTGAGATCCTTGATGAGCGCGGCGGCATCGGCGTCGTGGCCCTTGGCGACGGTGGCGGCGAAGGCGAGGAGCGGCTCCGGAAGATTGACCTCCACGCACTTGGTGCTGGAGACGCCGGCGAGCGCGGCGCCGAAGTCGACATAGCCCGGCTCGGCGGCCGTGGCGTTGTTGGCGGTGATGACGAGTCCGGCGGTGCAGGCCGCGGCGAGGAGGATGGAGCGGAGGGGATGTTTCATGTGATTGGTGTTTCGAGCCGTCCGGCGGTTGGTCGATCGGGCGGACGACACAAGCACCCGGCAACAGCGCGAAAGTTGCAGGAGGTTGCGCGGAGTGGCGGCGACAGACGGCGGGATGCCGCGCTGCAAGGCGGGGTTGACCGCGGCCGGTGGAACGACATTCCTGAATACCGGTCGCAGGGTGCGGGCGTCGTCCGTGCCTGCGCCGACCTCCTGCTCGATCCACTCCAACTACCCATGAGAAAACTAGCCTGCCTGATCCTCCTCATCATCGCGCACCAGTCGCTTTGGGCGGATCGCGATTCCTTCCGCCGTGACGACCATGGGTCGCGCGGGGAGAAACCGATCGCCATCCTCTACAGCGATCCCGGGTTTCAGGGCGACACCTACGAGATATTCCCCGGCGACGAGATTTCCGATCTGCGGGACTACCGCTTCCAGGGAGGCCAGAAGTTCAACGACCGCATCTCCTCGATCCGCATCCGCGGCGGGCTGCGGCTGGTCATCTATGCCGACCCGCGTTTCCGCGGCGACCGTCTGGTGCTCGAGGGAGATGTGCCGGATCTCCGCACCCTCAGGCGGCCCTCGCCGGGCGCGGGGAGCTGGGATGACACGATCACCGCGCTCCGTGCGGACCTGCCCCGCCCTCCCGAGCCTCCGCGGGTCGACCGGCGCGATGACCGGCGCGACGACCGGCGTGAGGATGGTCGCGGGGACCGGGGGCCGCATGGGCGGCGTGGCCCTGCCTGCATCATCTTGTACTCGGATCCGAACTTCCAGGGCGACTCGCTGGAGCTGGAACCCGGCACGGAGATCGGTGACTTGCGCAGCACCTCTTTCCGGGGCGGCCACAAGATCAACGACCGCATCTCGTCCATCCGCGTGCTCGGCGGGTTGCACGTGACTGTCTTCGCCGATCCGCGTTGCCGCGGCGACCAGCTGTTCCTGACCGAGGACGTGGCCGACCTGCGCAAGCTCACCCGCCCGACTGCGGAGAAAGGGACTTGGGACGACACGATCACCGCGGTGCGCGTCGGCGAGATCCGGCGCTGAACTGTTTGCCGCAGTTACGCCGCTGTTGAGGCCGGAAAGGGCGCCGCGAGCCGGCGCCCCCGCGCTCCCCTTCGGGGCGAAATCCGCCGAGGCGGAGTTTGCAGGTGAAGCTGGCTACGCCTCAGGTGCCGCTGTTTTGCGCGGCGCGCCAGATCGCGAGGAGCGCCGCGTAGTCGGCGTCGCGCGTGGTGCTGGCGATGCGGTGCTGGTAGCGGCCGGCGTCGCGCAGCTCTTCGAGCGCGGTCTGCATGCGGCGGTCGACATCGGCCGGGTCGTCGCCGCGGCCGGCGAGGCGCGCGCGGAGCTCGTCGATGGTCGCCGGGGCGACGAAGACGGTGGTGAGCGCGCGGCGCAGCGCGGCGTCCTTCTCCGCCACGGCGCAGACGCTGCGCACGCCCTGCACGTCGATGGCGGCGATCAGGCTCTTGCCGGCGGCGAGCCGGTCGAACACCGCGCGGCGCAGCGTGCCGTAACGGTTTTTCCCGTGCACCCAGGCCCACTCGAGGAACTCGCCGCGGGCCAGGGCGGCGTCGAACTGCTCGGCGGTGAGGAAATGGTAGTGGACGCCGTTCACCTCGCCCGGGCGCATCGGCCGCGTGGTGGCAGTGACGACGCGCTCGATCTCCGGCTGCTCGGCCACGAGGCGCTCGCAGAGGGTGGTCTTGCCGGAACCGGCGGGGCCGGCGATGAGGATGAGGACGGGGTGCGACGAAGCGGCTGGCATGGCGGCGCGGCGGCGGAGGTGGCGACGGCGTTCAGTACGTGAACGCGAGGATCGAGAGCAGCAGCCCGTAGCTGGCGAGCAGGGCGCCCAAGGCGCGCGGGCGGCCGGGGCGGGCGAAGAGCCAGCCGAAGAAATCGCGCAGCCGATACGGATAGCCGCCGAGGAAGATCGCGGCCGCGATCGCAACGTAGACGGCGCTCACCATGAAGAGGCGTTGGGGGTGGCTCCATTCTGCGTAGGCGGCATAGAGCAGTTCCCCGGCGCCGAGCAGCGTGAGGATGGCCAGACCGCGCACGGCGAGGAAATCGGGCGCCTGGGTGAAACTGAGGATGCCGATCGCGCCGAAGACGAGGATGAGGACCGGCTTGGGCAGGAGCTCGTCGGCCGCGCCGAGGTGGACGAGCCGCCACAAAAACCACAACGTGCCGGCGCCCATGAACAGCCACGCGGCGCGGCGGGAGCGCGGCAGCGTCTTGGCGGTGGCGCCCACGGCCGGGCCGTTCCAGAGCAGGAGCCCGCCGAGGGCGAGCAGGAGGAGGCCGGGCAGAAGCGTGGCGGTGAGGAGATTCATGGAAACGACCGCGAAGTCCTACTCGGTCCCGTTCGCCGCCGTCGAGCCCGCATTCCGGCGCGGGCGGGGGAGCGCCGGGCCAGTTGTTCCCTTTTCCGTCGGTATCTACAAACGTGTCCCAAGGACTGTTTCGCGATTGCTTGGCTTCCACTGCCGGCGCTCCACTTGGCTGTTCCTCCCCCACATGATCGGTTCCTGGCAATTCACGCCACAGGCCCTCCTCCCGTTCGCCGCCGGTCTCGCCGCGCTCGGCGCTGCCGCCAAGGTCTACGGCCACCGCCGCAAGCCCGCGGCTTTCTGGCTACTGCTCATGCTGCTCGCCGCGGCCTGGTGGTCGTTCATGAACGCGCTGGAGTACAGCGCCACCGCCCTCGCCGCCAAGGAGCTCTGGTCGCAGCTCTCCTACTTGGGCATCGAGTTGGCGCCCCTCTCGGCCGTGTGCTTCGCCAGCGCCTACACCCGCGGCGGCGCGCCTACGGACCGCCGCTGGTTCCGCCCCATGGCCGGCTTCGCCGGCTTCATGGTTGCCGCCGTCTTCACCAACGCCTGGCACCGGCTTGTCTGGCCCGAGACCCATCTTGTCGCGGTCGATGGCTACGTCCACGCCTGGTACGGCCGCGGGCCGCTCTTCTGGCTCAACGTCGCCTACTGCTACGGCGCGATTGCGTGGAGCTCGGCCGTTTTCTTTCAATACGCTCGGGCCAGTCGCGGCGTGCTCCGCCGCCAGGGCGTCGTCCTGCTCGTCGCCACCCTCGCCCCGTGGCTCACCAGCGCCCTCTACCTGCTCCGGCTCGGCGGCTGGGGCAGGATGGACCACACCCCGGTCGGGTTCGCCGTCACCGGCCTGCTGCTCACCTGGGGAATCTGGCGCGCCCGCCTGCTCCAGATCCGCCCTGCTGCCGCGCAGACGCTCTTCGACCACATGGTCGACCCCGTCCTGGTCATCGACGAATCGGGACACCTGATCCTCGCCAACCCCGCCGCCCGCCGGCAGTTCGCGCTGCAACGGGTCGCCGACGATCTCAAGGCCGCCACCCTCCTCGCCGGCCGCCCCTCGCTCCTGGCCGCGCTCGCCCAGCCCGCGCCCAAGCAGATCGTCGCCGATGGCGCCATGTGGTGGGATATCCAGGCCACGCCGCTCGAGGGCACCGGCCACCGGCTCTTCGTCCTGCGCGACATTACCGAGCACCAGCGCGCCATCCTCGACGCCAAGGCCGCCCGCCAGGAGGCCGACGCCAGCGCCAACGAGGCCCGCGCCGCCAACGCCGCCAAGAGCAGTTTCCTCGCGCAGATCAGCCACGACCTCCGCACGCCCCTCCACGCCATCATCGGCATCTCCGAGCTCCTGCGGGAGGAAAACTCGCTCGCCGAGGCCCAGTCCTCCGCGGAGACCATCCACGAGGCCGGCAACGCCCTCCTGCGCCTCGTCAACGACCTGCTCGACCTCTCCCAAATCGAGGCCGGCAAGCTCAAGCTCGTGCACGAGCCCTTCGGCCTCGCCGCCATCCTCGACCCCGTCCACCGCCTCCTCTCCGTCGTCGCGCAGAACAAGGGCGTCGCCCTCCACCTCGAGCTCCGGCCCGGCACCCCCGGGCGCTGGCTCGGCGACCCCGACCGCCTCCGCCAGATCCTCCTCAACCTTGTCGGCAACGCCGTGAAGTTCACCGACGCCGGCGCCGTCCGCCTGTGCGTATCCGCCGGCCCGGGTGGCCTCCATCTCGAGGTCCACGACACCGGCCCTGGCATCCCCGAGGACCGGCTGAACAGCATCTTCGAGCCCTTCGCCCGCGGCGACCTCGCCCAAGCACGCCGCACGCAGGGTACCGGTCTCGGTCTGGCCATCGTGCACCGGCTCGTCGAAGCCATGCGCGGCACGATCTCCGTCCGCAGCACGCTGGGACAGGGTTCCTGTTTCACCGTCGATCTCCCCCTCACCCCCGCGCCCGATGCCGCCACCGCTGGCGATACTGCCGCCCCCGCCGCCGTCGAGACGCCCCGCACCTTCGCTTCCCTGCGTGTGCTTCTGGCCGACGACGACCCGGTGAGCCGCCGGGTCTCCACCATGCAGCTGAGGAAGTGCGGCTGCACGGTGCGCTCGGTCGACAACGGCCATGCCGTGCTGCACGCGCTGGACGCCGCCGCCTGCGATGTGGTCGTGCTCGACGGCCAGATGCCCGGCATCGACGGCTGGCATGTGGCCGCGCACATCCGCGACCGGGCGGCCGCCGGCCCGCGTCCCTACCTGATCGCGCTCTCGGCCGATCTCTCGCCCGGCACGCTGCGCCGCTGGCAGGACGCCGGCGTGGGGTGCTTCATCCCCAAGCCCGCGCACCTGGAGGACATCCGCCAAGCCCTCCTCCGCGCCAGCGCGCGGAACTAGGCCGGTGCAGCTGGCGGCGGATGATCCTAAATTCCGCAGACGACAGAAGGTAACGAAGGAAACAAAGGTACTCGTGACAGAGGGAGAACAATGCCTGCACATACGGGAGAATTCCGTTCACCTACGAGGTGAAGACCATGTCCCAAAATTCCCGAATCTAGCTCGTTCACACTTCGTTAACTTCTGTCGGTTTCCACTGCGGTTCTTTGGATGATGGCGCTGCCGCCGCAGGAATCTGCTGCGCTGGGCGCCGATCCACAGGAGGTGCATCTGTGCAGCCGGTCCCGCAAGGGCTGCTGGCGGATGAGCACCAACTCCATCGTGCAGGCCGCGCTCACCAACGAGTGGCTGAAGCAGCAAGGGGTCGTCTCCCTGCAAGAGAGTTGGATCGCCTACCATTACCCCGGCGGCGCCCCGCGCGTCGACGAGTAGTGGAGACCGGAACCGCCCGGTACGGACCCGTACGCCGGGTGGTGTGGGGGCCGGAGGCTAATTACCTCCGGCTACCCGATTCGCCCGGTTTTCATTTTTGCGTGAGCCCTTCCGCAAACGCTTGGAATGTCTCGAGGTGCTTCTTCGGCTCCACACCAATGCCTTCGAGGTAGATCACGACCAACTCGCGCTTCACCAACGACAGGTAACCCGAGAACACACGGCCGGCCTTCTTCTCGCCCCCGGAGTAGAACGTCCCGAACTTCCCTTTCAGCGCGAAAGGCTCCTCCGACTGGAGAAAACAATCCGGTGCCCCTTTCTTTTCTGCGTCGAGCCGGTGCTGGCAAAGCAGCTTGAAATCATCGAACGACGCATCGGCACCAAACCGCATGATCGAAACCGTGGCCTGCTGCTGGCCGTCTGGCGAACGAAGCGTCAGCCGATCCTCGACCCTTCGCACTTCGGTCCAACCGGTCGGCGCCAAGACATCAGCCGCTCCGATCACGAAGTGCTGCTCAGCGGAGGCCGCACCTGCGAAACCAAGGCCAACCGCGATAGATGAAAGGAGACGCTTCATTTTCGGCCAACGTTATAGATCTGCCGCGGCTATGGCTGGCGCGACGGGTGCGTCAGCAGCCGGCGTGACGGCCATAGACGTTGGCAGTAGCGCCTGGTGTGCGCCCGACATGCGAGTGAACTGAGAGGTGAGAGTCCTCAATGCGAGAATCCAAAACCCAAGCATTAGATGAAGGCAACTGCGGCGTCGCGAGGCGCCGTGGGGAGGAAGCCGGAGTCAAAACGGCGAGCCCACGAACAGGAACCGGCTGTGAGGCCGGCGACACGGACAAGTTGGCACCACACAACGTGGTCCGGGATTCGGTGTCGCAGGTAAAGCCGGGGTTTGTGCCGGGAAAGTGCACTCGCTTACTCGGGGAGACCTGTCCGCCAAGCGCCGCGGCCCATGCGCGGAGCACCGGAGGCGGCAACGCCGCCGGGGAGCGGACAGGGGTCAGCAGAGGTCGTAGTAGTGCCGGACACGAGCCGGGAGTAGGTGGCCGGGGCCCAAGCCCGGCGCCGAATGGACCGGAAGGTCTCACGCAGGCGCGAAGGACCGAACTGGTTGGGACCGCGGAGACCGCGACGGCCTTGCCGCCGACGATGAAGCCGACCGGCGGAGTCGGAGGGCAGCGGCCGGATGCGGCGGAGACAGACCGCGGTCGGGCAGACAGTGAGTTGTGGCGGTTGCTGTGGAGTCCGGAAAACCTGAATGCCGCATGGCGTCGGGTCCGGGCCAACGGCGGGGCGGCCGGCGTCGACGGGATGTCGATCGCCGACTTTCCCTCGTACATGCAGCTCCATCGGGAGCGCATCGTCGCCGCATTGCAGGCGGGACGCTACGAGCCGTCGCCCGTGCGGCGGACATTCATCCCGAAGAAGGACGGCGGCCAACGGCCGCTGGGCATCCCGACGGTGCTGGACCGAGTGATCCAGCAAGCCCTCGCCCAAGTGCTGGGCGGGGTGTTCGAGGAGACGTTCAGCGAACACAGCTACGCCTACCGGCCCGGTCGCTCCGCGCATGACGCGGTGCGTTCGATCCGGCAGTGCATCGCCGACGGACTCGGCGAAGCGGTGGACTGCGACCTGAAGGGGTTCTTCGATCATGTGGACCACGACCGCCTGATGGCGTTGGTCGGCGCGCGGGTGCGGGACGACCGTATCCTGTCGCTGATCGGCCGCTACCTGCGGGCCGGGGTGGTGCTGCCGGACGGCACGCGAGAGCCGACGCTGCGGGGCGTGCCCCAAGGCGGACCGCTCTCGCCCTTGCTGGCCAACATCGCCCTGACCCCGCTGGACCGGGAACTGGAACGCCGCGGCCTGCGCTTCGCGCGCTATGCCGACGACTTCCTGATCCTGGTCCGCACCCGAGTAGCGGCGACGCTCGTGATGGCCTCCGTGGTCCGGTTCGTGGAAGGAAAGCTGAAGCTGCTCGTCAACGCGGCGAAGAGCCGCGTGGCGCCCTTGGCACGCTGCACGTTCCTGGGCTTCCGGTTCTCCCGCGGCGAGATCCGCTGGGGCAAGGAGGCCGGGGAGCGGTTCACCACGGAAGTCCGGTCGCTGACCGGGCGCACGTGGGGTGTGTCGATGGAAGCGCGCCTGCTGGCTCTGCGACGCTACATGACCGGTTGGATCAACTACTACCGGCTGGGGCGCAACTACGCGGAGGTGCTGGCGCTCGACCGCTGGGTGCGCCGACGAGTGCGGCAGTGCTACTGGAAGATGTGGAAACGCGCCCGGTGCCGGCGGAGGAATCTGCTGCGGCTGGGTGCCGATCCGCAGGAGGTGCATCTGTGCAGCCGGTCCCGCAAGGGCTGCTGGCGCATGAGCACCAACTCCATCGTGCAAGCCGCGCTCACCAACGAGTGGCTGAAGCAGCAAGGGGTCGTCTCCCTGCAAGAGAGTTGGATCGCCTACCATTACCCCGGCGGCGCCCCGCGCGTCGACGAGTAGTGGAGACCGGAACCGCCCGGTACGGACCCGTACGCCGGGTGGTGTGGGGGCCGGAGGCTAATTACCTCCGGCTACCCGATTGGGCTCCGTTGTATTTATCTAGAAATCGTCGTAACCGGTGGAACGATCGGAATAGAAAACTGAATTCGGCTTACATTACTTGTCTCAGTCGAACCAGAACCACTGCCTCCAATTTTGATGCCGACCACCTTTATTCCGGCTTCTGCAGAACCAGCGACTTTGTCTGAAACAGTAACGGCAATATCAAACTGAACTTTCTCAATGATCGACGCATTGATGTCCTTAACGCCACCCCATGAAGGATTGATCGCGCCACCGATCTTATTTTTGACAGTGTGATCGATCGCAGCTTGGACACCGGATTGTATCTCAATGAGCGTAGCAGTAATAAAATCTTTGAGTTCCATAGTTATTATTTTCTAGCCCAACGTCAAACATCAGCCACGCCGAAAATTCGACCCCGCAAACTCCCGCGCCAGATAAAGGCGTTGGCCTGTATGGTCTGGTTCGGCCATTTATTTCAGATTATATCAAACGAATTATCCTTTGTTCTGAACTTCTAGTCGGTAGACGAAGGGTTCAATTTCTGAAACCGTACAGCCCTGAAGAGGAATCAAATCGGCAGAATATTTTAAAATTTTTCGGTATTCAATACCATCGGCCGATAGCTCATATTCTACCCCTGCGCCAATCGCCAGACATCGCGATAGAATAAACCTATTTAATTCGGGGATATAAATACCAGTCCCGTGTTCGCTGGCTTGTCCGTTTCGTATTATTCTGATATAAAAGCGATTCATATCTTCTATATCTCCTTATCTTAGTTTTATTTTTTTTGCCGAACAGGGTATTATGTCACGGGAGCGTTGCGTCCATAACAAGGCGGGAGCCACG
>CAZXHR010000165.1:0-6927 GCA_964640465.1 uncultured Opitutaceae bacterium
GAAGTCCCAGCCGGGCTTGGGCAGGATGGGCAGGTCGGCGATGCGCCATTTGCCGAACTGCTTCCCGTGCACGGCGTCGTAGGCCTCGGGCTTGGCGAGCTGGAGAAAGTGGCCGGCGGCGCAGGTGATGGTGAGCTCGTCGCCGAGGGGCGTGCGGCCTTTGAACAGCTTGCCGCCCTCGTCTTTGACGCCGAGCAGCGCTTTCGCGATGTCGAGTGCGACGGAGGGTTTCTCGGCGACAATGAGGATCTTCATCGGCTGCACCAGCGCGAGGTCCGATAGTCGGTCGAATCCAAGAGATGGTGGCGCCGATTACTGCTGCTTGGGCGCGGCGGCGCTCTTCTCGGTGAAGGGCTGGCCCTTCACGCCTGCGGCGAAGAACACGAGGCGGACGGATTCGGTGCCGACGGTGCGGCCGTTGTGCTCGATGCCGACGAGCTCGGCGAAGGCGTCGCCGGTGCGGAAGGTGCGCGTAGGTCCGTCCTTCTGGGTGACGGCGATCTCGCCGGCGAGGATGTAGGCGAAGCAGGGGACGGTGTGCTTGTGCCAGCCGGTTTCGGCGCCGGCGGGCAGCTCGACGAGGACGCCGCTCACCTCGGCGGCACCGCCGGTGGGATACGCGAGCGGCGTGCCGGCGACGTCGGTCGTCGTCTTCAGCAACGGGGTCGAGCGGACGGCCTGGTTGTACTCGGCGGCGTTGTCGCGTGCGAAGACACAGAGCGCGAAGGCGGTGGAAAGCGAGACGGCGAGAAGCGAACGGGCGAGGGAGTAGGTGCGCATGGGCGGAGCGTGGCAGCGGGCCGCGGGCGCGTCACGGGAGAAGTGCGGCGCAAGCCGCGTGCGCGCGCAGATTCCGCGAAACGGAAAGGGCGCTGTAGTCGGCTTGCTGGGCAGCACGGTCCAGCAGGCCGCGCAAGACGCCGCCCCTACGCCGGCAACCGCATCGGCACCGCTCAGTGCAGAAACTCGACTTTGGCGGTGAGCTCAGGCGTGAGGTGGCGGTCGGGATTGAGGATGCCGACCTTGATCTGAAGCGTGCCCTTCTGGCGGTTCGCCTCGGGGGAGATCTCGGCAACGACGCCGTCGAAGCGGAGGTCGGGGTAGGCCTCGGGGATCACGCGGCACTTGTCGCCGAGGGCGATCTTGGCGAGGTCGCTCTCGTTGATGTCGAGTTCGACCTGGAGGTCGCGCGGATCGGCCACGGCGAAGACGGCAGTGCTGGGCCCACGGGTGCCGCCGAAGCTCTGCGGGGTGACGAGTTCGCCAGGCTCGGCGAGCTTTTCCAGGACGACTCCGGAGATCGGCGACCGGATGACGGTCCATTCGAGGTTGGTGCGCGCGAGGGAGAGCTGGCCCTCGATCTCGCGGAGGGTGGCCTGGGCGGCGGCGACGGCGAGGCGGGCCTCGTCCTCGGAGTCGTCGGAAACGACTTTGTTGCGGTAGAGGTCGTGAATGCGGCGGTAGGCGAGCTCGGCGCGTTCAAGGGCGACCTGGGCGGCGGCGAGGCGGCCCTCGGCGGTGGCGACGTTGGCGCGCTGTTCGGCATCCTCGAGGCGGACGACGATCTGGTCCTTCTCGACGGCATCGCCCTTCTTCACGCCGATCCAGGCGACGACGCCTTGGAATCGCGGGCTGACCTCGATGCGCTCGCGGTTGATGATGTAGCCGGAGACGGTGAGCGAGGGTTGGGGATCGCGGGCCGCGTTCTGAGTCGCGGATGGGAGCGCCGTGGCCGCGGTGGTCGTCGACTTCTGCGTGGTTGGCGCAGCGGCTGTGGCGGATACGGTGGATGGCGGAGTATTCTCGGCGTTGTTGCCGAAGACGCGGCGGTCCTTGTCGGGGCGCGGCCAGGCGAAATAGCTGGCGGCGACCAGCGCGAGGGCGATGACGATGAAGATGGCCTTCACGGAGCCACCGGGCCGGCGCTTGGCGTCGGGATCGATGCGGAGTTGGGAGAGGTTGGAGGGGTTCACGGCGCTAAATTGGGCCACAGATCAACACAGATGGGCACAGATCAGGAGGGGGCCCAACGGAGACGGATCGGATCGCTGGAGATCTGTGTACATCGGTAGCGGTTCTTCAGGCGGATTTGAGGGAGGCGATGACGGGGAGGCGGGCGGCGCGCAGCGCGGGGAGGAAGCTGCCGATCAGGCCGACGACGATGGCGAAGACGATGGCCTTGCCCATGAGGGCCGGACTGACCTGGAAGTCGAAGACGATCTCGGTGAAGGTCTCCTGACCGAAGGTGCCGGTGCTGACGCCATTCCAGCCC
The DNA here is from genome assembly GCA_964640465.1 of uncultured Opitutaceae bacterium. GTDB lineage: Bacteria > Verrucomicrobiota > Verrucomicrobiia > Opitutales > Opitutaceae > CAJCBL01. The sequence continues at coordinate 2,273 of CAZXHR010000165.1, forward strand.
ATGTACGCGATGGCGCAGCCGATGGCGCCGCCGATGGCGGAAAGCATGGAGCCCTCGAGGAGAAAACCGAGGAGGATGCTGCGGCGGCGGTAGCCGAGGACGCGCAGTGTGCCGATCTCACGGGTACGCGAACCGACGCTGGCGTAGAGGGTGTTCATCGCGGAGAAGAGGGCGCCGATCGACATGACGATGGCGAGGCCGTTGCCCAGCCAGCGGATCGGGCCGGCACTGCGCGTCTGCTCCTTGTAGTAGTCGACCTCGCGGACGACCTTCACCTTCAGGCGACGGTCGGACTCGATGGCCTGGCGGACTTGGGCGAGGGCATCTTCGCTGGCGAGGCGGACGAGCATGCTGGAGTAGTCGGGGCGGTCGAAGGCGCCGCGGGCTTCGTCGGCATCGAGCCAGACCTCGGAGTCGAACGCGCTGCGTTGGGCATCGAAGATGCCGACGACGGTGAGCTCGACGCCGCCGGTCTTGAACGTCTCGCCGAGCCCGAGTTGGGCGAAGCGGTTGGCCAAGCGTTGGCTCACGACGACTTCGCGACGACCGGGGATAAACCAGCGGCCGGAAACGAGGGTCGCCTGCGGGCGGAGGGCTCGGCCGGCGGGGGCGATGCCACGGAGCATGACATTGGCGCTGCCGGAGCCGTCGCGGCGGGGGCGGTTGATGATGATGAGGGTGTCGCCCGAGGCGATGGGCGTGCCGGAGTCGTCGCGTGCGAGACCGGGGAGGTAACGGACGATGTTGAACTGCTCGCGGGTGACGACGCTGGTCGCCTCGGAGAGGGCGCCCTGGCGGGTGATGAGGAGGTTGCGCGGGTCGCCGGTGTTGGCGCCGGAGCGCTCGATGCCGACGGCGAGGGATTGGACCATGACGAAGACGGCGATGACCAGGGCGAGGCCGGCAATGGTGGCGGTCGACGAGCGCCAGCGCACGAAGATGGACCGGATGTGGTATTTGAAAATGTGGAGCACGGGCGAGGGAGGGGAGGGTTTGGCCACAGATGAACACAGATCGCCACAGATCTAGTCCATGATGAGGCGGCGGATTTCGACGCGTTGCGGGCCGAAGTTGAGGACAAGTCCGCGTTTCGTCTGTCCCGCCTTGAGGTAGTTGAGCCCCTGTGCGACATGACTGTCATCGATGGCCTTGGCGGCCTTGAGCTCGATGATGAGGTTACCATCGATGAAGAGATCGGCATAGTAGTCACCGACGACGATACCGTCGTAGAACACCGGGAGAGGCTTCTGCTGTTCGACGACGAACCCGCACTTACGGAGTTCATGGGTGAGGGCGTTCTCGTAGACCTTTTCGAGAAACCCATAGCCGAGGGTGTTGAAGACTTTGAAGGCGCACCCGATGATTCGGGCGGTTACCGGATCTGGAGTATCATCTGTGTTCATCGGTGTGGATCGGTGGCCAATGCTTTCCGGAGAATTCAGTCTAGGGTCTTGAGGCCTTCGACGACGCTGAGGCGGGCGACGGAGACTGACGGGGCGAGGCTGGAGACGATGCCGAGACCGACGGCGACGAGCGCGGCGAGCCCGAGGATATGAGGGGTGACGGCGAGCGTTGCCGGGAGGAAACCTCCGCTGAGTGCGGAGAAATCGGCGCAGGTGAAGAACAACGTGGTGCCGCCGGCGCCGAGCAGGTAGCCCACGGCCGAGAGGCCGAAGCTCTCGGCGAGGATGAAGGCGAAGAGCTCGTGGCGGCGGAAGCCGAGCGCCTTCAGCACGGAGAGTTCGCGGAGCCGTTCGCGGATCGCCATGCTCATGGTGCTGGCGGAGACGAGGGCGAGGGCGAAGACGACCACGCTGCAGATCGAGGCGATGAGCACCTTCACGTTGGCGAGCATGGAGATAAAATCCATCTGGAAGGCGCGCTCGGTTTCGGCGAGCACCTCGGCCGAGGTGTTGGCGAAGGCGGCGTTGATGCGGTCGATGGCTCCGGGGACTTCATCCGCCGAACGGATACGGACCCACCACATGCCGACGGTGCCGGGATCGCCGAGCAGCTCGTCGAGGTACTTGTGCTGGAAGAAGACGTTGCGGTCGTCGGTTGTGCCCTTGTAGATGCCGACGACGGTGAGCTCGAGGTCGATGGGATAGAACACGCCGACGAGCGGGAAACGGTCGCCGATCTTCAGACCGTACTTTTTCGCGGTGTCGAAGCCGACGATGCAGGAGGTGCGGTTGGCGATGAAGGCGGCGAGTTGGTCCGGTGGAATGTTGGCCTCGCCGAACACGGCGGGGAGCTGTTCCGGCTCGATGGCGAATTGGGCGAAATAGGTGTTCTCCTCGCCCTTGAATTTACCGCCGAAGTAGGTGAGGGCGGTGACTGCCTCGACGCCGGGGATCTTCTGGATCTGGGCGCGCTGGCGGACGGGGAGCGGCGAGGCGAGGGAGACCTTGTTGCGCACGGCGACGCGTAGCGAGGAGCCGGCGTCCTCGGGCGGGTTGACGAAGAAGTCGAGGATGACGAGGAGGGCGACCAGCAGCGAGAGACTGACGGCGACGCTGAGCACGCACAGCGCGGCGCGGCGCTTGTTGCGGAAGGCGTTCTTGAGGATGAAACCGGAGATGGTCATGGGCACGGAGGAACCGGATCGGTGGAACCGCAGATGGACGCGGATGAACACAGATCGGAGCCGGAGGGAGCTGTTGGCCACCCGGTCATCGTGAATCGGATGGAATGAAGGTGGCGCGCCCCAGCGGTTGGGGATCTGCGTCCATCTGTATTCATCTGCGGTCCCATGTTCAGTTGGCCACCAGTTCTCCCTTCTCGAGGTGGACGCTGCGGGTGCCGAAGGAGGCCGCCTTGGGGTCGTGGGTGACCATGATGACGGTCTTGCCGGCGTCGCGGCTGAGGGAACGGAGGATTTCCATGACGTCGGCGGCGGCATGGGAGTCGAGGTTGCCGGTGGGTTCGTCGGCGACGACGAGCTTGGGGTCGGTGACGAGTGCGCGGGCGATGGCGACGCGTTGTTCCTGACCGCCGGAGAGCTGCTTGGGGATGTGCTTCATGCGGTCGCCGAGCCCGACCATCTCCAAGGCGGCGGTGACGAGGCGGCGGCGTTCCTTGCCCGAGAGCCGGGTGAGGAGGAGCGGGAGCTCGACGTTCTCGTAGGCGGAGAGGACGGGGATGAGGTTGAAGGTCTGGAAGACGAAGCCGACGTTCTGGTTGCGCCAGTCGGCCAGGGCGGACTCGTTCATCTCGGCGATGTTGTGCTCCTGGACGATGCAGGCGCCGGAGGTGGGACGGTCGATACCGGCGATGATGTGCAAGAGGGTCGACTTGCCGGACCCCGAGGGCCCCATGAGCGTGAGGAACTCGCCCTCGGCGATGTCGAGCGAGATGCGGTCAAGCGCGGTGACGTTGATCTCCCCCTGGCGGAAGATGCGTGTCAGTTCTCGAATCCGGACGATGGGTGTCTGGGCCATGCGCGGCGGATCATGGGGCCGCGGTGGGCCGTGTCAAAAACTGGGCGACGGGCGGACGAACGGAGGTGCCGAGCGGTGCTACTGCCGGTCACGCAGTTGGCGTCGTCGCTGAAATGCGGTGCGTCCGGCACCGCGGCGTCCTGTTCGGAAAACCGACGGGGAGCCCGGTCAGGAGGACTTTGCCGGAAGGAGCCCCTCGTGCTTGGCGCCACGGAAGACGCTGGTGAGGTAGGGGATGAGCTGCTTCTTGCGGCTGACGATGCCGGGCAGGTCGAAGGTGTCCTCGCGGTCGGCCTGCGTGTAGGAGATGCGCTCGATGAAGTCGCGGTCGCCTTTGACGAGGAGGAGCGAGTTTTGTGCGTTGATGTCGGTGACGAACAGGCAGGAGAAGAAGAGGTTCTCGGCGCGACGGAACTGGTCGAGCGCGGCGGCGAGGGCGTCGGCGTGGGCGTGGAAGTTGCCGAAGCCGAGCTCCTCGACCTGGGAGACGGAGAAGCGCAGGCCGTCCTCGTCGTAGACCTTGTTGTCGGCGGCGATGACCTTCTCGGGGGGCTGGGCGAGGATGACGGAGCCGGAGCTGAAGATGAGCTTGGCGAGGGCGTCGCTCTTGATGCCGGCGATGGGCTCGAGCCAGGCGAGGATCTCGTAGTCGCGCTCGGTGGTGGTGGGGCTGTTGAGGTGGAGCGTGTCGGAGATGAGGCCGGACATGAGCAGGCCGGCGATGTCGGGCGAGGGACGGAGGTTGGCGCGTCGGAAGAGGTTGGCGACGATGGTGGAGGTGGAGCCGACGGGCTCGTTGATGAAGAGGATGGGCTGGTTGGTGGCGGGGGCGCCGAGGCGGTGGTGGTCGATGATCTCGGCGATCTCGACCTCGGCGGCGCCGGGGACGGCCTGGGTGAGCTCGTTGTGGTCGACGAGGATGAGGCGGGTCTGGACCGGCTTGATGAGGTCGGTCTTGGAGAAGATGCCGAGGATGCGGCGTTGGTCGTCGACGACAGGGTAGGCGGCGCCGGCGAGGGCGGCGACCTTGCGGCGGGCTTCGGCGACTCGGGTGGAGGGGTCGAAGGTGGCGGTCTTGCGGTCGACAAGGTTGTCGATCTCGGATGCGGCGCGGATGACCCAGGCGGTGGTGGAGGAGTCGAGCGGGCTGACGAGGAGGGAGACGGCCTTGTCGCGGGCGCGATCCACTCGACCGGCGACACCGTTCGACCGGCG
>CAZXHR010000165.1:6937-9449 GCA_964640465.1 uncultured Opitutaceae bacterium
CGACTTCGTCGTCGATAGGAAGGTTGCCGGAGATGACGAGGAGGCGGACGCCGTGCTGGATGGACTTCTGCTGGATGTCCCAGCGGTCGCCGACGATGATGATGGTCTGAGCCCAGGGGATGTCGTCGGACTGGGTGTAGCGGTCGAACGACCGGATATCCATGGCTCCGATGCGGAGGTAGAGATCCTCGACGGCGTCGGCGTCGCGCAGGTGGAGGATGCGGGCCTTGAGCGAGCGGGCGATGGCGGCCAGCGAGCCGTGGACATGGCGCATCTGCTTCACCTCCTTCATGTGGGGGAGGAAGAAGCCGCCGAGCTGGAAGATGGAGATGGTGCCGACGAGGCGGTTGTCGGGCTCGACGACGGGAAGGGTGCGGACGTCGTGCTGGTCGATGAGTTCGAGGGCCTCGGCGCAGGTGGCGTGCGTGCCGACCTTGACGACGTTGGCCGTCATGATGTCGCTCACGCGCGGGGTGACGTCGCTGAGGTAGAGCGGGAGCGGGTGGTGGAAACGGGCGAGGATGGCGTCGACGCGGGCGTTGGAGTTGCCGCACCGGGCGGGCACGCAGGAGGCGTCGCCGGTCAGGTTCTTGTAGTTCGCGTACGCGATGGCGGCGCAGATGGCGTCGGAGTCGGGATTGCGGTGACCGATGACGTAGGTGGGCGCAGGCATGAGCAGAGGAGAATCTCGCTGGAGGGAAAGTGCGGAGTGTGGGGAGGGAGTCGGCAGTGGGGAAGCGCGGAGTTGTAGGAAATGCATTGTTGGAGAAAAATGGGTATGACTGCGAACGACGGAGTGGGCTTACTTTGCAAACAACCGAGGAGCTTCTAGCTTTTGAGACGATGAAACCCACTACCCGCTGGAGCTGCCTGGTCCTCGTGTGCGTGTTGTTCACCCTGCCGTTGCTGGCTGCGACGAGACCGGCGCAGGCGCCCAAGGCGGGCGAGCGGCCGGTGGTCGGCACCCAGCTGGCGTCGACACTCACACAGATCACCGGAATCGCGATCTCGCCGATGCTCGGTGTGAGCGCGCTGGGCGCCTGGAAGTGGTACAAAGCGGAGACTCCGGAGCAGAAGGCGGCGCTGCCGTGGTACGCCGATCCGAAGTATTGGGTCCTCGGATTGCTCATCGTCGGCGCGGTGGCGGTGAAGGACGGAGCCGGGGCGGCGCTGCCGCCGGGATGGAAGAAACCGCTGGATGTGGCGGAGACGCTGGAGAACAAGCTCAGCGGGCTCGTCGCCGCCGGTGCGGTGATCCCGTTCACAATGGACACGCTCACCGGGGCGCTGGTCGGAGGCGGTGGTGGGCATGCCGACGCGGTGCACGCGACCGGGTTGGCGATGATCCAGCTCGGGGCGATGGATGCGTCGGTCATCCTTAACGTACTGCTCGCACCCTTTGCCGTGGCGGTGTTCCTGTTGGTATGGTTCACGGCGCACGCGATCAACGTGCTGATCCTGCTTAGCCCGTGGGGCGCGGTGGACGCGGCGCTGAAGTCGCTGCGTCTGAGCGTGCTCGGATTGCTGGGCGTCACGCACTTCATGCCGCCGTGGGCGGGCATTCTCGGCTCGCTGGCAGTGATCGTGCTCTCGTACTTCCTGGCCGGCTGGGCCTTCCGGCTGACGACCTATGGCACGATCTTCTGCTGGGATTTCTTCACGCTGCGCCGCCACCGCTTCGAGCCCGACGCGAAGGAGAACAAGGTCTTCGCGGGTAAGGGCATCAAAGGCACGCCGCTGCGCACCTACGGGAAGCTGTCGCGCACCGAGGAAGGAAAGCTGCGCTTCCGCTACCGCCCGTGGCTGGTGCTGCCGGAGAAGCAGGTCGAGCTGCCGGAGCTGCCGCTGGAGGTGGGACGCGGGCTGTTCTATCCGACGATCGTGGCGACCGACGGCTACAACGAGCGCACGATCATCTTGCTGCCGCCGCGCTACAAGGGCCACGAGGAGGCCTTCGCCCGGGCCTGCGGGATCGACACGCTCACCGACGTGGGCCTGCGCCGCGCATGGGGCGTGGCGATCGAGCTATTTGGATTCAACTCCAGGAGACGCGTGAAGCTGACGACCTGAGAAATGCCGCGGTAGCCGGGGAATGGGCACGCAGCCGAACCGGGCACCGCCGGTTCAGCGATCCGCACGCACCGGATCTCCGGAAGGCGCCTTTTCAGAGGAAAAACGGCCGAAAACGAAGAAGTGAGATTTTTTGAAAAACCGTGTTGACGGAGGAAGAAGCGGCCTACTTACTCCGCACCTCTTCACCGCGGGCGTAGCTCAGTTGGTAGAGCGCCACCTTGCCAAGGTGGTTGTCGAGAGTTCGAGTCTCTTCGCCCGCTCCACTTTCCGCCGCCGATCCAAAAAGGTCGGCGGCGGTTTGTTTTTCCGAGGTCGGAGGTGGGCGCCGCGCTGTGGCGCGGCGCGGAGAAGAATAGGTCCCAAACGTCGCAGGGGGCCTATAGGCCCTATGGGAAAACCGAACGACCGGGGGCGCCGGGATGGCCTGCGCGCGCCGGGA
>CAZXHR010000166.1:0-9354 GCA_964640465.1 uncultured Opitutaceae bacterium
GGCCAGGGCGGGCATTTGTCCATGGATGGCTCGACGCTGCGCAACCTCGAGATCTTCGCCTCCGTCTCCAACGGACGCGCCGGCAGCCTGCTCGCCGCGCTCGACCGCACCCACACGCCCGCCGGTGCGCGCCTGCTCGAACGGCTCCTCGCCGCACCCTCGCTCGACCTCGCCGAGATCGAGCGACGCCAATCTTCCGTGGGCGAGCTGCTCGACCGCCCCGCCCTGCTCGCCGAGCTGCGCGACGCGCTCAAGCACGTGCGCGACATCCCGCGCATCCTCGGCCGACTCCAGAACCGCCTACGCAACCCGCGCGAGCTCGCCGCCGTGCGCGAGACCCTCGGCCAGTTGCCCGCCATCATCGCCGGCCTCGAGCAGAGCGAGGCCCCCGGCCTCCTCGCCCTGCGCCAGCGCGTCACCGATCTTCCCGCACTGCGCGACCTCCTCGCCGCCGCCCTGCGCGACGAGCTGCCCAACGACCTCGCCGAGGGCGGCTACAGCCGCCCGGGCTTCGACCCCGAGCTCGACCGCCTCCAGTCCCTCACCTCCGGCAACAAGACCTGGCTCGCCGACCTCGAGCGCACCGAGCAGGAGCGCACCGGCATCAAGAGCCTGAAGGTGAAGTTCAACAACGCCTTCGGCTACTACATCGAGGTCACCAAATCCAACCTCGCCCTCGTCCCCGCCGACTATATCCGCCGCCAGACCACCGTGAACGGCGAGCGGTTCGTCACCGAGGCGCTCCGCCAGAAGGAGAAGGAGATCTTCCACGCCGAGGAGAACGCCCTCGCCCGTGAGCAGTCCCTCTTCGCCGACCTCGTCGCCAAGGTCCTGGACGAATCCCTCGCCCTCCAGCAGACCGCCGACGCCCTCGCCGAGCTCGACGTCTACGGCGGCTGGGCCGTGCTGGCACGGGAAAACGACTACATTCGCCCCACCGTCGACGACAGCGATGCGCTGGAGATCGACGAAGGCCGCCACCCCGTCGTCGAGCAGATGCTCCGCCACAGCCCCGGCGGCATCGCCGGCACGCAGGCCTTCGTCCCCAACGACACCGCGCTCTCCGGCTCCGACGCGCAGATCATGCTGCTCACCGGCCCGAACATGGCCGGCAAATCCACCTACATCCGCCAGGTCGCGCTGATCACGCTCATGGCGCACGTCGGTTGCTGGGTGCCGGCCAAGCGCTGCCGCCTCGGCCTCGTCGACCGCATCTTCTCCCGCGTCGGCGCCAGCGACGACCTCGCGCGCGGCAACTCGACGTTCATGGTCGAGATGAACGAGACGGCGAACATCCTCAACAACGCCACCGACCGCAGCCTGATCATCCTGGATGAAGTCGGCCGCGGCACCTCGACCTACGACGGCCTGAGCATCGCGTGGGCTGTGGTCGAGCACCTGCACCGCGATCCCGCCGCCGGCCCGCGCACGCTCTTCGCCACGCACTACCAGGAGCTCACTCAGCTCGACAAGTTCCTCCCCCGCCTGCGCAACTTCTCCATCGCGGTGAAGGAGTGGAACGACGAGATCATCTTCGTGCGCCGCGTGATCCCCGGTGCCGCCGACCGCAGCTACGGTATCCAAGTGGCGAGGCTCGCCGGCCTGCCGCTCACCGTGATCGACCGCGCCAAGGTGATCCTCGCCCAGCTCGAGTCCGACGACACCACCGTCACCGTGCCCTCCCCGCAGACGCGCCCCCGCCGCAAGCTCCACGTCGCCCCCGAGGACGACGGCCAGCTCAGCCTGCTGTGATTTGCAGCCGGCCACGCGACCACAGCGTACCGGTACTGGATCTGCCCCCTTCGGTGCCTGGGCTCAGCCCATCTCTAGCCGGGCTTGCAATTCGCGAACGCCGCGAGTGAGCGACAACGGCTCGCCGGTCGAAAGCGTGACCGTCGACTCTCCGGCCTCGTTCGTGGCAAGCGATGCGATGCGGTCGAGGTTCACCATCGACGAACGGCTGATGCGCACGAACATCGCCGGATCGAGCCGTTCTTCCAGCGCCGCCAGCGACTCGCGGAGAATGTGCGTCGCACGCCCCACGTGCAGCACCACGTAGTTGCCGGCCGCAGCCAACCAATCGACCTGATCAACCGGGACGACGGTGAGATGCCGCTCGTTGCGGACGACGAAGCGCCGCAGCCACGGCCCATCGCCACGCTGCTCAGCGATGGTGGGGCGGCTCTCAATCTGTTCTTTTGCGCGCATCAGCGCCGCACGCAGCCGCGGCACGCGGAACGGTTTCAACAGATAGTCGGCAGCGCCGCGCTCGAACGCCTCAACCGCATGCTCAGAATAGGCTGTGATGACGATCACCACCGGCGCCGGCGTGAGCCCCGATTCCTCGATCATCGCAAAGCCGTCGCGTTTGCCGAGGTGCAGATCAAGAAAGACGAGATCGGGCTTCGCCGCACGAAGTTCCTCCAGGCAGGTCGGCCCGCCGTCGCTTTCGCCGATCACTTCAAACTGGGTTTCCGCCGCGAGCATGGCGCGCAGGCGTTGTCGGGCGGGAGCTTCGTCTTCGACGATGTAGGCGCGTAGGGAAGTCATGAGTTGTGAGGAGAGACGTTTCCGGGCTGGATCGGTAACAGAAAATCTACGGAAAACCCGCCTTCGGGCCGCGGGCCCGCAGCGAACCGGAAATCGTCGCCATAGAGTGTGGCCAGCCGCTGGCGTGTGTTGGCCAAGCCGATGCCCTCTCCCGGCGTCGCCTCCTCAGCCGCTGGAGCATCGTCGCATACAGCCAGCCGCAAGCGTGCGCCTTCGAGCGCAGCCTCGATCGTGAGCGTCACCAGCACGTCGCTCCGGTCCAACCCGTGTACTAGCGCATTCTCCACTAGCGGCTGCAGCAACAGCACCGGTACCCTGGCCATCAGCGCCTCCGCTTCGATCTGCCGCTCGACCCGCAGCCGCTCGCCAAAACGCGCCCGTTGGATCGCCAGATAGCGGTCGAGCAGCTCGAGCTCCTCTGCCAGCGGCACCACATGCCGGTCGGAGGCCCGCAGGGCGTGCCGCAGCAGCTCACTCAGGTCGATCACCATCTCCTCAGCGAGCGCAGGGTTGGAGCGCACATACTCGACGATTGTGTTGAGCGTGTTGAAAAGGAAATGCGGATGCAGCTGCCGGGTTAGTCCCGTGAGACGTGCCTCGATCAGCTGGCGTTCCAACTCGGCCTCCCGCCGCTCCCGGGCACGGGCGAGGCGCGACGCCCGCCAGCCATGCATGCTGGTGAGCACCAGCGCGTACAGCAACCAATGCACGGGGGCCCGCATGACCGCGATCCGCCACCACATCGGCCGCGGCGGCTCGCCGGGAAGCCCGCGCAGGCCATCGTCCGGGCCGCGCATCTTCGGAAAGTCCCGAGGGATGCCTCCGTCCCTGTTTTGCGGAGGCTGGAGGTCCTGATCGAAGCCCCCGGGAAGGGGCATCGGGTGATCACCATGTGGCCCGTAGAACGGACCGCCGGCCGGCCCGAGGTCGAGGCTGCGCATCAGCCCGAATGCCACCAACGGCAGCACCAGCGACAACGTCAACCCTGCCGCAATATGCAGCAGGGCGTTGCGCCAACGCACGGATTCATCGAGCGGGAAGCGGTTGGCCAGCCAGAGCACAAACGGCAGTGCCGCGAACCACGGCAGCGAGTCGGTGGCGGCGAACACCAGCGCCGAGGCCGGATCGACATGGCCGCTCAACCACAGCTGCGCGGCCATGAGTGCGAGGATCATCGGCCCCAGCAGCAGCACCCAGCGCGGCCATTGCTGCGGCAGTGCTGGCAGATCCAGAGAGTCCTGTGAGTTCGGTGCGATGGTGTTCAGACGTCGACCGCGCACCGCCGGTTTCGCCCTTCGTGCACGCGTCATCGGCCCTCACCTGTCGCCCGCACGCCGCACCCGAGGGGCGCGTTGGGCCGAATCGTCTCCGCTGCGGTACGCTCTCTCGCCGAGATCCGTTTGGTCTACGCGACGCGCCACGGTTGCCCGCGCTCCCGGGCTTTCTTCGCACTCAGCGCGCCGTCAGATAGCCGTCCAACTCGCGCAGCGTACGCTCCATCGAACCTTGGTTGGCCTTGTGCCAATCGTGTGCCGCGGCCGACATCGCCACGCGACGCTTCTCGTCGCGCAACAACTCCAGCCCGCGGTCGACCAGCTCGACTTCGTCGGCCACGCGCACCGCCGCGCCGCAGCCCAGAAGCGTCTCCACCACCGGCCGGAAGTTGCTCATCGCGGGGCCGAACATCAGCGGTTTCTCGAGCAGCGCCGCCTCGATGGGCGTCTGCCCGCCCTCGTTGGGCGGCAGGCTCTTACCGACAAAGACCAAATCCGCCACCTGCGTGAGCTTCTGGAGCTCGCCGGTCGTATCCGCGATGCAGACATCGACCTGGCCGACGGCGTTGCCGCGCGAACGCAGGTGCCAGTTGAGGGGCCGCGTGCGCAGTAGCGCCTCGATCTCGCCGCGTCGCTCCGCATGCCGAGGCACAAGGAGGAGCTGGCAGATCATGCCGTCGCGCCGTGCGCGCTCGAGCAGGCGCAGCATCGCCTGCTCCTCGCCCGGCCATGTCGACGAGCCGAGGATGACAAGCTGGTTGTCCGCAAAACCGAGCTCGCGGCGGAGCATCGAGCGCTCCCACACGTCGAGAGTCTTGATGGCGACGTCGAACTTCAGGTTGCCCGTCACGACCAGCTTCTCCGCCGGCACGCCGAGCTGGCGGAAGCGCTCCGCGTCCTGCTCCGAGGAGGGCAAGATACGCGCGATCCTACGGTAGAGGGAGCACGCCAGCGTGCGCACGGACCGGAGCCGGCGGAAGCTGCGGTCGGAAAGCCGGGCGTTGACGAGCACCACCGGCACCTTGCGCTTGCGCGCCTGCGTGAGATGTTCGGGCCAGAGCTCGCTCTCGGCCAGCAGCACGAGGTCCGGCTGCACCGCGTTCCACGTGCGCCGGCTGAACAGCCACCAATCCAGCGGGAAATAGCCCACGCCCACCGTCGTCGCGGCGAGCTTCTCCTTCGCCAGCGCGAAGCCGGTGCTCGTCGTCGTCGTCAGGTAGACCTCGGCCCGGCCGCTCTCGGCCAGCCGTTTCACCAGCGGCGCCATCGCCAGCACCTCGCCCACGCTCACCGCCTGGAGCCAGATTCTGGCGACGCCCGGGCGCTTCGCCGGCAGCGGCGCCACCGTGCCGAACCGCTGCCCAAACCCCGAGCGGTAGCCGCCGCGCTTCCACATGCGCCGCAGGTAGAACGGCGCGGCCAGCAGCATCGCAGGAAGAAAAACGAGTCGGTAGAGCCAGAGCATGTCGTTGTGGGGGAAAGTGTGGAAAATCGGAGCCCTCCGCCGGAGGCACAAGCTCAGGATTGCGTGTTTGCCGAACCCCTGAATCCTCACGACGAAACGTCCTTGCTTGAGGTAGGGCGAAGCGTCCCCGCTGAGCCGCGGCTCACCCGGAGGGTTCGCCCTACCCGCAGGACGCCTGCACCATTCGTGCATTTCTGCCAAGGTATCGTGAGGATTGAGGCCGAACCGGGTTCCCGGCGTTCGCCGCTGCCGCGCCCGCACCGAACCGTCATTCCCGTCCGGCGACCGCCCGCCACGCCCGACTTGTGCCCGCCGCGAAGTTGCGCCTGACTCGCGCCCGCATGAAGCACCGTACCCTGCCGTTCCTCCTGATCGGTCTGCTCCTCACGTTCGCCCTCCGCGCCGTCGCCGCGCCGCTCACTGCCCCCGCGACCGACTGGCCGCACGTAACCAGCGACATCCCGGTCGACCCGGCTGTCACCTGGGGCCGGCTCGACAACGGCCTGCGCTACGCGATCCTCCCCAACGCCGAGCCCAAAGACCGCGTCAGCGTCCGCCTCCTGATCGCGTCCGGATCCCTCATGGAGACCGACGCCCAGCGCGGCCTCGCCCACTTCATCGAGCACATGGGCTTCAACGGCACCCGCAACTATCCCCCCGGCCAGCTCATCGAGTATTTCCAGCGCCTGGGCATGGCCTTCGGTCCCGACACCAACGCCTCCACCGGCCTCGAGCGCACGATGTACCAGGTCGAGCTCCCCAAGAACGACGCCGACTCCCTGCGCGAGGCCTTCAAGGCCCTCCGCGACTACGCTGACGGCAACCTGTTTCTCCCCGCCGAGATCGAGCAGGAGCGCGGCGTCATCCTCGCCGAGAAGCGCGACCGCGATTCCGCCGACTACCGCGCGATGGAGGCCGAGTGGCATTTCCTCATGCCGCATTCGATCCTCCCCGACCGCATGCCCATCGGCACCGAGGACGTCATCCGCACCGCCACGCGCGAGCAGTTCCTCGACTTCTACAACACTTGGTACCGTCCCGAGCGCATGGCACTGGTCGTCGTCGGTCAGGTCGATCCCGCCGCCGTCGCCGCGCTGGTCGCCGCCGCCTTCGGCGACATGAAAAGCCTCGCCCCCCCCCGCCCCGCCCCCCCACTCGGCACCATCGATATGCCGCAGGATGTCCGCGCCTACGTCCACCGCGACGCCGAACTGCCGCGCATCACCGTGAGTATCCAGACGCTCGTTCCCTACGCTTTCGAGCCCGACACCGCCGCCAACCGCCTCAAGTACCTGCCCCGCCAGCTCGCCTACACGATGCTCAACCGCCGTCTCGAAGAGCTCGCCAAGAAGGAAGGCGTGCCCTTCACCTCCGCCGAAGCCAAGACCGACGAGATGCTCGACTTCCTCTCGAACAGCTCGTTCGAGATCACCACGACCAAGCCCGAGCAGTGGCGTCCCGCCCTCGCCGTGGCCGAGCAGGAGCTCCGCCGCGCCCTTGAGCACGGCTTCCAGCCCGCCGAGTTGAGCGAGGCCACCGCCAACATGAGCACCATCCTCGACAACGCCGTCCAGCAAGCCCCCACCCGCCGCTCGCCCGCGCTCTCCGCCGGCCTCGCCAACACCATCCTCCACAAAAACGTCTTCGAGCACCCCACCGCCACGCGCGAGCTCTACCGACCCGCACTCGCGAAGGTCACCGTCGACGATTGCCTCGCCGCCCTGCGCACCGCTTGGGCCGCGCCCGGCCGCATGATCGTCGTCTCCGGCAACCTCCCTGCCGAGGTCGATGCCGCCGCCGTCACCGCCGCTTTCGCCGAGAGCCGCGCCGTCGCCGTCGCCGCGCCCGCCAAGATCGACAGCGCCTCCTGGGGCTACGCCGACTTCGGTCCCGCCGGCAGCATCACAGCGCGCCGCGAGGTCGCCGACCTCGGCATCGTGCAGGTCGACTTCGCCAACGGCGTGACGCTCAACCTCAAGAAGACCGACTTCCAAGCCGCCACCATACAGCTCACCGCCCGACTCGGAGGCGGCCTGCTCTCGATGCCCGCCGACAAGCCTGGCCTCGACCTCTTCACCAGCGCCGCCGCCGGCCTCATGGGTCTCGGCAAGCACAGCTCCGACGACCTCCGCCGTATCCTCGCCGGCCGCTCCGTGGGCGCCAGCCTCGCCGTCGGCAAGAACGCCTTCGTCGTCTCCGGCCGGACCACGCCGCAGGATCTCGAACTCGAGCTCCAGCTCCTCGCCGCCCAAGCCACCGATCCCGGCTATCGCCCCGAGGCCGAACGGCTGCTCCTGCGCGGCATGGCCCAGCTCTACACCCGACTCGGGCACATGCCCGAGGGCACGTTCCAGCTCGAGATCGAGCGCGCGCTTGCTGGCGGCGACCCGCGCTTCGGTATCCCCCCCCTGGAAACGCTCTCCCGCTACACGATGGCCGACGTCCGCGCTTGGCTCGCTCCAGAGCTCGCCAAGGGGCCGCTCGAGCTGAGCATCGTAGGCGACATCGACATCGAGGCCACCATTGCCCTTGCCGCGAAGACCTTCGGCGCCCTCCCCGCCCGCTCCGCCAAACCCGCCTACAAGGCCGAGCGCCGGCTCGCATTCCCTGCCGTCGGCTCCGCCCAGGAGCGCAAGGTCCAGACCGAGATCGCCCGCGGCACCGTCTTCGTCTTCTGGCCCACCGACGACGCTCTCGACGCGCCGCGCAACCGCCGGCTCGGCGTGCTCGCCTCCGTCATCGAGGACCGCCTCCGTCTGAAAATCCGCGAGGGGCTCGGTGGCGCCTACAGCCCGCAAAGCGCCAACAACGGCAGCGACACGTTCCCGGGCTACGGATACCTCCTTGTCCAGATCGGCGTCGAGCCCGCCCAGGCACCGACGATTCTCGCCGCCGTCCGCGAAATCGCCGAGTCGCTCCGTACCGGCGGAATCACCGACGACGAGCTCCAGCGCGCCAAGCAGCCGATCCTCACACAACTCGCCGAGAGCGCGCGCACCAATCCCTATTGGCTTGGCGCCGTGCTCGCCGCCTGCCGCGAGCAACCGCAACGTCTCGACTGGGCGCGCACCCGCACGGCCGATGTCACCGCAATCACCCGCGAGGAGATCAATGCCTTCGCCGCGAAGTACCTGCAGCCGGAGCGCCTCGTCAGCTACATCGTGCTCCCCGAGCCGCTGCCGGCCGCAACGCCCACAACACAAACCGGCACGGGCAAGTGATGGCTAGGCCGAGAGGCGAGTAACCGTGTCAGCTCCCCTTCCCGGAGCTGACACAAACGCGCATGCGATTCGCACTTCCTGGATGCCAGGTCCTCCGGCGGCCCGGCGTTCGGGACAAACCACCTCGGCCCTTTCGGCCGGGGTTTCGCAGTCGAACGGGTGCGTCCACCGGTCCCGGCACAAAGGCAGCGCCGCCCGGAATCGGGGCGGCGCTGGAAATGCCTGTGGCCGATCTGCGCGGCCAGGGCGCCTATTTCTTCGTCGTCGTATCCGCGTCGACAAAGAACTTGTCCTTGTCCCCTTTCGTGGCCGCCGAGTGCGCCGCAAAGGCGCCTTCGAGCGCATGCGAAGCGGCCGCGGCGGGACGCCGCTCGACATGAAGTTTGGGCGGGGTGATGACGCCGGAGTGAGTCGCGGCAACACCGCCGGTAACCTCACGCTGCGCGCCTCCGACAAGCTGGCGCAACTCCGCCACGGACTCCCGCAAAGACAGCGCCTGGGCATTGAGCTCCTCGGCCGCACTGGCGGTCTCCTCAGCGCTGGCGGAGTTGGCCTGGGTGACTTTGTCCATCTGCCCCACCGCGGTGTTCAGCTGACCGATGCCTTGGGACTGCTCGTGTGAAGCGGTGGCAATCTCGCCGACAAGCTCGTCGACCCGGCGGACCTTCTCAAGGATCTCGTGCAGGAACTGGGCGACCTTCTCCGATATCTGGACACCGCGATCGCTGTTGTGGATGGCCACTTCGATCTTCGATGCGGTCTCCTTGGCCGACTGGGCGGAGCGCTGAGCGAGGTTGCGGACCTCCTCGGCCACTACGGCGAAACCGGCGCCAGCCTCGCCGGC
>CAZXHR010000167.1:0-5849 GCA_964640465.1 uncultured Opitutaceae bacterium
CCCCCCGCGCCTACCGGAACAGCCCCGGCAGCCAGGTCGTCAGCGCCGGCACGTAGGTGACCAGGAGCACGCCGACGAACATCACTGCCAGCATCGGTAGCGAGGCGCGCGTGACCTCCGTCATGGGTTTGTTGAAGCGGTAGGAGGAGAGCAGGAGGTTGAGCCCCACCGGCGGCGCCAAGAATCCGAGCTCCATGTTCGCCAGGAAAATGATGCCGAGGTGGACCGGATCGATGCCGAACGCCTGCCCCAGCGGCAACAGCAGCGGCACCATCACGACGATCGCGGCGTAGATCTCGACCAGGCCGCCGACAATCAGCAGCACGACGTTGAGCCCGAGCAGGAACAACCACTTCGAGTGGATCGCGCCCGTTGCCCACGCCACCGCCTGGTCCGGGATCTGCGCGTCGACGAGGTAGTGCGTGAAGCCGAGCGCCACGCCGAGGATGAGCATCACGCCGCCCACGAGCAGGCCGCACTCGGCCATCACGCGCGGGACGTCGCGGAAGAGGTTCAGGTCGCGGTGGATCGCGACGGAGATCAGGAAGGTGTACGCCGCCGTGAGCGCCGCGGCCTCGACCGGCGTCGCGAAGCCGCCGAACAGCGCCGCCAGTGCCACCACCGGCACGAGCAGTTCCCACTTAGCCGCCCAGATTGCCGCCAGCGCCTCGCGTCGGTCGAATGGTTGCACCGTATCCGCCGGCGAGTGCCGTCCGATGTAGAGGCCCCAGCCCACCGTCAGCGCGACCAGCAGCACGCCGGGCAGGAAACCGCCCTGGAACATCTGCTCGATCGAGATGCTCACCTCGCCGCCGCTGCTGGCGATGATCGCGTAGAGGATTGGCGGCAGGCAGGGTGGGAACAGCATGCCCAGCGAGCCCGCGCCGGTGAGCAGGCCGAGCGACGAGCGCTCGGAATACTTCGCCGCCGCCAGCACCGGCATGAGCACGCCGCCCAGCGCGAGGATCGTCGCGCCGGAGCCGCCGGTGAACGACGTGAAGAACGCGCACACCAGCGACGTCACAATCGCCGGCCCGCCGCGCAGGCTGCCGAAGAGGGCGAGGAAGAGCCGCACCAGCCGCTTCGCCGCGCCGCTCTCCGCTAGGAAATACCCGGCCAGCGTGAACAGCGGGATGCTCGGCAACGACGGGTTCACCGTGAGCTGGTACTGCTTGAGCAGCGCGCCCGTCACCGGCTCGCCGGCCGTCCAGAGGAGGATGAGCGCCGCGCCGCCCAGCGCCGTGAAGATTGGCGCACCGAGCGCCACGGAGACGAGCAGCACGACCATCGCCGGCCAGCGCAGCGGCTCAGGATCGATCTCCCGGCCGTTGACGAAAACGACGATGGCGAGCAGCGCCGCCGCGAGCAGCAGTGTCGCCAGTTTCCACCGCCTCTTCTCCGAGGCGTGCCAGACCAGCCGCACCGCGATGAGGGCGAAGCCGACCACCAGCAGCAGCTGCACGACCCACACCGGCACGCCGTAGGCGAAAATCTTCCCGAGCGCGCGCTGCGAGAGCACGAAGTCCCAGCTCGCCACCGCCAGCGCTGTGCTCACCGCCGCGGCGAAGCCGTAGCCGACCACGCGCGCAAACGTCAGCGCGCCGCCCTTGAACCACTGCGCTGCCGCCGAGAGGGCGAGCAGGCGGTTGTCGCGCGCCGCAATCGCGCCGCCGAGCATGCCCACCGCAAGCACGAGGTGCTGCACCAGCACGGTCGACGCCGTCACGCCCACGCAGCCGCACGAGCGCAGCACGATTTCGATCACAGGCAGGAGCATCATCGCGCCGAGCGCGAACACGACGACGAGATTCTCGCCGCGGCGCAGGGCGCTGAGCCAGGCGGGCTGGTTGGCGGGTTCGGAGCCGGAGACTTCGGGAAGCGGTGCGGACATCGGGCGGCGATGGGATGTGTTGTGGAAGGGTGCGAGTTTCGTGGGCCCGCGGGCGGAGGGCAATCCCGGCTTCGCTGCTTGTGTGTAGTCGGCTGGCGGCGACCGCGTCTTTTTTTCGGTCTTTGGCGAACTTGCCCTTTACAGGGCCGGATCGAGGCGTACGTCCTTGGGGCGCGATGGGAGAATCGCCGCCTGGTGGCCTGGCCGCCGGGCATCACACGCAACACGACTGTGCGGGCCCTTGCCGGTGCGCGCGGTGCAACAGGAAAGGAGCAGGATCATGAAAGTGGGAATCTTCGGTTTTGGCAGGGCAGGGCGCTCGGTCGCCACGGTGTTTTTGCAGAGCCCGGAAGTGGAGCTGGAGTGGGTGGTGCGGCGAAGCACGAAGATGGAGCATCGCTCGGTGCCCGAGTTCCTCGGGTTCCCCTCGAACGATCCCGGTCTGATCTACTCGCGCGACGAGTTCACCGCGGAGGAGCTGTTCGAGCGGCATCCGGTGGATGTCGTCGTCGATTTCTCCGCCGAGGATGGCATCGACTACTACGGCGAGGCGGCGGCGAAGCGCGACGTCGCGATCGTCACGGCGGTGTCCAATTATCCGCGGGTGAAGATCGTTCTTCTCAAGAAGCTCGCGCGCCGCACGGCGGTGCTCTGGTCGCCGAACATCACGATCGGCATCAACTTTCTCATGCTCGCCTCGAAGGTGCTTCAGAAGATCGCGCCGTACACCGACATCGAGATCGTCGAGGAGCATTTCAAGGCGAAGGCCGATGTGTCCGGAACGGCCAAGCGCATCGCCGACGCCCTCGGCATCAAGCATAGCCGCATCAAGAAGATCCGTGCCGGCGGCATCATCGGCACGCACGAGGTGCTCTTCGGGTTCCCGTTCCAGACCGTGCGGCTCAAGCACGAGTCGATCTCGCGCGAGGCGTTCGGCAACGGTGCCCTGTTTGCGGCGACGAATCTGTACGGGCGCAAGAGGGGATTTTACACGATGGAGGACCTGCTCCTGCCGTATTTCGCGCTGTGAGGGAGGGGCCGCCGGATCTGTGCGAGGCCCGCCGGACCGCTGCGGGTGCCGCCCGGCCCGGCGTCGCTTGCTCTACCGGCGCGGCCCGGTAGGATGGGCGCCGTTCGCAAGTGTGGAACCAATTCATCCCACAAAACGTCTCTTCATCACGTATGCATCCCTCCTCCTCTTGTTTTCCGGCCACGGGCCGTTCGCTTGGGCGAGCCGCTCGCGTGTCTTTCCTCGGAGTCGCGTTGCTCGGATCGTCATTGGCTCTCGTAGCCGAGGATTCCGCCACGCCTCCGCCGCTGCTCGACAAGCCGCTGCCGACCTCCGGCACCGACTCGGTCGACAGCCAGCCCTCGCCCCAGCACGTCTACGTCTCCGGTCACTGGTCCTGGAAGGACGGCGCCTATTCCTGGGAAAGCGGCCACTGGGAACTTCCACCGACCGAGGGCACCGTCTGGGTCGCTCCGCGCTGGGAGAAGAAGGAGGGCGGCTACGCGCTCGTCGAGGGTGGGTGGCGGAACGCAGCCGATTCCGCCGACGACGATGCCATCGCCTCCGCCTCCACGGCCACCGTCGTCGAGGAGGCCCCGCCGCCGCCGCCGCGCGAAGTCATCATTGCCCGGCCCTCGCCCTCGCATGTCTGGATTGGCGGTTACTGGGGCTTCGAGGCCGGCCGGCGAGTCTGGGTCCCCGGGCGCTGGGATCTGCCGCCGCGCGGCGGCGTTGTCTGGGTCGCGCCCCGCTGGGTACGCCACGGGCACGGCTACGTGTTCATTCCGGGCGTTTGGCGTGAAGTGGGCGTGCACCCGCGCACGACGGTCGTCGTCGAGAACGATGGCTGGCGCAGCGATGGCATTGTCGTGGTCGCTCCACCTCCGCCGCGCCGCGAATACCACCGTCCCCCTTGTCCCGGTGTCGGTTTTGTCTGGATCGACGGTTACTGGGCCTGGCATGGCGGCCGCCATGTCTGGATCGGCGGGCGATGGGATCGGCCACCGCACGGCCGCCGTCACTGGGTGGCGCCGCGCTGGGAGCACCGCGGGCACGGCTACATCTTTATCGAAGGGTGCTGGCGCTGAGCGCAGCCAGACTCACGCTCTCCCCGGCCGCACGGTTCTGCATCGTGCGGCCTTTTCGCAATGTGCGGGGCACTTGCCGCCGCGTCACGGTTCCGCCACAAGTCCGCCATGCCCAACGGTGTTAGCCCCGCCATCCTCGTTGTCGACGACGAGCGCGCCATCGCCGACACCGTCGTGTACGCGCTGCGCACCGAGGGTTTCGCGCCGCAGTGGTGCGCCACGGCTGGCGCGGCACGCGAGGCACTCGCGGTGGCGTTGCCCGCGCTCGTCGTGCTCGATGTGGGCCTGCCCGACGCGAACGGCTTCGACTTCTGTCGCGAGCTGCGTGCCCGGCATCCCGATCTTCCCGTGATCTTCCTCACCGCGCGCAGCGAGGTCATCGACCGCGTCGTGGGACTTGAGATTGGCGGCGACGACTACATCGCGAAACCCTTTTCGCCCAGAGAGCTTACCGCCCGCGTGAAGGCCGTGCTCCGCCGCCGTGCACCGCTGGCACCAGCGTCGGCATCCCCGGCTCCGCCTTTGTCTTCATCGCCCGCTCCCCGCGGCGCGTTCACCGGCTCCTCCGTCCCCGAGGAGAATGTAACGTATTACGTTACAAAGTCCGGAAGTCCGGAGACGGGAATCGGTGCCGGCGCACACGCGGTCTGGACGGTGGACGAGGCGCGCTGCCGGATCGCCTACCGCGGCGTGGCTCTCGAGCTCACGGCGACCGAGTTCCGCCTGCTGCGTGCGCTTGTGGCGCATCCGGGTCGCGTCTTCACGCGCGACCAACTTATGGATGCTGCATGGCCCGATCCTGGCTCGGCCACCGACCGCACGGTCGACGCCCATGTGAAGACGTTGCGCGCCAAGCTCCGCGCCGTCGCGCCTGCAGCCGATCCGATCCAGACGCATCGCGGCCTGGGCTACTCGCTGCGGGAGGAGACATGAGCCTGCGGCTGCGTCTCGCGTTGTTTCTCGTCGCCGTGTTTTGCGTCGGCGGCTGGCTGCTCGTGCGCACGGTGCTCGCCGAGGTGAAGCCGCGCTACCTCGAGAGTATGGAAGAATCGATGGTCGACTCCTCGCGGCTGCTGGCTGCGTTGCTGGAGACGCAACTCCGTGGCGACACGCCCGATCCCGAGCCGCTGCGCACGGCCTTTGCCGCCACCCGCAGCCGCGAGTTTGTCGCCCAAGTCTACTCGATGCGGAAAACGCAGATCGACCTGCGTGTCTATGTTACCGATGCGACTGGTCGCGTGGTCTTTGACTCCGACAACGGCCGCGACGAAGGCGCTGACTATTCGCACTGGCGCGATGTCCGGCTCACGCTCGCCGGCGAGTACGGCGCGCGTGCCACGCAGTCGATCCCGGGCGACAACGAGTCGCTTGTGCTCTACTTCGCCGCCCCGATCCGGCGGGGCGACCGCATCGTGGGTGTGTTGTCGCTCGGCAAGCCCACGCGCTCGATCAACACCTTGGTGGCTGCTGCCCAGCGGCGAATCCTCTACGGCGCGATCGGCGGCGGGCTCGTCTTGCTGCTGGCGCTGCTGGTGGCGACCAACTGGGTGATCGCGCCGCTTGAGCGGCTCACCGGCTATGCCCGCGCCGTGCGCGACGGGAAACCGGCACCACTGCCCGCGTTGCCCGGTCGCACGCTGCGCGAGCTCGGGGAGGCGTTTGCCGAGATGCGCGAGACGCTGGAGGGCAAGAAGCACGTCGAGCGCACGACGCAGGCGTTGGCGCACGGGATCAAGGCGCCGCTGGCCGCGGTGCGTGGCGCGGCGGAGCTGCTCGGCGAGGAGATGCCGCCGGAGGAGCGTCGCCGTTTCCTGGAGAACCTGCGCGCGGAGTCGGGGCGCATCGAGCAGATCGTCGAGCG